>NZ_JPGM01000082.1:0-38141 GCF_000731655.1 Burkholderia sp. MSh2 | reverse complement strand
CTCCAGCACCGCGCGAATCACCGTCGCGCCCAGCTCCGGCGCCGCAATCTTCGCAAGCGAGCCGCCGAATTTGCCGACCGCGGTCCGCGCGGCCGATACGATCACTACGTCCGTCATGTCCAGTTCCTGCATCGAAATCGGTTCGTCGTTCTGTTGCCGGCCCGCGCCGGCCGCCACCGGCGACGACGCCTCTCGCGCCGTCCGGCGCGACAGCACCCGGGCGCCGCCGGTGCGCGCTGGCCGCGCACGATCACGGCCGGGCCGTACAGCTGCGCATCGCGGCAAGCCGGACGTTCGCCGGCCGCCGTGGCTACCCGGCGCCCTCCGGCGCCGGTCGATCGTGTCGCGCCTGCGCGCGACACGCGCTCACGTCGTCACGCAGCCGATTCGCGCGCGGCGGCTGCGTCCTTGCGGGCAGCCGCAGCCGTCTGCTTGCTGCCGCGCGCGGCCGTTTCGCTGACCGCGTCGAAGCCGCTCTGCGCGGCTTCGATCGCCTGCCCCGTCGCTGCGCGCACGGAGTCGGCCGCGGCTGTCGCCGCGGACAGCGCCGAGTTCAGCGCGGCCACCACCGGCGCCGAACCCGCCGGCGCATGCTTCGACAGCTCACCGAGCACGTCCTTCAGGCGCTTGTCGTTCTGTTCGTATTGCGCCTGCGCGACCTTCGCCCATTCCGATTGCGTCGACACCGCGATGTCGAACAGGTGGCGGCCATACGACACGACCTTGCCGGCGGCTTCCTGCGGCGCGGCCACCTGCTGCGCGAAGCCAGCGGCCGGGTTGCTGCTGTTGAACGCGTTCTTCAGCTTGTCCTCGTATTCCGAGAGCGCCGTCCGGGCCGCTTGCAGATTGAGTTCGACGACAGCCTCGAAACCCTGGATCGCCGGACGGGCGATGGCAAACCACGCGGCGATACCGGATTGATATTCGGCGTTGATTTTTTCGGGGGCAAATACGGACATCGGGCACGCTCCTGTTAGCAATGCGAGAGATGACGTAAAGAAAAATGGAAGCCGGATCGACAACCCGCCTCCTTCTTGACAACCCGCCACTCATTTGAGCGCGAGAAGATGAAGGAAGCCATTCTAGAGCGATTAATTGTCAATTAAATGGCATTAATACTAGGTGTAAACCCTTATTACCCTTCCAGGCGGCCGCTGGAACCTGCTACGCGCCGACATCGCAGAGGGAAGGCCGCAGCATTCCGCTTCGGAATGATTTTTACCTTTTTACAGGATAGCGCACCATGACGTTACGCAACATTTGCCGTCGCATTATTCCGGTTATTAGAAAACAAGCGCGCATTGAAAATGAAGCGGTTACTTATGTAATCGTTTTCCAGATTTATTCTGAAACCGTTTCCTGGATTATTAATGACGGATTCAATGATCGGATGAATTGCGGGTCGCAATGAAAAACCCGGCGCGGCTGCACGAAGCAGCCGTGGCCCGTTCCCGCGTGCGCGCGATCAGTCGGCCAGTTCGCGATGCAGCGCGCGGAATTCCTGCGCGAGCTTGTGCCCGGGGTCGAGGTGGATCACCGGCGTCGATTGCTGATGCGACTCGCGGATCTTCACCGACGCCGACAACTTCGACGCAAGCACCGGCAGCCCTTCGTCGACGAGTTCGTCGACCAGCCGCTGCGGCAGGCTCGCGCGCGGCTGGAACTGGTTGATGACGATCCCTTCCACCTCAAGCGCCGCGTTGTGATCCTGCTGGATTTCCTTCACGTTTTCGAGCAGCGTGTATAGCGCCCGGCGCGAGAAATCGTCGCAGTCGAACGGAATCAGGCAGCGCTCGACCGCGATCAGCGCCGAGCGTGTATAGAAATTCAGCGCAGGCGGCGTATCGATGTACACCGCGTCGTAGGTATCGAGTTCGTTCAGCGCGTCGCGCAGCTTGTAGATCTTGTAGCGCGACTCGAGCTTGCCGTGCAGCGTGTCGAGGTCCGGATGCGCGGGCATCACGTCGAGCCCGTCGAACGGGGTCGGATGGATGAACGATGCGACGTCGACCGGGCGGAAATTGAAGGTCAGCGCGGTTTCGAAGAAACCGGCGACGCCCGGCTGCGCGTCGGATGCCGCATCGCCGAGCAGGTAGCGCGTGGAGTTCGCCTGCGCATCGAGGTCGATGACGAGCGTGCGCAGCCCTTCGCTCGCACTGATCGCCGCCAGGTTGCAGACGATCGTCGATTTGCCCACGCCGCCCTTCTGGTTGAATACGACCCGCCGCATGGTGTCTCCTCGATCGAAACGTCGAAAGGATCAGCTTAGCCGGCCAATCGTGGCGGCTACGTGACGCAGATCGAATTGTGCACGATTGCGCGCGGCACGTGTCAGGTGCGCGACCGGGCGCCCGACACATGCCGATTGCCGGGCACGCTCCATCGCCACGGCAGATCCCTGCCGGCGCGAATGCCGATGCGCGGGCCGCCCGCCAGCCCCTCGGGCGGCGCGACGCCGTCGTCCACGACTGCGAACCCCTCGTGCGCGCCGACGAGATCGACGCCGTCCTGTACGCCGGTGATGCCCATTGCCTGCGTGAGCCGCGCCGGCCCGCGGCAAAGATCGCGGTCGCGCGTCAGCGGCGGCCGTGCCGCGCGCATTCGCTCGAGCCCGTACAGCGGCTCCAGCGCACGGATCAACACACCCGTGCCCGCGCCGTCCGGACCGCACACGCAGTTGCAGCACCAGTGCATGCCGTACGTGAAATAGACGTACAGGTGGCCGGGCGGCCCGAACATCGTCGCGTTGCGCGGCGTCTTGCCGCGATAGGTGTGCGCGGCCGGGTCGATCGCGCCCGCGTAGGCCTCCACTTCCACGATGCGGCCGGCGCGGCCGTCCGCCGTCGCGAGAATCTTGTTGAGCAGTTGCGGCGCGACATCGGTGGCCACGCGGTCGAAGAACGCACGCGGCAGCACGGCACCCGGCCACGCCGATGCGGTCTTACCGCGCCGCATCCTGCCCCTCCGGCTGGCGAGCGGCCGCGGCCTTCGCGTGCAGACACAGCTGGCGGTATGCGTCGACGAGATCGTCGAGGCCGAACGCAAGATTCCTGCCGCTGGGATTGGGCAGCACCCACACGCTCGCGCGCTGCATGCGGTCCGGCTGCAGGCCCCACGCGACTTCGCGTTGCCCCGCGAGCGCCGAGTACGCCGCCTTGCCGAGAAATGCGACGAAACGCGGCCCATAACGCGCTACCTTCTGCTCGAACTCGGCTGCCGCCGCGACGAATTCCGCACGCGAAAGCTGATCGGCGCTCGCCGTCGGCCGTTGCACCACCGCCGTGACGCCGCAGCCATAGCGGAGTATTGCGCGATCGTCCTGCGGCGCGATTTCCGTCGGCGTGAACCCCGCGAGATGGAGCACGCGCCAGAAGCGGTTGCTTCTCCCCGCGAAATGATGCCCGGTCGCGGCGGCGGTCATGCCGGGGTTGATCCCGCAGAACAGCACGTCGAGATGGGGGGCGATGAGGTCGGGAAGGGTGTCGGCCACGATTCGTCTGGAGGGCGGGGGCAAGGACGTCGATAAAGAAATGACCTGGCGATCGGTCGCTACGCGCACGTTACACGATCCGGATCGCGGCGGGCCATGCGCCACGTGTGGGCTTCTGTTGATTAAGTTTGCGATGAATGCCACGCGGCCAACGCACTCTAACCGGAAGCGCTCTCTCGATAAATATGGAATTTCTCACGGGCACGGGTACATCCCGTCCGTTGCAACATTGCCGAACCGCGCCTTTCGAGATGCCCGGCTCAAGATCGGGACGACGGCCGGATTCAAGTGCCCGCCGACCGCCGGTGTCGGTCATGCGAAGCAGGGAGGCGAGCGAAATTCGGAGCACAAAAAGAAAAACCCCGCACGAAGGCGGGGTTGATCTTTGCATTTCCCGGATACGGGAAATCAGAACGGAATATCGTCGTCCATCTCGTCGAAACCGCCACCGGCCGGTGCGCTCGGACGGCTTTGCCCGCCGCCGCCCGCACCGCCGCGCGCCGCGCCGCCGGCACGACCGCCGCCGCCGCCACGCTCCATCTGTTCGCCGCGGCCACCGCCGCCGCCGCCACCGTAGCCGCCGCCATAACCGCCTTCGTCACCGCCGCCACCGCCGCCGCCCGAACCGCCGCGGCCGCCGAGCATCTGCATCTGGTCGGCGACGATTTCGGTCGAGTAACGATCCTGGCCGTCCTGGCCTTGCCACTTGCGCGTGCGGATACGGCCTTCGATATAGACCGACGAACCCTTCTTCAGGTACTCGCTGACGATTTCCGCGAGACGGCCGAAGAACGCGACGCGATGCCACTCGGTCATTTCCTTGAAATCGCCGCTTGCCTTGTCCTTGTAACGATCGGTCGTCGCGAGACGGATGTTCGCAACCGCGTCGCCGCTCGGCAGGTAACGGACTTCAGGATCGGCGCCGAGATTGCCGACGAGGATGACCTTGTTGACGGATGCCATGTGTTTCTCCAGTAAATTCGATGCCGGGCCGCCCGCGCATGCTGTCGGAGCGGCCCGCCGGGCAAGCCGGCGAACGCCGCCGGTGCCTGCCCGAAGTGAGTTCAGGCCTTGCGCGGCGGCGCTTTCATGCTGGCCGCGATTATAAGCCACGCGGCCACGAGCCCCGAGCACGTGTAGAAGACCGTGTCCGCGCCGCCGTGCTTCAGCAGCCAGCCGCCCACGATGCCGCCGAGTGCGAGCCCGATCGACTGCGTGGTGTTGTAGACGCCCGTGGCCGCGCCCTTGCGCGAACCGGGCGCAAGCTTCGACACGAGCGACGGCTGCGACGCTTCCAGGATGTTGAACCCGAGGAAGTACACGAAGAGAATCGCCGCCACAATCAGGATGGTATGCGGTGCGCTGCCGAGCAACAATTGGCCGATCAGGATAGCCAGAATGCCGCCGAGCAGCACCGGCTTCATCTTGCCCCGTTTTTCCGCCACGATGATCGCCGGGACCATCATCACGAACGCGAGCCCCATCACCGGCAGGTAAACCTTCCAATGCGCGGCGACCGGCAGCCCGCCGTCGACGAGCAGGCGCGGCACGACGAGGAACAGCGCCGTCTGCGTCGCGTGCAGCACCAGCACGCCGAAGTTCAGGCGCAGCAGCTCCACGTTGTGCAGCACCTCGGCGAACGGCGCGGGCACGTGCACGGGCTTCGCCGCGTCGGGCACGATCCACAGCACGACGCCGATCGCGAGGATCGACAGCACGCCGACGATCGCGAACAGCCCGTTCATCCCCACCCAGTGGAACACGATCGGCGCGCCGACGATCGCGACCGCGAACGACACGCCGATCGACCCGCCGACCATCGCCATCGCCTTCGTGCGGTTCTGCTCGGAGGTCAGGTCGGCAATGAACGCGAGCACCGCGGACGACACGGCGCCCATCCCCTGGATCACGCGGCCGACGATGATCCACGTGATGTCGTGCGCGGACGCGGCGACGAAGCTGCCGATCGCGAAGATCACGAGGCCGGTGGCGATCACCGGCTTGCGGCCGAACTTGTCGGACGCCCAGCCGTAGAAGATGTAGAACAGCGACTGCGTGACGCCGTAGGCCCCGAGCGCGATGCCGACGAGCAGCACGTTGTCGCCGCCCGGGATGGTTTTCGCGTAGACCGAGAACACCGGCATGATCATGAACAGGCCGAGCATGCGCAGCGCGAAGATCGCCGCGAGCGACGCGGTCGCGCGCAATTCGGGCGCAGTCATGCGGGAAGACGTGGCAGACGGATTGGACATCGGGAATGAATTTCGAATGATCGGAATGTCCGCCCGATACCGGGCGGCGGAAGATCAGGACCAGCGGCCCGGGAGGCACGGCGGGCGACACGCGGGGGCAGGATCAGGCAGCCTGCGGGCCGCCCGGAACCGTGCGGCGCGGCCGCTTTCCCCGGCGCAGGCGCCGGCTTGCTGCCACCTGCTGCAAAGGCTGGGGGCCCCAAACGACGGCCTCGAAAAGCCGTTATAGTAGCAGGTTTGGTCCCCTCCATTTTCGCCAGGTTCATGGAACAGATCCGTATCCGTGGGGCACGTACCCACAACCTGAAAAACGTCAATCTCGACCTGCCGCGCCACAAGCTGGTCGTGATTACCGGGTTGTCCGGGTCGGGCAAGTCGTCGCTCGCGTTCGACACCCTTTATGCGGAAGGCCAGCGCCGCTACGTCGAAAGCCTGTCCGCATACGCCCGCCAGTTCCTGCAGCTGATGGAGAAACCCGACGTCGATCTGATCGAGGGCCTGTCGCCCGCGATCTCGATCGAGCAGAAGGCGACGTCCCACAACCCGCGTTCGACCGTCGGCACGGTCACGGAAATCCACGACTACCTGCGACTTTTGTACGCACGTGTCGGCACGCCCTACTGCCCCGACCACAACATCCCGCTCGAGGCGCAGAGCGTGTCGCAGATGGTCGACGCGGCGCTCGCGCTGCCGGAGGAAACCAAGCTGATGATCCTCGCGCCCGTCGTCGCCGACCGCAAGGGCGAGCACGCCGAGCTGTTCGAGGACATGCAGGCGCAGGGTTTCGTGCGCTTTCGCGTGCGCTCGGGCGGCGGCGCCGCGAACGAGGGCGTCGCGAAGATCTACGAGGTCGAGTCGCTGCCGAAGCTCAAGAAGACCGACAAGCACACGATCGACGTCGTCGTCGATCGCCTGAAGGTGCGCCCGGACATGAAGCAGCGCCTCGCCGAATCGTTCGAGACGGCGCTGCGCCTCGCCGACGGCCGCGCGATCGCGCTCGAGATGGATACCGACCGCGAGCACCTGTTCAGCTCGAAGTTCGCGTGCCCGATCTGCTCGTACTCGCTGCAGGAGCTCGAGCCGCGCCTGTTCTCGTTCAACAACCCGATGGGCGCATGCCCGGAATGCGACGGCCTCGGCCAGATCACGTTCTTCGACCCGAAGCGGGTCGTCGCGCACCCGTCGCTGTCGCTCGCCGCCGGTGCGGTGAAGGGCTGGGACCGCCGCAACCAGTTCTACTTCCAGATGCTGCAGAGCCTCGCGGCGTTCTACGAATTCGACATCGACGCCGCGTTCGAGGATCTGCCGGAGAAAATCCGCAAGGTGCTGCTGTTCGGCTCGGGCAAGCAGACGATCCCGTTTTCGTACATCAACGAGCGCGGCCGCACGACGATCCGCGAGCACGTGTTCGAAGGGATCATCCCGAACCTCGAGCGCCGCTACCGCGAGACCGATTCGGTCGCGGTGCGCGAAGAGCTGTCGAAGTACCAGAACAACCAGCCGTGCCCGTCGTGCGACGGCACGCGCCTGCGCCGCGAGGCGCGCCACGTGCGGATCGGCACCGGCGACTACGCGCGCGGCATCTATGAAATCAGCGGCTGGCCGCTGCGCGACGCGCTCGGCTACTTCGACGGCCTGACGCTCGAAGGCGCGAAGCGCGAGATCGCCGACAAGGTGATCAAGGAAATCGTCGCGCGCCTGACCTTCCTGAACAACGTCGGCCTCGACTACCTGTCGCTCGAGCGCAGCGCCGAGACGCTGTCGGGCGGCGAGGCGCAGCGCATCCGCCTCGCGTCGCAGATCGGCTCGGGCCTGACGGGCGTGATGTACGTGCTCGACGAGCCGTCGATCGGCCTGCACCAGCGCGACAACGACCGCCTGATCTCGACGCTGAAGCACCTGCGCGACCTCGGCAACTCGGTGATCGTCGTCGAGCACGACGAGGACATGATCCGCACGGCCGACTACGTCGTCGACATGGGCCCCGGCGCCGGCGAGCACGGCGGCGTGGTGGTCGCCGAAGGCACGCCGAAGCAGGTGCAGTCGAACCCGCAGTCGCTCACCGGCCAGTACCTGGTCGGCAAGCGCACGATCGAATACCCGGACGAGCGGATCGCGCCCGATCCCGAGCGGATGCTGCGCATCGTCGACGCGTACGGCAACAACCTGAAGCACGTCGATCTCGAGCTGCCGGTCGGCCTGCTGACCTGCATCACCGGCGTGTCGGGCTCCGGCAAGTCGACGCTGATCAACGACACGCTGTATCACGCGGTCGCGCGCCACCTGTACGGGTCGTCGGCCGAGCCGGCGCCGCACGAGGCGATCGAGGGGCTCGAACACTTCGACAAGGTGATCAACGTCGACCAGTCGCCGATCGGCCGCACGCCGCGCTCGAACCCGGCCACCTACACCGGCCTGTTCACGCCGATCCGCGAGCTGTTCTCGGGCGTGCCGACCTCGAAGGAGCGCGGCTACGATCCGGGCCGCTTCTCGTTCAACGTGAAGGGCGGCCGCTGCGAATCGTGCCAGGGCGACGGCGTGCTGAAGGTCGAGATGCACTTCCTGCCGGACGTCTACGTGCCGTGCGACGTGTGCCACGGCAAGCGCTACAACCGCGAAACGCTCGAAGTGCAATACAAGGGCAAGAACATCAGCGAAGTGCTCGACATGACGGTCGAGCATGCGTACGAGTTCTTCAGCGCGGTGCCGGTCATCGCGCGCAAGCTGAAGACGCTGCTCGACGTCGGCCTCGGCTACATCCGCCTCGGCCAGTCGGCCACGACGCTGTCGGGCGGCGAGGCGCAGCGCGTGAAGCTGTCGCTCGAGCTGTCCAAGCGCGACACCGGCCGCACGCTGTACATCCTGGACGAGCCGACCACCGGCCTGCACTTCCACGACATCGCGCTGCTGCTCGAGGTGATCCACCGGCTGCGCGACCAGGGCAACACGGTCGTGATCATCGAGCACAACCTCGACGTGATCAAGACGGCCGACTGGGTGATCGATCTCGGCCCCGAAGGCGGCGCCGGCGGCGGCCAGATCATCGCGCAGGGCACGCCCGAACAGGTCGCGAAGACGAAGGCAAGTTTTACCGGCAAGTATCTCGCGCCGCTGCTCAAGCGCGCGGCCCGCAAGGTCGCGGCCGGCTGACGGCCGCAGTTGCCCCTCCCGCGCGCGGCCGTCCGGCCGCGCGCGTCCTGCCGCGGCGCGCCGCCGGCCGCCCTTTTCCCCTCTTGACCGACGCCATCCGCCAAACGTCCCCGTTGCGGACCATAATGGCAGCTATACTTTACGGTCGTAAGGTTCGCCATCCGCGCCCATCCGGTGCAGCGACGGGCGAACGCCAGAATGCCCGCCATGCACGGGCCGGAGCCGCCGCCGCAGCGCCCGCTCCGGCCGACGAGGAAAACACGATGGAGAAGCAACAAGAGTCGCGCGATGCGCAGAACCGCGAGCCGCACTTGCGCAGCGTCCGGCTGACGAGCGACTTCAGCATGCCGAGGCTGTCGGCGATCGAGATCGGCAGCTATCTGTTCGCGCTCGTCACGATGGTGCTCGTCCTCGAGCTCAGGCTGCTCGGCGGGCTGCTCGCGGGGCTGCTGGTCTACCAGTTGATCCACACGATCGCGCCCGCGATCGAACGCCATACGACGAGCATGCGCGCGCGCTGGGTCGCCGTCGTGCTGCTGGCCATCGCGATCGTCGGCGGGCTGACGGGCCTGACGATCGGCATCATCGAGCACTTCGAACACACGGTGCCGAACCTGCAGAGCCTGCTCGGCCAGCTGATGCAGATCGTCGAGCAGACCCGCGCGCGCACGCCGGCCTGGATCGCCAACCTGCTGCCGGTCGACGTCGAGCAGATGAAGGCGAAGGCCACCGTGCTGATGCATACGCACATGGATCAGCTCCAGCAGAGCGGCAAGAGCGTCGCGCGCGGCTTCGGCCACGTGCTGTTCGGGATGATCATCGGCGCGATGATCGCGATCGGCGTCGAGCACGGCAAGGTGCGCCGGCCGCTGTCGACCGCGCTCGTCACGCGCGTGTCGCGCTTCGCCGACGCGTTCCGCCGGATCGTGTTCGCGCAGATCAAGATCTCCGCGATCAACGCGGTGTTCACCGGCATCTACCTGCTCGTCGCGCTGCCGATCTTCCACGAGCGGCTGCCGCTGTCGAAGACGCTGGTGCTCGTCACGTTCATCGTCGGCCTGCTGCCCGTGATCGGCAACCTGATCTCGAACACGCTGATCGTCGCCGTGTCGATGTCGGTCAGCATGGGCACCGCAATCGCGTCGCTCGCGTTCCTCGTGATCATCCACAAGCTCGAGTACTTCCTGAACGCGAAGATCATCGGCGGCCAGATCGAATCGCGCGCCTGGGAACTGCTGCTCGCGATGCTCGTCATGGAAGCCGCCTTCGGCCTGCCCGGCGTGATCGCCGCGCCGATCTTCTATGCGTACCTCAAACGCGAGTTGTACATGCTGCGGCTGATCTGACGCCCGCGCCCCGCATGAAAAAACGCCGCGCCCCGTAAAGGGCGCGGCGTTTTCTTTCGGGGCCGGCCCACCGGGGGCCGGCCGGCGGTCGGCAAATCAGCGGAACACGACCGTCTTCGTCCCGTTCAGCACGATCCGGTGCTCGACGTGCCACTTCACCGCGCGCGCCAGCGTCACGCATTCGACATCGCGGCCGATGGCCGTGAGCTGATCGGGCGTCATGCTGTGGTCCACGCGCTCCACTTCCTGCTCGATGATCGGACCTTCGTCGAGATCGGTCGTCACGTAGTGCGCGGTCGCGCCGATCAGCTTCACGCCGCGGTCGAACGCCTGGTAGTAAGGCTTCGCGCCCTTGAAGCTCGGCAGGAACGAATGGTGGATGTTGATCGCGCGCCCGGCGAGCTGCTGGCACATGTTCGGCGACAGGATCTGCATGTAGCGCGCGAGCACGACGAGATCGGCCTTGTGCTCGTCGATCACTTCCAGCACGCGCGCTTCCTGCGCGGCCTTCGCCGCATCGGACGAACCGCCGATCAGCGGGAAATGATGGAACGGGATGTTGTAGCTCGCGGCGAGCTGGTAGAACTCCTTGTGGTTCGACACGATCGCCGGGATCTCGATCGGCAGTTGGCCGGTGCGATAGCGGAACAGCAGGTCGTTCAGGCAGTGGCCGATCTTCGACACCATGATGACGACACGCGGTTTCACGGCTGCGTCGTGCAGTTCCCAGCGCATCGAGAACTGCTCGGCGAGCGGCGCGAACTCCCGGCGCAGCACCTCGAGCGCCGACGCGGCATCCGCGCCGCCGCCGTCCTGCTCGAAATGCACGCGCATGAAGAATTCGCTGGTGCGGCTGTCGCCGAACTGCGCCGAATCGAGGATGTTGTTGCTGCGCTCGAACAGGAAGCCCGAGACCGCATGGACGATGCCGTGCCGGTCGGGGCACGACAGTTTCAAGATAAAGCTGTGATCGGTCGGCATGACCGCTACTCCCTTCGTTTCCGTATTCGTCAAATTGCCCGTTCGCGCCGCCGGAGCGCGCCTTGCGGCGCGCGTCACGCGGCCGGTGCGAACAGGGCGTCGATGCCCGCCGCGTCGGCCGCCGCGAGCCATCGGTGGCGCAGCAGCGTATCGAGCGTCGCGAGGCTCGCATCCATCGTTGCACGGCCCGCGCGCAGCCAGCCGATCACCTCGGGCACGCCGGCCAGCAGGTGCTCGGCCACTTCGCCGTCCTGGTTGCGCGGCGCGAAGTCGTGCGGCAGCGGCAGGTCGTACACGAAGATCAGCTCGGATTGCGTGCCTTCCGGCAGCGAGCTCAGTACCTGCACCGCGCGGCCCGCGATCGCGCGCGCCGCCAGCTCGGCCGGAATGCCGGCTTCTTCCCAGCACTCCTTCGCAAGCGTCTCGTGAACGCCCAGCCCCCAGCCGATCCCGCCCGCGACGACGTTGTCGAGCATGCCGGGGTCGGTTGCCTTGGTGTCGCTGCGGCGGCCGAGCCACATCCGCGGCGCGGCCGCGGCGGACGGCTCGCCCGGCGCAGCCGCATATTCTACGATGCCGTTCAGGTGCACCGCGTAAGTCTGCGTGCCGAAAAAGCGCGACGCGGCGCGCTCGATGTACGCGAGCGGCGGATCGTCGAAGCGGTTGCGGATCGCATAGATCTCGTCGCGCCAGCCGGGAATCGCGCCCTCGGCCGCCAGTGCGCCGATCGCGCTCGCGAGCGCCATGCTGCGCGCATCGACCGAGTCGTAGCGCGCCGACAGCACGACGCGCTCGCCGCTCAGCTCGAACACGTCGGGCCAGCGCGCGAGCTTCGCGACGTCCTGGCGGCGCACCCAGCCGACCGCCTGGCCGGCGATCTCGAAACGCAGGTGCGCGGCCGGATCGAAGCGGCGCGCGGCCGCGATGCAGGGGAACGTCATCGCCGTCAGTCCTTCAGCGCGACGCGGATGCCGAGCGCGATGAACGTCGCGCCGGCCAGCCGGTCGAGCCATACGCCGGCCTTCGGGCGGCGCTTCAGCCAGGCGCCGATCATGCCGGCGCCGACGCCGAACAGCGAGAACACCACGGCCGTCTGCAGCATGAACAGCGCGCCGAGCTCGAACATCTGCAGCGTCACGCCCTGCGCACCGTGCGGATCGACGAACTGCGGCAGGAACACGACGAAGAACAGCGTGACCTTCGGGTTCATCAGGTTGCCGATCACGCTCTGCCGGAAGATCGTGCCGAGCGGCTGCGGCGGACGCGCATGCGCATTGGCGAGGCCCTGGCTGCGCAGCGCCTTGATGCCGATCCACACGAGGTATGCGGCGCCCGCGAGCTTCAGGATCTCGAATGCGACCGGCGACGAACGCAGCACGGCCGCGACGCCGAGCGCCGCGAGCGTCGTGTGGAACAGGATCCCGGCCGTGAAGCCGAGCGCGGCGACGAAACCGGCCGCGCGGCCCTGCGAGATGCCGCGCGCGAGCACCTGCAGGTTGTCGGGCCCCGGCGCGCATGTGATCGCGATCGACGTGGCGAGAAACAGCATGAAGTTGGGCATCGTGACCTCGCTGTGGAACAGGAACCAGGACGGACCGGCGTTCAGTGGCCCGCGAATTCGGTAACGGTGTAGACGGGCAGCCCCGCGTCGCGCAGCAGCGCCGAACCGCCGAGATCGGGCAGGTCGATGATCGCCGCGCCTTCGACGACCTCCGCACCGAGCCGCTGCAGCAGGTTGCGCCCTGCCATCATGGTGCCGCCGGTCGCGATCAGGTCGTCCATGATGATCACGCGGTCGCCGGGACGGCACGCGTCCTCGTGAATCTCGACCGTCGCGCGGCCGTATTCGAGTTCGTACGACTCCGACTGGGTCTTGTACGGCAGCTTGCCGACCTTGCGGATCGGCACGAAGCCGACGCTCAGCTCGTACGCGACGATCGGCGCGATGATGAAGCCGCGCGCGTCGAGGCCGGCGACGTAGTCGAGCTTCGCATCGACATAGCGCTCGACGAACAGGTCGACGAGGATGCGCAGCGCCTTC
Source organism: Burkholderia sp. MSh2 (assembly GCF_000731655.1). NCBI lineage: Bacteria > Pseudomonadati > Pseudomonadota > Betaproteobacteria > Burkholderiales > Burkholderiaceae > Burkholderia > Burkholderia sp. MSh2. The sequence continues at coordinate 24,881 of NZ_JPGM01000082.1, read as the reverse complement.
GGGCTCTGCAGCAGCGTCGTAATGTCGCGGAACATCACGCCCGGCTGCGGCCAGTCGGGCACCGTGCGGATCTGGCTGTGGATGAAGGCGACCGGATCGAGCGGTGCGCCCGACGACGAGTGCGGCATGAAACTCTCCGAAAAAAACGGTGCGCGAAGATCGGGCACCGTTTCTAAAAAATACGGGTCAGGTTGTCGGACCAGGCACGGCTTACGCCGCCGCGGCCGGCGGATCGCGCCGGTGGCGCGACAGCCGCTCCTCCGCGAGCGCAAGCGCCTCGGGCAGCCCGCGCAGCACGACGATATCGCTCGCTCGCAGCTTGGTCTGCGGATCGGGTTCGACGCCGCGGATGCCGTGCCGGCGGATCGCCGTGACCTCCAGCCCGAGCGCATACAGCCCGAGCTCCTCCAGCGAGCGCCCGACCGCGTCCGCGCGCGCATCGACCGGCACCGATTGTAGCCGCACCTGCTCGTGGTCGTCGTCGTCCGCATCGTCCGCGCCGCGGAAATAGCCGCGCAGCAGGCTGTAGCGCTCGTCGCGCATCTCCTCGACGCGCCGCACGACCTTGCGCATCGGCACGCCCACCAGCACCAGCGTGTGCGACGCGAGCATCAGGCTGCCCTCGACGATTTCCGGAATCACCTCGGTCGCGCCGGCCGCCAGCAGCTTCTCGAGATCGGCATCGTCGACGGTGCGCACGATCGCGGGCAGCGTCGGCTCGAGCTCGTGCACATGATGGAGCACCCGCAGCGCGGACGGCGTGTTCGCATAGGTGATCGCCACCGCCGCCGCGCGGTGGATACCGGCCGCGAGCAGCGACTCGCGGCGCGCCGCGTCGCCGAACACGACCGATTCGCCGGCCGCCGCGGCCGCGCTCACGCGATCGGGATCGAGGTCGAGCGCGACGTACGAGATGCCTTCCTGTTCGAGCATGCGCGCCAGGTTCTGGCCCGCGCGGCCGTAGCCGCAGATGATCACGTGGCCGCGCTGCTTGAGGCTTTGCGTCGCGATTCGCGTCATCTGCAGCGACTGCTGCATCCACTCGGTCGACGACAGCCGCATCACGATCCGGTCGGCGTTCTGGATCAGGAACGGCGCGGCCAGCATCGACAGCAGCATCGACGCGAGGATCGCCTGCAGCAGCGTCGAATCGACGAGATGGCGGTCGAGGATCAGGTTCAGCAGCACGAAGCCGAATTCGCCGGCCTGCGCGAGCCCGATGCCGGTGCGCATCGCGACGCCCGGCGTCGCGCCGAACAGCCGGGCGAGCCCGGCGATCATCGTCCCCTTGAACAGGATCTGTCCGACGAAGAAGCCGAGCACGAGCAGCGGATGCTCCCAGATCACGCGCGGATCGAGCAGCATCCCGGTCGTCACGAAGAACAGGCCGAGCAGCACGTCGCGGAACGGCTTGATGTCCTCCTCCACCTGATGGCGGAACGGCGTCTCGGAAATGAGCATCCCCGCGATGAACGCGCCGAGCGCGAGCGACAGGCCGAAGCGGTCGGTGATGAAGGCGGCGCCGAGCGTGACGAGCAGCAGGTTCAGCACGAACAGCTCCTGCGAGCGGCGCCGCGCGACGACGTTGAGCCAGCGCGTCATGAAGCGCTGGCCGACGATCAGCAGCAGCGCGAGCGCGATCACGATCTTGAGCGCCGCGAAGCCGAGCGTGATCGCGAGATCCTTCGACGATTCGGCGCCGAACGCGGCGATCACGATCAGCAGCGGCACGACCGCGAGATCCTGGAACAGGAGCACGCCGAAGATGTTGCGGCCGTGCTCGGTCTCGATCTCGAGCCGCTCGGCGAGCATCTTCGACACGATCGCCGTCGACGACATCGCGAGCGCGCCGCCGAGTGCGATGCTGCCCTGCCACGTGATGTGCACCCAGTGCTCGAACAGCGCGCCGAGCACCAGCGCGAGCACGAGGGTCGCGACGACCTGCAGCAGCCCGAGCCCGAACACGAGCCGCTGCATCGCCCTCAGCTTCGCCAGCGAGAACTCCAGGCCGATCGAAAACATCAGGAACACCACGCCGAATTCCGCAAGATGCTCCGCGCGCTCCAGATCCGCCGCGATGCCGAATGCATGCGGGCCGACCAGGATGCCGACGGTCAGGTAGCCGAGCATCGGCGGCAGGTTCAACGAACGGAATACGACGACGCCCACCACCGAGGCCAGCAGCAGCAGCAGGGTCATTTCGAGCGGCGAAATCACGGGCAAAGCGTCCTCGTTCGTCGGGGCCACGGGAAAGCGGGCGCGGCAGGGTGGCGGTGGACAGGCAACTTCGGACGAGTCAGAAGGCCCGGCGCGGCGAACAAACGCCTTTGCTATACTCCGCGCATGATAGCGAAAATCAATGATGACCGGGCGCTCGCGCTCGCCCGCGACGTGCTCGACATCGAGGCGGACGCCGTGCGCGCACTGCGCGACCAGCTCGACGGCGGCTTCGTCCAGGCCGTCGAGCTGCTGCTCGGCTGTCGCGGCCGCGTGGTGGTGTCCGGGATCGGCAAATCGGGGCATATTGCCCGCAAGATCGCCGCAACGCTCGCCAGCACGGGCACGCCGGCGTTCTTCGTCCACCCTGCCGAGGCCAGCCACGGCGACCTCGGGATGGTCACCTCCGACGACGTCTTCATCGGCATCTCCTATTCCGGCGAATCCGAGGAACTGGTCGCGATCCTGCCGCTCGTCAAGCGGATCGGCGCGAAGCTGATCGCGATCACGGGCCGGGCGGAATCCAGCCTCGGCACGCTCGCCGACGTGAACCTGAACGCAGCGGTCTCGAAAGAGGCCTGCCCGCTGAACCTCGCGCCCACCGCGAGCACGACCGCCGCGCTCGCGCTCGGCGACGCGCTCGCCGTCGCCGTGCTCGACGCGCGCGGCTTCGGTTCGGAAGATTTCGCGCGCTCGCACCCGGGCGGCGCGCTCGGCCGGCGCCTGCTCACCTACGTGCGCGACGTGATGCGCTCGGGCGACGACGTGCCGTCCGTCGGGCTCGACGCGACGCTGTCGGACGCGCTGTTCCAGATCACCGCGAAGCGCCTGGGCATGACCGCCGTGGTCGACGCCGACGGCAAGGTCGCGGGCATCTTCACCGACGGCGACCTGCGCCGCGTGCTGGCGCGCGACGGCGACTTCCGCTCGCTGCCGATCACCGACGTGATGACGCGCGACCCGCGCACGATTGCGCCGGATCACCTGGCGGTCGAGGCCGTGGAACTGATGGAGCGCTACCGGATCAACCAGATGCTGGTGGTCGATGCCCGCGGCGCGCTGATCGGCGCGCTGAACATGCACGACCTGTTTTCGAAGAAGGTGATCTGATGAGCGCAGCGCTGACTGCGGCCGAGCGCGCAAGCCGCGTGAAGCTGATGATTTTCGACGTCGACGGCGTGCTGACCGACGGCGGCCTGCTGTTTACCGCGGCCGGCGACGCGATGAAGTCGTTCAACTCGCTGGACGGCCACGGCGTGAAGCTGCTCGGCGAAGCCGGCATCGCGACCGCCATCATCACGGGCCGCCGCTCGGACATCGTCGCGGCGCGCGCGAAGGAAATGAAGATCACGCACCTGTTCCAGGGCGTCGAGGACAAGCTCGCCGTGTTCGCCGACCTGATCGCCTCGCTCGGCCTCGCCGCCGACGCATGCGGCTACATGGGCGACGACTGGCCCGATCTGCCCGTGATGCTGCGCTGCGGCTTCGCGACCGCGCCCGCGAACGCGCACCCCGAGGTGATCGCCCGTGCGCACTGGGTCGCCGAGGCCCGCGGCGGCCAGGGCGCCGTGCGCGAAGTGTGCGACGCGATCCTGCGTGCGCAGCATCGCTACGACGCGCTGCTCGCGGCGGCCTGCGGAGCCTGACCGATGAATACGCATTTCCGCTGGACCCAGTTGTTGCCGCTCGCCGCGGTCGCCGCGCTCGCGGGCATCACCTGGTGGCTGCTGCAGGCCACGTTGCCGCGGCCCGGCGAGGGCACCGTGCAGCCGAAGCGCCACACGCCGGACTATTTCGCGGACAACTTCTCGGTCACCGAGCTCGACCAGTCCGGCACGACCCAGTACCGGCTGACGGCCGCGAAGCTGATCCATTACGAAGACACCGAAAGCAGCGACCTGACCGATCCGGCCATGCGCGCATTCCAGCCCGGCAAGCCGGTCGTGACGACCACCTCGAAACGCGGCACCGTCAACGGCGACGTGTCGATCGTCGACTTGTACGACGACGCGCGCATCGTGCGCGCGGCCGGCGGCGGCGATCCGCAGATGCAGGCCGATTCCCAGCATTTCCGGATCTTCGTCAATGACGATGTGATCCAGACCGAAAAGCCGGTTAAACTTCAGCGCGGCCTGTCGCTCGTCAACGCGACCGACGGCATGAAGTACAACAACGTCACCCGGGTCATCGAGCTTTACGGCAACGTGCGCGGCACGATCGCCGCGACGGACACGTCCGGCGGCTCGAAAGGTCAACCCAAGTGACGCATCCCTCACGTGACTGCATGAACGAACCGTTCCCTCGACAGATTTCCGGCGGCGCTGCGCGCGCCGTCCGCGCCGCGCTTGCCGCGACGCTCGTGGCGCTCCCGCTGGTCGGGCTGGCGCCGCTCGCCCATGCCGAGAAGGCCGACCAGAACAAGCCGATCAACGTCGAGGCCGACAACCTGACCTATGACGACCTGAAGCAGGTCACGGTTGCCACCGGCAACGTCGTGATCACGAAGGGCACGATCATCATCAAGGGCGATCGCGTCGAAGTGCGCCAGGACCCGGAAGGCTATCAGTACGCGACCTCGTTCGGCAGCAGCAAGAAGCACGCGACGTTCCGCCAGAAGCGCGAAGGCCTCGACGAATACATCGACGGCGACGCCGAGCGCATCGACTACGACGGCAAGCAGGACCTGACCACGCTGACCACCGCCGCGACCGTGCGCCGCCTGCAGGGCACGTCGACCATCGCCGATACCGTGCACGGCAGCGTGATCACGTACGACGGCCAGCGCGACTTCTACACGGCGAAGGGCGGCAAGGACGTCGCCGCGCCGGGCAACCCGAACGGCCGCGTGCGCGCGATGCTGTCGCCGAAGAACGGCGGCCCCGCGCCGCTGAACGGCGCGCCGGCGAAGCTGTCGCCGGCGAGCGCGATCCAGGGGGCACCGGGCCAATGAACGCGCTCCCGAACCGCCAGCCGGCCGGCACCACGAGTTCGCTCGTCGTCCGCAACCTGAAGAAGCGCTACGGCTCGCGCACGGTCGTCAAGGACGTGTCGCTCGACGTGAAAAGCGGCGAGGTCGTCGGCCTGCTCGGCCCGAACGGCGCCGGCAAGACCACGTCGTTCTACATGATCGTCGGCCTCGTGCCGCTCGACGCGGGCGAGATCTCGCTGAACGGCAGCTCGATCAGCCTGCTGCCGATCCACAAGCGCGCGTCGCTCGGCCTGTCGTACCTGCCGCAGGAAGCGTCCGTGTTCCGCAAGCTGACCGTCGAGGAAAACATCCGCGCGGTGCTCGAGCTGCAGCACGGCGAAGACGGCAAGCGGCTGTCGAAAGACGCGATCGCGTCGCGCACCGAGGCGCTGCTCGACGAACTGCAGATCGGCCACCTGCGCGAAAACCCCGCGCTGTCGCTGTCGGGCGGCGAGCGGCGCCGCGTCGAAATCGCGCGTGCGCTCGCAACCAACCCGAACTTCATCCTGCTCGACGAACCGTTCGCCGGCGTCGACCCGATCGCGGTGCTCGAGATCCAGAAGATCGTCAAGTTCCTGAAGCAGCGCAACATCGGCGTTCTGATAACCGATCACAACGTCCGCGAAACGCTCGGCATCTGCGACCACGCATACATCATCAGCGACGGCTCGGTACTCGCCGCCGGCGCGCCGAGCGAAATCATCGAGAACGAAAGCGTACGCCGCGTGTACCTCGGCGAGCACTTCCGCATGTAACCCTCCTCGTGGCTGGTGCACCCCGCCCGGCATGGCCGCGAAGCGGGGCCGCGTCCCGCTTCGCGGCCATGCCCGCGGCCGGGCGGCGCGCCGCGCGTAATCGCGGATGGCTCAACGCGCCTGGGTCGTGGCAAACTGCCGGTATGACTCCCTCCTCGCCATGAAAGCCAGCCTTCAACTCCGCCTGTCGCAACACCTGGCGCTGACGCCCCAGCTGCAGCAGTCGATCCGGCTCCTGCAGTTGTCGACGCTCGAATTGCAGCAGGAAGTCGCGATGGCCGTCGCGCAGAACCCGCTGCTCGAGAACGACGACGAATGGATCGCGAGCCCGCTGCGTGTCGCAGCGGACGGTTCGCTGATCGCGCAGACGCCCCCCGCCCCGAACACCGAACCGGCTGCGACGAACAGCAGCACGTCGAGCGAGCGCGCCGAGCGCGACGAGCCGGCCGGCGCGGACGAATACGACGGCTATGCGTCCGGCGACGGCAACGACGGCCCGCAATGGAATCTCGACGAATTCGGCCGGTCGAGCGGCGCGTCCGACGACGACGACCTCCCGCCGCTGCAGGTGCAGGAAGCGGCGACGTCGCTGCGCGACCACCTGTCCGCGCAGTTGCGCGTCACGCAGGCCGGCCCGCGCGATCGCGCGCTCGTGATGTTCCTGATCGAATCGCTCGACGACGACGGCTACCTGACCGCCACGCTCGACGAAGTGCTCGCCGACCTGCCGCCCGAGCTGGAGATCGACTGCGACGAGCTGAACGCCGCGCTCGCGCTGCTGCACAGCTTCGACCCGCCCGGGGTCGGCGCGCGCTCGGCCTCCGAATGCCTGAAGCTGCAGTTGCTGCGCCTCGATCCGTCCCCGACGCGCACGCTCGCGCTCGAGATCGTGTCGCAGCATCTCGAGCTGCTTGCCGCTCGCGACTTCACGCGCTTGCGTAAGCACCTGAAGGCGAGCGACGACGCGCTGCGCGACGCGCATACGCTGATCCGTTCGCTGGAGCCGTTCCCCGGCGCCGCGTACGGCAAGGCCGAGGCGGACTACGTCGTGCCCGACATCATCGTGAAGAAGGCCGGCCAGGGATGGCTCGCGGAGCTCAATCCGGAGGTCGTGCCGCGCCTGCGGATCAACAACCTGTACGCGAACATCCTGCGCAACAGCCGCGGCGATCCGTCGGCCGGCTCGCTCAAGCAACAGCTCCAGGAGGCGCGCTGGCTGATCAAAAACATCCAGCAGCGTTTCGACACGATCCTGCGTGTCGCACAGGCTATTGTCGAGCGTCAGAAGAATTTCTTTGCGCACGGCGAAATTGCCATGCGCCCCTTGGTTTTGCGGGAAATAGCTGATACGCTGGGCCTACACGAGTCGACTGTCAGCCGTGTGACAACCGGGAAGTACATGCTGACCCCCTTCGGGACGCTTGAATTTAAGTACTTCTTCGGATCTCACGTCTCGACCGACACCGGTGGCGCCGCCTCGTCGACCGCCATCCGAGCCCTGATCAAGCAACTGATAGGAGCTGAAGACCCAAAATCGCCGCTTTCGGACAGCCGCATTGCCGAGCTGCTGGCAGAACAGGGTTTCGTGGTCGCGCGCCGCACGGTTGCCAAATATCGCGAAGCCCTCAAGATCCCGGCAGTGAATCTGCGCAAGTCTCTTTAAGCCTGCTGCCTGCCCGGCGGCAGGCGTGTTCCGGCCACCGCGCATACGGGGAACAGGGCCGGGCGACTTGTCCGCGATATGCCGCCTCGTGCGGCACGGGCAGGTCGACCGGAGCGCCGCCACGATGCGGCCGGGTGGTCACTCGCTTGGAGAAGCACTATGAACCTGAAGATCAGTGGACATCATCTCGAAGTCACGCCTGCAATTCGCGAATACGTGATCACCAAGCTGGACCGGGTGCTACGGCATAGCGATCAGGTGATCGATGGCACTGTGATCCTCTCGGTCGACAACCACAAGGAAAAGGACAAGCAGCAGCGCGCGGAAATCAATCTGCATCTGAAGGGCAAGGACATCTTCGTCGAAAGCGCAAACGGCAACCTGTACGCGGCAATCGACTTGCTGATCGACAAGCTGGATCGCCAGGTCGTCAAGCACATGGAGCGCCTGCAAACGCATGCGCACGATCCGATCAAGCTTCAACCGTCGATCGACCAGATCGAACTGCCGCCGCAATAACCGTTACTGCAACACGCACGCCGCCCGGTTCGCCGGGCGTTTTTTTTGCGACTTCGCGCCGCGGTGCAACCGGTCCGACCGTGCCGCGCCACGCACGCGGCTGTGCTCTATAATGTCCCGGTTATCGCCGGGGGGGCGTTGAGTGCGGTAGCTGCCTTGCAGGTTGCCGATTCCGAATGCCTTGATATCGCCGAACATGGAAAATCAGTCTGCCGCCGCAAGGAGACCCCAGGCCGTCCAATCGCCTGCCAACATGAATCGCCTAGCCAAAATCCTGCCCATAGAGAACGTCGTCATCGACCTCTCGGTCACCAGCAAGAAACGCGTGTTCGAACAAGCCGGGCTGATGTTCGAGAATCAGAACGGCATCGCCCGCAGCACCGTCACGGACAACCTGTTCGCGCGCGAGCGCCTCGGCTCGACCGGCCTCGGCGAAGGTGTCGCGATTCCGCACGGGCGCATCAAGGGTCTCAAGCACCCGCTCGCCGCGTTCGTCCGGCTCTCCGACGCGATCCCCTTCGAGGCGCCCGACGGCCAGCCCGTCGGCCTCCTGATTTTCCTGCTCGTGCCCGAGCAAGCCACTCAGCAGCACCTCGAGATCCTGTCGGAAATCGCCCAGCTGCTGTCCGATCGCGACGCCCGCGAGCGTCTGCACAACGAAACGGATGTCGCCGAGTTGCATCGCCTGCTCACTCAGTGGCAACCTTGAGTTGATCCGGGCGGAATTTTTCCGGTACGAGGCGGCACGCGCCGCCGTCCAGGGCCGCCCGGCATGGCGACGTCCGGCGCCGCACGCCTGCGCCGGCCCATTGGAGTGACGAAAGTCATGGATACGTCCAGCATCAACGCCCAGAGCATCTTCGACGACAACGCGGCCACGCTGAAACTGAGCTGGCTGACGGGGCATGAAGGCTGGGAACGCGGCTTCTCCGCCGACACGGTCGGCAATGCGACCTCGAGCGCCGACCTCGTCGGCCACCTGAACCTGATCCATCCGAACCGGATCCAGGTGCTCGGCGAAGCCGAAATCGACTACTACCAGCGCCAGACCGACGAAGACCGCTCGCGCCACATGGCCGAGCTGATCGCGCTCGAACCGCCGTTCCTCGTCGTCGCCGGCGGCGCCGCGGCGCCGCCCGAACTCGTGCTGCGCTGCACGCGCTCGTCGACCCCGCTGTTCACGACGCCGATGTCGGCCGCCGCGGTGATCGACAGCCTGCGGCTCTACATGTCGCGCATCCTCGCACCGCGCGCGACGTTGCACGGCGTCTTCATCGACATCCTCGGGATGGGCGTGCTGCTGACCGGCGATTCCGGCCTGGGCAAGAGCGAGCTCGGCCTCGAGTTGATCAGCCGCGGCCACGGCCTCGTCGCCGACGATGCGGTCGATTTCGTCCGACTCGGCCCCGATTTCGTCGAAGGGCGCTGCCCGCCGCTGCTGCAGAACCTGCTCGAAGTGCGCGGCCTCGGCCTGCTCGACATCAAGACGATCTTCGGCGAAACCGCGGTGCGGCGGAAAATGAAGCTGAAGCTGATCGTCCAGCTCGTGCGGCGCCCTGACGGCGAATTCCAGCGCCTGCCGCTCGAAAGCCAGACCGTCGACGTGCTCGGCCTGCCGATCAGCAAGGTCACGATCCAGGTTGCGGCCGGCCGCAACCTCGCGGTGCTCGTCGAGGCCGCCGTCCGGAACACGATCCTGCAGTTGCGCGGAATCGACACGTTGCGGGATTTCATGGATCGGCAACGACTCGCGATGCAAGATCCCGACAGTCAGTTCCCCGGCAAGCTGGTCTAACCCGCACGCGCCGGCCACGCCGCGCCGACGCGTCGAGCCGGTGCTATGATGAAACGTCAGGATTCACTGCTTCCCATGCGCATCGTCCTTATCACCGGCATCTCCGGCTCAGGCAAATCCGTCGCGCTGAACGCGCTCGAAGACGCAGGCTATTACTGCGTCGACAACCTGCCGCCGCGTGTGCTCCCCGAACTCGCCCGCTACCTCGCCGCCGAGGGCCAGCATCGGCTCGCGGTCGCGATCGACGCACGCTCGAGCGCGTCGCTCGACGAAATGCCCGGCCTGATCCGCGATCTGTCGCGCGAACACGACGTTCGCGTACTGTTCCTCAACGCGAGCACCCAGGCGCTGATCCAGCGCTTCTCCGAAACGCGCCGCCGCCATCCGCTGTCCGGTTCGCTGTCGCACGATGCCGACGTCGGCCTGCTGTCGTCGCTCGAGGAAGCGATCGAGCGCGAACGCCACCTCGTCGCGCCGCTGGCCGAATTCGGCCACCAGATCGACACGAGCACGCTGCGCGCCAACGTGCTGCGCACCTGGGTCAAGCGCTTCATCGAACAGAAGAGCAACGACCTGATGGTGATGTTCGAGTCGTTCGGCTTCAAGCGCGGCGTGCCGCTCGACGCCGACCTGATGTTCGACGTGCGCGCGCTGCCGAACCCGTACTACGACCACGAGTTGCGCCCGCTCACCGGGCTCGACCAGCCGGTCATCGCCTTTCTCGACGCATTGCCGATCGTCCACCAGATGATCGACGACATCCAAGCGTTCCTGATGAAATGGCTGCCGCACTTCCGCGATGACAACCGCAGCTACCTGACCGTCGCCATCGGCTGCACGGGCGGGCAGCATCGTTCGGTGTTCATCGCCGAAACGCTCGCCGCGCGCCTTGCGCACGAGGCGAACGTGATCGTGCGGCATCGTGACGCGCCAGTGGATGTCGACGCGTCGTCGCGGCTTGTCTCCGAGGTCGACCGACCCTAGCGACGCCCACCCACCGCCCGCGCGCCATGTCCTCCCTATCGACCACCCTGATCGACCTGCCGCTGTTTCCGCTGCACACGGTGCTGTTTCCGGGAGGGCTGCTCCCGCTCAAGGTGTTCGAGGCGCGCTATCTCGACATGTCGCGCGCGTGCCTGCGCGACGACGCGCCGTTCGGCGTGTGCCTGCTCAAGAGCGGGCCCGAGGTCGCCCAGGACGGCGCCGTGTCGGTGCCCGAGACGATCGGCTGCATGGCGCGCATCACCGAGTGCGATACCGGCGAGTTCGGGATGCTGTACCTGCAGGCGGTCGGCACGCAGCGCTTCGAACTGCTGTCGTATCGCGTCGAAGGCAACGGGCTGCTGGTTGGCATTGCGGAGCCGCTGCCCGACGACATCCCGCTCGAAGGCGAGCAGACGCTCGCGCAGTTCGGCTCGTGCGCCGAAGTGCTCGAGCGCATCATCGACGCGCTGAAGAAATCGGAACCGGCAGGCAAGCTGCCGTTCGGCGAACCGTTCCGTCTCGACGATCCGAGTTGGGTGTCGAACCGCCTCGCGGAATTGCTGCCGCTCGACCTGCGCGCGCGGCAGAAGCTGATGGAATTTCCCGACGTCGGCGCACGCATCGACGCCGTGCACCACGTGCTCGACCGGCACGGCTGGCTGTAAGGGCCCGGCCAATACGCGCGAGCCCCTCGGAGGCATCCGTCACGCAACTGCCTGCCGGGTGAAAAAGCGGCAGGACCCGGCACGCTCCCTGGCGGCTCCGGATCGGCCGCGTCGCGTCGGACCGCCGGGCAGGCTGCCCTTCGGCGTCACCAGTCTTCGGCGTTCCGGCGCCCTCCTCTCCTGAAAACGCGCTCCGGCCGTGCGCCCTTCGTTACAGCAGCGGCCCGCTCAGCGCATCGAGCAGCTTGCGCACCGGCGCCGGCACACCGTACGCATCGAGCCGGCTCAACGGCACCCACGCGGTGTCGGCCTCGCGCGCGCCGGCCGGCGGACCGCCACCGTCGGCCATGTCGCTCAGCCGCGGCTCGATCTCGAGCCGGAAATGCGTGAACGTGTGCGTGAACGGCGCGAGCGGCACCGTGCCGCCGCCGCCGAAACCGCGCGCGAGTTCCGCGAGCGCCGCGTCGCCGTCCGCTTGCGGCAGGCTCCACAACCCGCCCCAGATGCCGGTCGGCGGCCGCCGCTCGAGCAGCACGGCGTCGCCGTCGCGCAGCACGAGCATCCACGTCCTGCGCGTCGGCACGGCTTTCTTCGGCCGCGCGGCGGGCAGTTCGCGCTGGCGGCCCGTCGACTGCGCGACGCAGTCGCCCGCGAACGGGCAACGCGTGCAATCGGGCTTGCCGCGCATGCACAGCGTCGCGCCGAGATCCATCAGCCCCTGCGTATACGCACTCACGTCGGCCGCGTTCGCGGCGTCGGGCAGCAGCGATTCGGCGAGCGCCCACATGTCGTTCTCGACGCGCTTCTCGCCCGGAAAGCCCTCGACGCCGAACACCCGCGCAAGCACGCGTTTCACGTTGCCGTCGAGGATCGTCGCGCGCGCGCCGTAAGCGAACGACGCGATCGCCGCAGCCGTCGAGCGCCCGATCCCGGGCAGCTCGGCCAGGGCCTCGGGCGTCGCCGGAAATGCACCGCCATGCTCGGCGACGACAACCTGCGCACACCGGTGCAGGTTGCGCGCCCGCGAGTAGTAGCCGAGGCCGGCCCACAGCGCCATCACGTCGTCGCTCGGCGCGGCCGCGAGCGCGGCGACGTCGGGGTAGCGTTCGAGAAAGCGCGTGTAATACGGAATGACGGTCGACACCTGCGTCTGCTGCAGCATGATTTCCGACAGCCAGATCCGATACGGATCGCGGGTGTTCTGCCATGGCAGGTCGTGGCGGCCGTGTTCGCGCTGCCATGCGACCAGGCGCGCGGCAAACGTGCGGTGCAGCGGTGTGACGGGAAACGGAGCGGGGGCGATGCGGGGCGGCTTCAAGTTATCTGGTCGTGGGAAGAGGGTTCAACGCAAGGAGTCAACGCTGGCAGGTCGGGCAGAAATAGGTCGACCGCTGGCCCTGCACGATCTGGCGGATCGGCGTGCCGCATACGCGGCATGGCTGGCCGGCCCGGTCGTAGACGAAGCAGTCGAGCTGGAAGTAGCCGCTTTCGCCGTTGCTGCCGACAAAATCGCGCAACGTGCTGCCACCGCGCTCGATCGCATCGGCCAGCGTCGCGCGCACCGCGTCGGCCAGCCGCTCGTAGCGGGGCAGCGAGACCTTGCCGGCAGCGGTCGTCGGCCGGATGCCGGCGCGAAACAGGCTCTCCGACGCATAGATGTTGCCGACGCCGACGACCATGTCGCCCGCGAGCAGCGCCTGCTTGACCGAGACGGTGCGGCCGCGCGTCCGCGCATGCAGCAGCGCCCCGGTAAACGCCGGCGAGAACGGCTCGACGCCGAGGCTCGCGAGGAGCGGGTGCGCATGGACGTCGCCCGCTTCGCGCGGGTGCCACAGCACCGCGCCGAAGCGGCGCGGATCGCGGAAGCGCAGCACGAACTCGTCGAAGATCCAGTCGATGTGGTCGTGCTTCGCGGCGGCCGGCACGCCGGCCGCGGGCAGCACGCGCAGCGTGCCCGTCATGCCGAGATGGACGATGAACCAGCCCGCGTCGACCTCGAACAGCAGGTACTTGCCGCGGCGCTCGACGCCGAGCACCTCGCGTGTGCGCAACTGGTCGGCGAGCCCGGCCGGCACCGGCCAGCGCAGCATTCCGGTACGGACGTCGACACGCTCGACGCGACGGCCCGCGACAAAGGGCTCGATGCCCCGGCGCGTAACTTCGACTTCTGGCAACTCTGGCATGCTTTGCGGGTCTCAGACTGGATTCACGATCGTGCCTGTATTGTAGCGAGCGCGTTACAATCGGTTGAAACATCGAACGGATTTCCATGACCCTGCCCTCGAAGCTGCTTCAGAAGCGCCCCGCCGCCGAGCGCGGCGTGCGTGCCTTCCCGGTCCGCCGTGCGCTCGGCGCCGCGCTGTTTGCCGCCTGGACCCTCACCGCCTTTCCGGCTCACGCACAGGATCCGGGATCGGACGACGCGGATCCGCAGGGCGCGTTCGAGCACGTGATGGCGGACGAGAAGAAAGATCTCCCCAGCGTGCCGCTGACGAGCCAGATCGTCTACCAGGTGCTCGCCGCCGAGGTTGCGCTCCAGCGCAACCAGCCCGCGCCCGCTTACCAGACCTATCTCGCCCTTGCCCGCGACACGCGCGATCCGCGCATGGCGCAGCGGGCGACCGAAATCGCGCTCAGCGCGCAGAGCCCGGCCGACGCGCTGTCCGCCGCCAACCTGTGGCGCCAGTACGCGCCGGATTCGAACCGGGCGTCGCAGGTCGATGCCGCGCTGCTGGTGCTCGCCGGCAAGCCGGCCGATGCGCAGCCGATGCTCGCGCGCGAGCTGGCCCGCGCGACCGGCGAGACGCGCGGCCCGGCGATCCTCGCACTGCAGGCGCTGCTCGTGCGCGGCCCCGACCGCGTCGGCGGCCTCGCGGTGCTGAAGGACATGCTGAAGAACGACCTGAGCCGGCCCGAGGCGCAGCTCGCGATCGCGCGGCAGCAGCTCGCGGTCGACGACAAGGACGGCGCCGCTCAATCGCTCAAGCAGGCGCTGCAGATCCGCCCCGACTACCTGCCGGCGGCCCTGATGCTGTCGCAGATGGGCCCGGCGGAACGCGCGGCGGGCATCGCGTCGTTCGAGAAGTACGTCCAGCAGAATCCGAAGTCGCGCGACGCACGGCTCGCGCTGTCGCAGCTCTATCTCGCCGACGATCGCCTCGACGACGCGCAGAAGCAGTTCGAGACGATGCGCAAGCTCGACTCGAAGGATCCGACGCCGCTGATGGCGCTCGCGCTGATCAAGATCCAGCAGAAGAAGCTCGACGAAGCGACCGCCTTCCTGAAGCAGTACGTGCAGCTCGGCACCAAGCAGCCGAACCTCGACGTCGGCCAGGGCTACATCTACCTCGCGCAGATCGCGATCGACCAGGACAACGACGCGCAGGCGTCGCAGTGGCTCGACAAGGTCGACCAGACGAGCCAGCACTATCTCCCCGCGCAGATCACGCGCGCGCAGCTGCTGCAGAAACAGGGCAAGACCGACGAGGCGCGCAAGGTGCTCGACGATCTGCCGATCTCGGATCCGCGCGACGCGGCCGTGGTGGCACGCACCGACGCGTCGATCCTGTTCACCGCGAAGCGCTATCCGGAAGCCGAGGCCCGGCTCGGGCAGGCAGTCGAGGATTTCCCCGACGATCCCGACCTGCGCTACGACTACGCGATGGCGGCCGAAAAAACCGGCCACTACGCGACGATGGAAAAGCAGTTGCGCGAGTTGATCCGCACGCAGCCCGACAATCCGCAGGCGTACAACGCGCTCGGCTATTCGCTCGCCGACCGCAACCAGCGGCTGCCCGAGGCCAGCAAGCTGATCGACAAGGCGATGGCGCTCGCGCCGAACGACGCCTACATCATGGACAGCCTCGGCTGGGTGAAGTACCGGATGGGCGACGCGGCCGGCGCGGCGAAGATCCTGCGGCGCGCGTACGACCTGCAGCCGAACGCCGAAATCGGCGCGCATCTCGGCGAAGTGCTGTGGAAGAGCGGCGCGCAGGACGACGCACGCTCCGCGTGGCGCGATGCGCAAAAGCTCGAGCCCGACAACGAAACGCTCGTGCAGACGCTGAAACGCTTCCAGGTCAACGGCCTCTGATGCAGATGTTCCCGACGTTTTCCCTGTCCTTTCGCGCACGGCGCACGCTGGCCGCGGCCGGCGCGGCGCTCGCGCTCGCCGGCTGCGCGAGCACGCCGCCGTCGGCAAGCGTGCCGGCGGGTGCGGCGCTGCAGACCGCCGCGACGCACGCTTACCACGGCCGCTTCGCGGTGCGGTACGACGACAGCCTCGGCAAGCCGCAGAACGTGTACGGCAACTTCGACTGGCAGGAGCACGGCGACGACGTGTCGCTCGAGCTGCGCAGCCCGCTCGGCCAGACGCTCGCCGTGGTGAGGTCGACGCCGCAGGCCGCGTCGCTCGAATTGCCGAATCGTCCGACGCAATATGCGCCGGACGTCGGCGACCTGATGCAGAAAACGCTCGGCTTCGCGTTGCCGCTCGAGGGCCTGCGCTACTGGCTGCTGCCGACGCCCGCGCCCGCGACACCGGCGGAAACCGTGCGCGACCCGGCCGACGACACACACGTCACGCAGATTCGGCAGGACGGCTGGACGATCGACTACCTTGCCTACGCGGATGCCCCGGCCACGGGCGTCAAACGCGTCAACCTCGTGCGTGCGACACCGCCGCTCGACATCAAGCTCGTGCTCGATCAGTGAGCACGCGCGCCTAGTGACATACGCATGACCGATTCGACCCGAACGCTGCGCAACTGCCTTGCGCCCGCGAAACTCAACCTGTTCCTGCACATCACCGGCCGCCGTCCGAACGGCTATCACGATCTGCAAAGCGTGTTCCAGTTGCTGAACTGGGGTGACACGCTGCACTTCACGCTACGCGACGACGGTCGCGTAGCACGCGTCACCGACGTGCCCGGCGTGCCGGAGGAAAGCGATCTCGTCGTGCGTGCAGCCAATCTGCTGAAAGCCCACACGGGCAGCGCGCACGGCGTCGACATCGAGATCGACAAGCGCCTGCCGATGGGCGCCGGCCTCGGCGGCGGCAGCTCGGACGCGGCAACGACGCTGCTCGCGCTGAACCGCCTGTGGCAACTCGATCTGCCGCGCGCGGAACTCCAGTCGCTCGCGGTAAAACTCGGCGCCGACGTCCCGTTTTTTATTTTCGGAAAAAATGCGTTCGCAGAGGGTATCGGAGAAGAATTAGCTGAGGTACAATTGCCGACTCGCTGGTTCTTGGTTGTGACACCACGTGTTCATGTCCCGACCGCTGAAATATTTTCAGATGAGTTGTTGACAAGAGATTCGAAGCGCGTCACAATTACGGACTTTCTTGCACAGCAAAACAGCGACGCGGGATGGCCAGACAGCTTCGGCCGGAACGATATGCAGCAAGTTGTGACAAGTAAGTACGCGGAAGTTGCGCAGGTGGTCAAATGGATGTATGATGTGACCCCCGCGAGGATGACCGGCTCCGGAGCAAGCGTGTTTGCAGCGTTTCGCAGCAAGCATGAGGCAGAAGCGGCGCAAGCCAAGCTGCCCACCGGTTGGAATGGTGCAGTTACCGAGAGCCTGAACGAGCATCCACTCTTCGCTTTCGCGTCATGAAGTTTTACTTTGCCGGATGGCCTACACGAGTCCGGTGAAGTTATCAGTTAAGTGTAGGGGAGTCGCCAAGTTGGTCAAGGCACCGGATTTTGATTCCGGCATGCGAGGGTTCGAGTCCTTCCTCCCCTGCCAAAAATTTTCCCGCATTTCCCGCCCAAGCCCGAAGCAGGTGCACGATGAGCAGCCACAGCCATGATGGCCTGATGGTCTTTACTGGTAACGCGAATCCCGCGCTCGCCCAGGAAGTCGTCAATATCCTTGGAATCCCCCTCGGCAAAGCAATGGTCAGCCGTTTCTCCGACGGCGAGATTCAGGTCGAGATCCAGGAAAACGTGCGCGGCAAGGACGTCTTCGTCCTGCAATCCACGTGTGCGCCGACGAACGACAACCTGATGGAACTGATGATCATGGTCGATGCGCTCAAGCGCGCATCCGCAGGCCGGATCACCGCTGCCATCCCCTACTTCGGCTACGCCCGCCAGGATCGCCGCCCGCGTTCGGCGCGCGTCGCGATCTCGGCGAAGGTCGTCGCGAACATGCTGGAAATCGCCGGCGTCGAGCGGATCATCACCATGGATCTGCACGCCGACCAGATTCAAGGCTTCTTCGACATCCCGGTCGACAACATCTACGCTACGCCGATCCTGCTGGGCGACCTGCGCAAGCAGAACTACTCGGATCTGCTCGTCGTGTCGCCGGACGTCGGCGGCGTGGTTCGCGCCCGGGCGCTCGCGAAGCAGCTCAACTGCGATCTCGCGATCATCGACAAGCGTCGTCCGAAGGCGAACGTCGCCGAAGTGATGAACATCATCGGTGAAGTCGAAGGCCGCACCTGCGTGATCATGGACGACATGGTCGATACGGCCGGCACGCTCTGCAAGGCCGCGCAAGTGCTGAAGGACCGCGGTGCGAAGCAGGTGTTCGCTTATGCGACGCACCCGGTGCTGTCCGGCGGCGCCGCCGACCGCATCGCCGCATCGGCACTCGACGAGCTGGTCGTCACCGATACGATCCCGCTGTCGGCCGAATCGCTGGGTTGCTCGAAGATCCGCTCGCTGACGAGCGCGAGCCTGCTGGCCGAGACGTTCTCGCGGATCCGCCGCGGCGATTCGGTGATGTCGCTGTTCGCGGAATCCTGATCGCGGGTCGACACGACAAAGCATGCGCAGAAAGCGAAGCGGCAACGCTTCGCTTTTTGCACAATCGGACGGGATAGACGAAACCCTGTCCGCTTTATCTGGGGCTGCAGTTCGGCGGCCCCGTTTTACTGCCTGGTCGCGGGCAGCCATTGGAGAATCACATGAAAGTCGTCGCTTTCGAGCGCCAACAGCAAGGTACGGGTGCGAGCCGCCGCCTGCGCAACGCCGGTAAGACCACGGGTATCGTTTACGGTGGCGAAGCAGCCCCGCAAAAGATCGAACTCGATCACAACGCCCTGTGGCACGCCCTGAAGAAGGAAGCCTTCCACTCGTCGATCCTCGACCTCGAAGTGGCCGGCCAGTCGCAACAGGTTCTGCTGCGCGACGTGCAATACCACCCGTTCAAGCAACTGGTGCTGCACGTGGACTTCCAGCGCGTTGACGCGAAGAAGAAGCTGCACACCAAGGTGCCGCTGCACTTCCTGAACGCTGAAGCCAGCCCGGCCGTGAAGCTGTCGAGCGCGATCGTGTCGCACGTCGCGACGGAAATCGAAATCGAGTGCCTGCCGGCTGCCCTGCCGGAGTTCCTCGAAGTCGACCTGTCGAAGATCGAAGCCGGTCAATCGCTGCACGCGAAGGACATCACGCTGCCGAACGGCGTCGCGCTGGTCGCGCACGTCGACGCGGAAAACCCGGTTGTCGCATCGGCGACGGTCCCGGCTGGTGCCGTGTCGGACGCAGCAGGCGAAACGCCGGCTGCCTAAGCGCTCCATCGATCCGTTTCACGAAACGGTCGACGCAACCCGCCGCGGCTCGCCCGGCGGGTTTTTCTTTTTCTGCGCCCAGGCGGCAGCGCCGCCTTCGAAACGTCATGATCAAACTGATCGTCGGCCTCGGCAATCCCGGGGCGGAATACACCGCGACGCGCCATAACGCCGGTTTCTGGCTGATCGACCAGCTCGCCCGCGAAGCCGGCACGACGCTGCGCGACGAACGCCGTTTCCACGGCTTCTACGCGAAAGCGCGCCTGCACGGCGAGGAAGTCCACCTGCTCGAGCCGCAAACGTACATGAACCGCTCCGGCCAGTCGGTCGTCGCGCTCGCCCAGTTCTTCAAGATCCTGCCCGACCAGATCCTCGTCGCGCACGACGAGCTGGACCTGCCGCCCGGCACCGTGAAGCTGAAGCTCGGCGGCGGCAGCGGCGGCCACAACGGCCTCAAGGACATCACCGCGCACCTGTCGTCGCAGCAATACTGGCGGCTGCGGATCGGCATCGGCCATCCGCGCGACCTGATTCCGGAAAGCGCGCGCGCCGGCGCAAAGCCCGATGTCGCGAACTTCGTGCTGAAGCCGCCGCGCCGCGAGGAACAGGACGTGATCGACGCATCGATCGAGCGCGCGCTCGCCGTGATGCCGATGGTCGTCAAGGGCGAACTCGACCGCGCGACGATGCAGCTGCATCGCAGCTGACCGCACCGCGCACCGGCACGGTGCAACGAGCCGTCCGGCGCCGCCGGGCGGCCCCGCCCGCCCACCGCGACGCGCACATGCGGTAATCTGGCTGCTTTGCCCGACAGGAGCCAAGCGGTGAGCCGTTACTGGAGCGACGTCGTTCAGCAACTCGTGCCTTACGTGCCGGGCGAGCAGCCCGTGCTCGCGCACCCCGTCAAGCTGAACACCAACGAAAATCCCTATCCGCCGTCGCCGCGCGTCGTCGCGGCGATCGCGCGCGAACTCGGCGCGACCGGCGACACGCTGCGCCGCTACCCCGACCCGGTCGCACGCGCATTGCGCGAAACGGTCGCCGCCCATCACCGCATCAGGCCCGAACAGGTATTCGCCGGCAACGGCTCCGACGAGGTGCTCGCGCACGCGTTCCAGGCGCTGCTCAAGCACGACCGGCCGCTGCGCTTTCCCGACATCACGTACAGCTTCTATCCGACCTATGCACGCCTGTACGGCGTCGAGACGACGATCGTGCCGCTCGCGGACGACTTCTCGATCCGCGTCGACGACTATCTCGACGATGCCGGCGGCGTACTGTTCCCGAACCCGAACGCGCCGACCGGGCGGGCGCTGCCGCTCGCCGACGTCGAGCGGATCGTGGCCGCGAATCCGTCGTCGGTCGTCGTGATCGACGAAGCCTATGTCGATTTCGGCGCGCAGTCCGCGATTGCGCTGATCGACCGCTACCCGAATCTGCTCGTTGTGCACACGACGTCGAAGGCGCGCTCGCTCGCGGGCATGCGCGTCGGCTTCGCGTTCGGCGATGCGGCGCTGATCGATGCGCTGAACCGCGTCAAGGACAGCTTCAACTCCTATCCGCTCGACCGGCTCGCACAGGTCGCCGCGCAGGCCGCGTATGAGGACGTCGACTATTTCGGTGCGACCTGCCGGCGCGTGATCGACAGCCGGACGCGGCTCACGCACGCGCTCGCTGCGCTCGGCTTCGACGTCGTGCCGTCGGCCGCGAATTTCGTGTTCGCGCGCCATCCCGCGCGCGATGCGGGTGCGATCGCGGCGAAACTGAAGGAACGGGAAATTTTCGTGCGGCACTTCCGGCTGCCGCGGATCGACCAGCACCTGCGCATCACGGTCGGCACCGACGCCGAATGCGATGCGCTCGTCGCGGCGTTGCGCGACATGCCGGGCTGAAACGAAAGGACAGGCGCCGAACAGCGCCGGCATGCAACCGGCGCGCGCGCCGACCGGCGAAAGCGCGCGCTTTACCGGGAGGTCACGACGCGCCGTCGCCCTTCCCGGCGGTCAACGCGTGATACTTCTGCATCAACTGCGCGTGCGATTCGTCATGCTGCGGATCGCGCGGAATACATTCGACCGGACACACCTGCTGGCACTGCGGTTCGTCGAAGTGGCCGACGCACTCGGTGCACTTGTTCGCGTCGATCACGTAGATGTCCGGGCCCATCGAAATCGCGCCGTTCGGGCACTCGGGCTCGCACACGTCGCAATTGATGCACTCGTCGGTAATCATCAAAGCCATACTGATCTCACTTCTTCAGGCCGGCGGCCGGCTTCGCGACGAAACCGGCCGGCGCCGCGTCACGCGGCAGGGCCTCCCATCGCGGCGACTTTCTCGGTCAGCCATTTCTCGACGGACGGGAACACGAACTTGCTGACATCGCCGCCCAACTGTGCGATTTCGCGCACGATCGTCCCCGAGATGAACTGGTACTGGTCGGACGGCGTCATGAACATCGTCTCGACGTCGGGCAACAGATAGCGGTTCATCCCCGCCATCTGGAACTCATACTCGAAATCGGACACGGCGCGCAGGCCGCGCACGATCACGCGCGCGTTGTTGGTGCGGACGAAATCCTTCAGGAGGCCGGTGAAGCTCATCACCTTCACGTTCGGATAATGGCCGAGCACCTCGTTCGCAATCGTCAGACGTTCTTCCAGCGAGAAGAACGGCTTTTTCGCACGACTGTCGGCGACGCCGACCACCAGCGTATCAAAAATGCTCGACGCACGCCGCACGAGGTCTTCGTGCCCGCGCGTCAGCGGATCGAACGTACCGGGATACACGGCGACTACCATGTCGCTCCTCCTGTCATCACGCAAACGGGATGGCAGCCGTGCCATGCGCACGCGACTGCCGAGATGGGCATGCGTCGCCTTTGCGGCGCGCCGCCTCGTATGGAACGCGCATTATTCATCATTTTCGCGCCGCAGCAAATGAAAGTGAACCGCACCGGCCTTGCCGTGCTTCACGACCTGCCAGCCGGCGAGCGCGTCGTGCGCGGCCGGGACGAGTTCCGCCCCCGTCTCGACGTACAGCGCGCCGCCCGCCGCGACGAGCGGCGTCGCCAGCGCGATCGCGCGCTCGAGCACGGCCGGATCGCCGAACGGCGGATCGAGAAACACGACGTCGAACGCGCCTGGCGTGAGCCCGGCCGCGAGCCGCAGCGCGTCGGCCTCGGCGACCTCGACCGCACGCGCGCCGAGCTTGTCCTTGATCGTACGCAGTTGCTGCGCGGCGCGCGGATGGCGCTCGACCATCACGACGCCTGCCGCGCCGCGCGACGCGGCCTCGAAACCGAGCGCGCCGGTGCCCGCGAACAGGTCGAGGCAGCGTCGGCCTTCGAGATCCTGACCGAGCCAGTTGAACAGCGTCTCGCGCACGCGATCCGGCGTCGGCCGCAGGCCGTCGAGATCGAGCACGGCGAGCGGCGTGCGTTTCCAGTCACCGCCGATGATGCGGATCGTGTGCGGCTTGCCGCGGCCAGGAGGGGCCGCCGGGCGGCCGGAAGAGGAACGGGACATACGGAATATCGACAACGGAGGGACCGGGCGCGCGCGGGGGCGCGCCGCCAAACAGGCGCACGTTACCACAGCGGCGGCGCACACTGGCACGAGCGTCACGCCGCACTGATAAAATGCACGGTTTCGGCCGCCGTGCGCCGCGTCCGCGCGAACGCAGAACGGCCCGTCCGGCGCCCCGCCCCTGGCGGCGGCCCGCTCTCTTCCCGACGTCAGACCATGTTCAGCTTCTTCAAACGATTCAAGAAAACGCAGGAGCCCGATCCGGCGGAATTGCCGTCGGCCGACGCGCCGCAAACGGACCAGCCGTCCGAGACGCCGCCCGCGGCCGACGCGCCGCAGGCGCCGGCGCAACCGGCCGCGCCGGCCGTCGTGATGACGGTCACGCCGACCAACGACGGCCGCGACGAAGTCGTCGAGACGGTCGAAATCGTCCCGCCGCCGCTGCAGGACGCAACCGAGAAGAAATCGTGGCTCGCACGCCTGAAAACAGGGCTCGCGAAGACGGGTTCGAGCATCACCGGCGTATTCGTCAACACGAAAATCGACGAGGACCTGTACGAGGAGCTCGAAACGGCGCTGCTGATGTCCGACGCCGGCGTCGATGCGACCGAGTACCTGCTCGGCGCGCTGCGCGAGAAGGTGCGCGCGGGCCGCCTCACCGATCCGCAGCAGGTGAAGGGCGCGCTGCACGACCTGCTCGTCGAGCTGCTGACGCCGCTCGAGAAATCGCTGATGCTCGGCCGCGCCCAGCCGCTCGTGATGATGATCGCCGGCGTCAACGGCGCGGGCAAGACGACCAGCATCGGCAAGCTCGCGAAACATCTGCAAAGCTTCGACCAGTCGGTATTGCTGGCCGCGGGCGACACGTTCCGCGCGGCCGCGCGCGAACAGCTGGTGGTCTGGGGCGAGCGCAACAACGTGACGGTCGTGCAGCAGGAAAGCGGCGATCCGGCCGCGGTGATCTTCGACGCGGTCAGCGCCGCGCGCGCGCGCAAGATCGACGTGATGATGGCCGACACGGCCGGCCGCCTGCCAACGCAGCTTCACCTGATGGAAGAGCTGAAGAAGGTGAAACGCGTGATCTCGAAGGCGCACGACGGCGCGCCGCACGAGGTGCTGCTGGTGATCGACGCGAACACCGGGCAGAACGCGCTCACGCAGGTGAAGGCGTTCGACGACGCGCTCGGCCTCACCGGCCTCATCGTCACGAAGCTCGACGGCACCGCGAAGGGCGGGATTCTCGCGGCGATCGCGCGGCAGCGCCCGGTGCCCGTCTACTTCATCGGCGTCGGCGAGAAGGTCGAGGATCTGCAGCCGTTCAGCGCCGTGGAATTCGCGGACGCGCTGCTCGGCTGAACGCCGCCGGCATGCATCGCGCGGGGCGCCTTCGGGCGCCCTTTTTCATGTGCGCCCGGTCGTGCATGCTCCGGGCGCGCCGCGCTCATTCGGCGTCGGGCTGCACGCCGGGCTCGGCCGCCTTGAACGCGTCGAGCGCCGACGCATGGTCGACGATCCGCTGGATCGTCGGATAGCGCGTGGTATCGATCGAGAAGCGGTTGGCATTGAACACCTGCGGCACCAGGCACACGTCGGCAAGCGTCGGCGTGTCGCCGAAGCACAGCTTGCCGGTGCGCGGGTCGTTCGCGAGACGCGTCTCGAGCGTCTCGAAGCCGGCCTCGATCCAGTGCCGGTACCACGCGGTCTTCGCCTCCTCCGACACCTGCAGCGTGTGCTTCAGGTACTTCAGCACGCGCAGGTTGTTGAGCGGATGGATTTCGCACGCGACCTGCAGCGCGACCGCGCGCACATACGCGCGATCGACCGGCAGCGTCGGCAGCAGCGCGGGCTCGGGATGGGTTTCCTCGAGATATTCGATGATCGCGAGCGACTGCTGCAGCGTCGCGTCGCCGTCGGCCAGCGTCGGCACGACCGCGTCCGGATTCAGCGCACGGTACGCGTCCTTCAGTTGTTCTCCGCCGTCGCGCAGCATGTGCACGGGAACGTAGTCGAACGGCAGCCGCTTCAGGTTCAGGGCGATCCGCACGCGGTACGACGCGGAACTGCGGAAATAGCTGTAGAGCTTCATGGGATGTCTCTCTTGGTCGTATTCGGCCGGCAACGGCACGGGCGCGGCACCGCCGGGAACCAGAGTGTAGCGCGCGCGATGCGTGGCGGCGCTTGCGCCGGCCGCACCCGTGCGATACTCGGGCATTCCTCACCGCTCACCGCGCGGCCCGATGCCGGCCGCCCGCCCCACGCCCCGATGACC
>NZ_JPGM01000081.1:0-39492 GCF_000731655.1 Burkholderia sp. MSh2 | reverse complement strand
GCGGGGAAGAGGGCTCGTGGGTGGCAGTCATCGGCAACGTCGGCGAACGGAGGGCAGGCGAAAACGCGGAAGCGGCGGACGAGCGGGGTCCCGGTCCGGCGTTCCTCCGTGTGAGACGAACGGGCCGCGCAAATGTTTACCGGATGGCCCGCAGGACCAGCCGGGCGGGGTGATTGCTTACAAAACGGTAAAAAATCGGCGGCGTCATTCGTCACCCCAGGGGTGAAGCCGCCACAAGCGGCCCCGAGGCACGCCTGGAGCGGAAGACGTCGTTCATCCGACGCGGCTCCGGGCGGCGGCACATCGCCCGATCCGCACGTGGCGCGATCGAGGCTGCGGGATGCGGGCGGATGAACGGCGACGCACGCGCCGCGCGCCGGCAATCCGCGCATCGCCTCGCCCGGGAACAACGACGGGATCGCGTGCGCTGGTGACGCGGCCGCGGCCCGGGCGGCGTGGGGAAAACGACAGAAAAACGGGGCAAGCGCGAGCCGCATGGTTCGCGCTTTTCGACAAAGGTGCGGTCGGAGACCGCAAGACAAGTGGAGCAAAGGAAGATGGAGTGGGCAACAGGCACGCGTTTGCGTGCGATCGCAGCCGCGGCAGGCGTGGCGTTCGGTGCGGCGGCAGGACATGCGCATGCCCAGGCGGCGCCGGCCGAGAACGCGGGCGCCGCGGCGTCGGCCGGCAGTGCGCAGAACGGCACGCTGCCGGCGATCAGCGTCAACGCGGCCTCGGAGGGAGACGGCACGGTCGGGCTCGTCGCGAAGCGCAGCCGGACCGGCACGAAGACCGATACGCCGATCAACGAAATTCCGCAGACGATCAACGTCGTCACCGCGCAGCAGATCGAGATGACCGGCGCAACCGACGTGAACATGGCGCTGCGCTACGTGCCGGGCTTCTCGTCGTACGGCACGGACAACCGGTCGGACTGGTACTCGGCGCTGCGCGGCTTCACGCCGACCGCGTACGTGAACGGGCTGCAGGTGCCGAACACGATCAACCTCGCGAGCTGGCGCGTCGATCCGTACATGATCGACAGCATCACCGTGCTGCGCGGGCCGACCTCGGTGCTGTACGGCGCGGGCGATCCCGGCGCGATCGTCGACGTGCAGACCAAGCTCGCCGACGGCGAGCGCGTGCGCGAGGCCGGCGTGCAGATCGGCAATTACGCGCGCAAGGAATTCATGCTCGACGTCGGCGACAAGCTCGACCCGGACGGCAAGTACGCGTACCGGTTCGTCGGCGTCGCACGCGACGGCAACGCGCTGACCGGCCCGAACAACGACCAGCGCGTCGCGCTCGCGCCGTCGTTCCGCTGGCGCCCGAACGCGGACACGTCGCTGACCCTGTCGGCCACCTATCTGCAGGACTGGGGCGACATCTCGTCGAACTTCCTGCCCGCGGTGGGAACGGTGCTGCCGAACCCGAACGGGCAACTCGGCAAGGATGTCTACCTGGGCGACCCGAACTTCAATTACTACCGCAAGAAGCAGTGGTCGGTCGGCTACCAGTTCGAGCAGAACCTGACGCCGGCATGGACGTTCCGGCAGAACGTGCGTCTCATGCACCTGTCGCTCGACAACGGCTCGGTGTACGGCGGCGGCCTGGTCGACGGCAGCCTGACCGACGTGTCGCGCTGGGCCGGCGTGTTCCAGATGAACTACAGCCGCTTCGACATCGACAACAACCTGCAGGGGCGGTTCTCGACGGGGCCGCTCGACCACACGCTGCTGCTCGGTTTCCAGTACAACCGGCAGACCGCGACCGACAGCGAATGGGTGGCCGCAGCGCCGCCGCTGAACATCTACAACCCGGTCTACACGCCGGTCACGCTGTCGGTGTTCTCGCCGCCGAACACCACGTACCGCACCAACACGTACACGGCGATGAACACGTTCGGCCTGTACGCGCAGGACCAGATCAAGTGGAACCGCTGGACGCTGACGCTCGGCGGCCGCGAGGACTGGGTCAACATGCGCATGGACGATCGCGAGGGCGGCACGCAGACGAAGGCGGACGTCACGGCGTTCACCGGCCGCGTCGGCCTGACGTACCAGGGCGATTACGGGCTGGCGCCGTACATCAGCTATGCAACGTCGTTCAACCCGCTGATCGGCGTGAACCTGCTCGGCGGCGGGCTGCCGCAGCCGACGCGCGGCAAGCAGATCGAGGCCGGCCTGCGCTGGCAGCCGCCCGGCAAGAACCTGATGCTGAACGCGGCGATCTACCAGATCAACCAGACCAACGGGATCACGCCGGCGCTGCTGAGCCAGGACGATAGCGGCACGAAGTCCGTGCAGACCGGCGAGGTGCGTGCGCGCGGGATCGAGTTGAGCGCGACCGGCAAGCTCACGCAGAACCTGTCGCTGATCGCGTCGTATGTCTACCAGGACGTCAAGGTCATCAAGGCGAACGACGACACGCTGAACAACTGGCCGGTCGACATTCCGCGTCCGCGCCAGATGGCGTCGCTGTGGACCGACTGGACGTGGCACACGGGGCCGCTCGCGGGCTTCGGGCTCGGCGG
Source organism: Burkholderia sp. MSh2 (assembly GCF_000731655.1). Lineage (NCBI taxonomy): Bacteria > Pseudomonadati > Pseudomonadota > Betaproteobacteria > Burkholderiales > Burkholderiaceae > Burkholderia > Burkholderia sp. MSh2. The sequence goes on along the minus strand of NZ_JPGM01000081.1, from coordinate 36,959 downwards.
CGGCATTCGCTACCAGAGCGCGTCGGCCGGCGCGTCCGACAACTCGCTGACGGTATCGAGCGTCACGCTGTTCGACGCGGGCCTGCATTACGACACGCGCAACTGGCGCTTCTCCGTGAACGGGACCAACCTGTTCAACCGCCGCTTCATCAGCGGCTGCCAGTCGTACAGCGTCTGCGTGTTCGGCAACGACCGTACGGTGATCGCGACCGCGAAATACAACTGGTGACGGTGCGCGCCGCGGCCCGCCGGCCGGCCTTCGTGGTCGGCGCGGGCCGGCCGCGGCGTCTTCGCATGCGTTTTCCGCTGTAACCATCCCGAAGACCATCCCGCCCGCGGCCGCTCGGGCCGAACCGCCGGCAGCGCTTCAGGGCGGCGCGCGCTGCGTGGCGGCGCTGCCCGAAGGCCTCGACGAGCGCCATATGTCCCGCGGGCGCGACCGGGCGCACCACATGCTCCGGCCCTGTCCGGCTGCGATGAAGAAGCGCAGGCGTGGCGCGACGACGTGCACGGCGCCATGGCGCCGAGGCGAAAGCCTCGCGACAGCGTGGGGCCCGACCACCGGCCCGCGCACCGTGTCCGGCCCAGCAACCATTGGTTGCTACCGCGACGACTTTTCGGCTGCCCGGTTGCCATCGAACCGGCTATCCTTGCCTGCACCATCCCCACGGCACACAAGGAGACGACATCGTGACGCACAGCGTGATTCCCGCCGGCCTCGCCGACGAAATGATCGAAATCCGGCACCGCATCCACGCCCACCCCGAGCTGGGCTTCGAGGAGTTCGCGACCAGCGATCTCGTCGCGGCGCAGTTGCAGTCGTGGGGCTACGCGGTGCATCGCGGGCTCGGCGGCACGGGCGTCGTCGCGCAGCTGAAGGCGGGCGACGGCACGCAGCGCCTCGGCCTGCGCGCCGACATGGACGCGCTGCCGATCCACGAGGCGACCGGCCTGCCATACCAGAGCACGATTCCGGGCAAGATGCACGCGTGCGGCCACGACGGCCATACCGCGATGCTGCTCGCGGCCGCGAAGCACCTGGCGCGCGAGCGCCGTTTCTCGGGCACGCTGAACCTGATTTTCCAGCCGGCCGAGGAAGGGCTCGGCGGCGCGAAGAAGATGCTCGACGAAGGGCTGTTCGAGCAGTTCCCGTGCGACGCGATCTTCGCGATGCACAACATGCCGGGCTTCCCGACCGGCAAGTTCGGTTTCCTGCCGGGGCCGTTCATGGCGTCGTCGGATACGGTGATCGTCGACGTGCAAGGCCGCGGCGGCCACGGGGCGGTTCCCCACAAGGCGGTCGATTCGGTGGTCGTGTGCGCGCAGATCGTCATCGCGCTGCAGACGATCGTGTCGCGCAACGTGTCGCCGCTCGACATGGCGATCGTCACGGTCGGCGCGATCCACGCGGGCGAAGCGCCGAACGTGATTCCCGATCGCGCGCAGATGCGCCTGTCGGTGCGCGCGCTGAAGCCGGAGGTGCGCGACCTGCTCGAGACGCGCATCAAGGAAGTCGTGCATGCGCAGGCGGCCGTGTTCGGCGCGACCGCGACGATCGACTACCAGCGCCGCTACCCGGTGCTCGTCAACGATGTCGAAATGACCGCGTTCGCACGCAACGTCGCGCGCGAGTGGGTCGGCGATGCCAACCTGATCGACGAGATGGTGCCGCTGACCGGCAGCGAGGATTTCGCGTTCCTGCTCGAGAAGCGGCCGGGCTGCTACCTGATCATCGGCAACGGCGACGGGGAGGGCGGCTGCATGGTGCACAACCCCGGCTACGACTTCAACGACGCGGCGCTGCCGACGGGCGCGTCGTACTGGGTCAAGCTGGCCGAGGCGTTTCTGGTGTGACGGAGGCGCCCGGCTGCGCTCCGGGCCTGCCGCGACGAGCCGTCCGACACCGGTCGCGCTAGATCGCGCTACCGCTGAACAGCGCCGTCACGGCTTCCGGATTCGACGGCCAGTACATGTGCATGTAGGTCGCGACGATCGCGCCCGCGCGATAGACGGCCTCGCCGCTGCCCGCATCGCCGTCGGGCCGGGTCGCGCACGCGGCCGGCTCGAGCGGCGTCGCGAGCCGCGAGTAGTGGAACGTATGGCCGCGCAACGCGCCGGTACGCGTGGCGAGCTGCTGCATGCCGAGCGCCGCGAACCGGCGCTGCATCGTCGCATGGCCCGGCAGCAGGCCGAGCATCGGCGCCGTCGCGCCGTCGACGTCGGTCAGCGATTCGCACAGATAGACCATCCCTCCGCATTCCGCGACGATCGGCCGGCCGGCCGCGGCATGCTCGCGAATCGATCGCGCGGCCACGGCGTTGGCCGCGAGCGTCGCCGCGTGCAGTTCCGGGTAGCCGCCCGGCAGGAACAGCGCGTCGCAATCGTCCGGCACGGGCTCGTCGGCCAGCGGCGAGAAGAACGCCGCCTGCGCGCCGAGCGTGGCGAGCAGCGCGAGATTCGCCGGATAGATGAACGAGAACGCGGCGTCGCGGGCGACGGCGATCCGCTTGCCGGCGAGCCCGCGCGGCACCGGCGCGGCGGCGTCGGGCTCCGCGAACGCGATCGCGGGCGGCAACTGCGCGAGCGACGTGCCTGCCAGCACATCGGCCGCGCGCTCGAGCCGTGCGTCGAGATCGTCGATGTCGCCCGGCTGGTGCAGGCCGAGATGCCGTTCCGGCAACGCGATGCCCGCGTCGGCCGGCACGTGCCCGAGCCAGCGCAGGTCGTCGGGCAGCGCCTGCTGCAGCAGCGCCGCGTGCCGGGCCGAGCCGACGCGGTTCGCCAGCACGCCGTGAAACGGCAGCGCCGGCCGGAACCGCGCGAGCCCGAACGCGATCGCCGCGAACGTCTGCGCCATCGCCTTCGCCGAAATGACCGCGACCACCGGTATGCCGAACGCGACCGCGAGATCGGCGCTGCTCGGCGTGCCGTCGAACAGCCCCATCACGCCTTCGATCAGGATCAGGTCCGCCTCGCGCGCGGCCTCGGCGAGCAGCGCGCGGCACCCGGCCTCGCCGACCATCCCTAGGTCGAGCGCATGCACGGGTGCGCCGCTCGCACGAGCGAGCAGCATCGGATCGAGGAAATCCGGCCCGGTCTTGAACACGCGCACGCGGCGGCCGAGCCGGCGGTGCAGCCGCGCGAGGCCGGCCGTCACCGACGTCTTGCCCTGGCCGGACGCGGGCGCGCTGACGAACAGCGCGGGGCAGGCGGGCACGCTCAGAACTCCACGCCGCGCTGCGCCTTCACGCCTTGCTCCTTGTACGGATGCTTGACGAGGCGCATTTCGGTGACGAGATCGGCCGCGTCGATCAGCGCATCGGGCGCGTGCCGCCCGGTGACGACGACGTGCACCGAATCCGGCCGGGCGGCGAGCGTCGCGAGCACTTCGTCGAGCGGCAGGTATTCGTACTTCAGCACCGTGTTCAGTTCGTCGAGGATCACCATCCGGTAGTCGCCGCTTTCGATCATCCGGCGCGCCTCGTCCCAGCCCTTGCGGGCAGTCGCGATATCGGCGTCGCGGTTCTGCGTGTTCCACGTATAGCCGTCGCCCATCGTCACGAAATCGCATTGCGCGACCGCGCCGAGGAAGTCGCGCTCGGACGTGTGCAGCGCGCCCTTGATGAACTGCACGACGCCGAGCCGCATGCCGTGGCCGAGCACCCGCACGGCCATGCCGAACGCGGCGGTGCTCTTGCCCTTGCCGTTGCCGGTGTTGACGATCAGCAGGCCCTTTTCGTTGACGGCGGCAGCCTGCTTCTTCTCGTGGCCGGCGCGGCGGCGTTCGGTCATCCGTTGATGGGATTCTGCGTCGGTTTTCATCGGAATCGTCCTGTCGAAAGAAAGCGGAACAAAGGGTTCAGAGCGGGCCGGCGAGCGCGACCGTCACGCCGTCCCGGATCAATTTGGGGCCCAGCAACCGGCCGTGGGGCGCCGCGAGCCGCGCGCACGGCTCGGCCACGCCCGCGACGCCGAAGCGCGCGAGCGCGGCATTCGACGCACCGCTCGCGGCCAGTTCGGGGCGGCTCGCGAGCAGCGCCGCGTCGAACGCGACCAGCGGCCAGCCGCGTCGCGCGCACACCGTGCGCAGCGCGCGGGCACGCGCCTTGTCGGCGAGCGTCGCGACGAGCGCCGGTTCTGCGTCAGGATAGCGCGCCAGCGCGGCGCGGATCGCGGCATCGAGCTGCGCGGCCGTCGCGCCCGCGCGAAATCCGACGCCGAGCGCGACGCGCATCATGCGCCGCCGCCGAGCGCGATGCGCACCGCGGGATCGCCGGCGAGCGCCGCGACGCGGCCGATCACGACGATCGCCGGCGAACCGATGCCGGCGGCGCCGACCCGTTCGACCAGCGTCCCGAGTGTCGCGAGCACGTGCCGCTGTTCGGGGCGCGTCGCATTCTCGATGGCCGCGCACGGCGTGTCGCCGGGCAGGCCGCCGTCGCGCAGTGCCGTCGCAATCGCGTCGAGCCGGCGGATGCCCATGTAGATCACGATCGTCATGCGCGTTGCCATCAGCCACGCGCGGCTCATCGCGCGCAGCACGGCGTGGACCCGGTCGAAACAGTGGAAAGGGGCAGGCGGGCGGCCGAATGGCGGCCGGCGGACAGGCAAGGCATGGCGGATCGGGCGAAGCCCGCGCGGACGCGGACGGAATGCGCGCCCCAGCCGTCCCCCGCGGATCGGGCGTTCGGCGAGCGTCGGGCTCGCCCCTTGCGTCGGCCGGTATCCGGGCTGGCCGCTTGCCGGGCCGCAGCCTTCCCGCCCGGCTGACGGGCAGTGGCATCGCGGGCGGCCCGGGCGCGTGCGCGGAAAGCGCGTCGCGCGGGCGGCGTACCGTTGCGGGGACAGCACAGGCCGGGCGGTCGTCCGCCTCCTGTTTCCCGTTTAACCGCATGCACGGAATGCGCATGCGAGCACCGAACGCGGCGCATACGATAGCACAGCACGCCGCTGCAAACGCATGCGGCGCAGGCACTGCCGGCGGGCGACGGCGCGCGCTGCGCGGGCCGTCGCGCCAGCGCTTACCGATACAGGATCTGCCGCTTCAGATCCTTCGAGATGCTGCGCGCGGCGTCCGCCCACTCGACGAGCTTCGCGCTGCTGCACACGTTGCCGGCGAGATCGCGGTCGAGCACGCGCGTCACGTCGACCGTCCGGCCGTTGCGGCGATAGGTCGAGCGGTACGAGATTTCGCCCGCGCGGACATCGACGTCGGGCGGAATCGCGAGTATCTCGACGTCGGCCGGCAGCGTGATCCGGTAGCGCTCCTCGAGCCGCGTCCCCGCACATACGCTGTCGATGCGCTTGTCCTTCTGCCGCAGGACGAAATCGGCGAAGTCGCGGATCCGGCCGAAATTCGGCAGCGGCGGCACCGCGAACGCGGCGGGGCCCGGCATCAGCGACAACTGGTTCAGCGTGCCGCGCAGCGCGATCGAGAACGGCTGGTCGAGTGCGTCGAGATGATGCGGCGTCATGTGCAGCTCGCCGGAAAGGCCGGAGCGGCGCAGCATCTCGTCGGACAGCCGTTTCGGCTGAACGTAGACGAACATCTGCCGCGCATACTGGACCGCCTGGCCGTCGAGCGCGATGTCGCCCGTCATCGCCGCGTTGCCGTCAGGATCGAGATCGAGCGTGTAGGCGAGCAGCGAACGGCTGTTGCGGCCGTTTTGCGGCGGCGTGCGGATCACGTTGCCCGTCGCGGTGTCGAGCGCGGGCTTGTCGCTCGCCTCGAACGGCAACGCGCCGAACGGCAGCACCCCGGCCGTCGTATCGGCGAACGCATCGAATTCGGGCAGCCAGACGATCGCGTGATTGAACGCGAGCACGTCCGGCGCCTCGGGCAGGCGGTAGCGGTCGCCGAGGTTGACGAGCACCGTGCGGCTCTCGATGCCTTTCGCCGCGAGCAGAGCGGACAGCAGCGTCACCTGGTCCTTGCAGTCGCCGTACCGGTTCGCGAGCACGGCGTCGGCCGGGTGCGGGACCACGGGCCCGGCGCCGAAATACACGCCGACGTAACGGATGTTGCGGGCAACCCATGCGTACAGCCGCATCGCCTGCTCGCGACGGTCGTCGACGCCCGCCGTGATCTGGTCCGCGAGCGCGCGGATCGCGTCCGCGGGCGCCTGCTTGTCGGCGGCGCGCGCCCGGTAGGCGCGCGCGATGTCCGCATAGCTGGAGAAATTGGTCGCGACGAACAGGGGGCCGCGGTCGGTCCACGCGACCGCGTTCGACTGCTCCTCGATCGGGCCCGGCGCGGGCGTTTCATAGCGGTACACGCGGATCCGGCGCCCGTCGCGCGTCGTATCGGCCGTCGCGCTCACCTCCCTTGCCTCGATCGCGACGGCCATGGCGGCCGGCGTATCGAGCGTGATGCTCGCGGCGCGGTAGTCCTCGGTCGGCGGAAACGCGAGCTGCACGCTGAATTTGCCGGGGAACAGCGTATCCGTGTCGGTCAGGGTGTATGAAAGCCGGATCGAGTCGCCTTTCGAGAGCGCGGGAAACGCGACGATGCGCAGGTGTTCGGCGCTGAATTGCGGCGCCGCGGCCGTGACCGGCGCCGGCCGGTCGAAGATGCCGTGCTGGACGTCGACCGGTACCGTCGAGCCGTCGGCATGCACGGTCTGGGCGGCGTTGATGCCGAGCGTCTGGAGCTGCGCGTTGTACTGCAGCACGTACTGGCCGAAGCGGGCGATTGCGGCATCGGTCAGCAGCTTGACCGACAGGTCGACCTGCGCGGTGCGCCGGCCGGAGGCGTCGACCCTGATCGTGTTGTCGAGTCGCTCGACCTGGTAGTCGGCGGCGAAAGCGATCGGCGGCGCGAGCGTCAGGCACGCGGCGATGCCGAAGCGCGCAAGGCGCGAAAGGGAAGTGCGATGTCGAATCATGTGTGAAACCGGTCGTCAGGAATCGGGGTGGAGAAGGTGCGCGGGGAACCCGGTGCCGCATGGCGCCGGCCGGCGTGCATGCGCGCATGCACGCCGAGCCGTTGCCGTTACCGCGGGTCTTTTCATGCCGCATCCTCGCAGGTTGGCGATCGCGGACGTGGCGGACGACCGCGATCGGATGTGCTTCTCGTCGTGTGGAACGTCACGCATACCGCCTTGCCGCACGCGGCATTTACAGAATGACGTACGAGCCGGCCAGGATTTTTGCGATCGCCGCGAAGGAAACGGCCCGCGCCTTCGCCGGGAACGGAAAAATGAGTGCCATAGTCAGCCACACGACGACGGCAACGTACAACCGGAACGTGCGCATGGATCGCATCGGTGTCGACAAAGGCACGGCCAACGGATCCGACCGTAGCCAGCGCGCGCCGACCCGTCCATCCCCGCAGCTTCTTCCGGCAGGTCGTTTGCGCGACGGAACCCGACCCGGTCGGGCATCGCGCTCGCCGGCCGATCGCGGCGGATGATTGAACGATCGTCAACGCAGCCGTGTCCGGTCGGGCACGCCGCGCGCCCCGCGGGCGGATACGAGCGACGGGATCGTGCAACGGCAATGCGCCGGCGGCGGCCCCGCCGTCCGCCTTGACGCTCCCGCCCGCTGCACCTACACTCGCACGCGTTTCGGTGCTCGCGCGCGCCCGCCGGCGCGCGCAGTTAAACGGGAAACAGGAAGCGAGCCCGCACCGCGGCCGCGCCAACCTGTGCTGCCCCCGCAACGGTAAGCGAACGCGTCGCGCCATGCGCGATGCAGCGCCGCTTCGCCGCATGCCGCGCGCATGCGGACGACCGCCACTGGATGCCGCGCGCATCCGGGAAGGCGAAGCGGCGTGTTCGTCAGCCCGGATACCGGCCCAAACGTTGGGGTTCAGCGCCGCGGGGAGGCGGCGCATCGTCCACGGCCGCAGCAGGCCCGACGCCCGCGCCTGTCCCGCTTCCTCCGCCCCGCGCGCATGCACCCGGCCGGCGCGGCGAACGGCACGCGGCACGCGCCGGGCCGGCGGCAGCCGTGTTGGCATTCACGATGTCGACCGTTCGCAAGGATGCACCATGCCCGATTCGTCGTTCCGACCGCCCCGCGACCGTGCGTCCGGTGCGTGCGGCGAATGTCCCGCGATCCGCCCGATGAACCGCCACGCCGCTCCCGACGCGACGATCCCGGCCTGATTCCTTCTTCGACACTGGACCTACCATGACCCTTCGCAAGCTTCCCGTCACGATCGTCACGGGCTTTCTCGGCAGCGGCAAGACCACGCTGATGCGCCACATCCTGCAGCATGCCGAGGGCCGCCGCATCGCGGTGATCGTCAACGAATTCGGCGAGCTCGGCATCGACGGCGAAATCCTCAAGGGCTGCGGCATCGGCTGCGACGACGCGCAGGGCGAAGCGTCGGGCCAGCTCTACGAACTCGCGAACGGCTGCCTGTGCTGCACCGTGCAGGAAGAGTTCTATCCGGTGATGGAGGCGCTCGTCGAACGGCGCGCGGACATCGACCACGTGCTGATCGAAACCTCCGGGCTCGCGCTGCCGAAGCCGCTCGTGCAGGCGTTCAACTGGCCGGCGATCCGCAACAGCTTCACGGTCGACGCGGTCGTGACCGTCGTCGACGGGCCGGCCGCCGCGAGCGGCCAGTTCGCGGAAAACCCGCAGGCGGTCGACGCGCAGCGCCGCGCCGATCCGAACCTCGACCACGAATCGCCGCTGCACGAGCTGTTCGCCGACCAGCTGTCGTCCGCCGATCTCGTGATCGTGAACAAGGCCGATCTCGTCGACGACGCGGCATTCGCGCAGATCGAAACCGCGATTCGCGACGAGATCCCGCCGCAGGTGAAGATCGTGCGCGCGACGCGCGGCGAACTCGATCTCGCGATGCTGCTCGGCCTCGAATCGGCGTCGGAAGACACGATCCACCTGCGCCACGACCATCACGGCTCGGCCGAGGACGGCGATCACGATCACCATCACGACGATTTCGACTCGGTGGTCGTGTCGGGCGACGCCGGCTCGCGCGAAGCGACGATCGCCGCGCTGCAGCGGCTCGTCGAAACGCACACGATCTACCGCGCGAAGGGTTTCGCCGCGCTGCCCGGCGCGCCGATGCGGCTCGTGATCCAGGGCGTCGGTCGCCGCTTCGACAGCTATTTCGACCGCCGCTGGCAGGACGGCGAAACGCGCGCGAGCCGTTTCGTGCTGATCGGCGAGGATCTCGACGCCGCCGCGCTGCAACGCGCGTTCGACGCCGCCTGCGCGGCCGAGCCGCAACAGGCATAACGCACGATGCATCTGCTGCGCACCACGCCGGGCGGCTTCGTCGACGATACGCAGGGCGTCGTCCGGATCGACCAGCAGCCGGCCGACATCGTGATCCTGAGTTCGGCCGACACGACGCTGTCGCTGCTCGCGAGCGTCGTGCCGCAACTGCCGGCCGGGTTCCCGAGCGTGCGCCTCGCGAACGTCACGTTCCTGCGGCAGCCGGCGTCCGTCGATTTCTATGTCGACGACGTGCTGCGGCACGCGAAGTCCGTCGTGATCGACCATCTCGGCGGCGAGGCGTACTGGCCGTACGGGATCGAGCAGGCCGTGTCGCTCGCGACGAAGCGCGGGCAGCAGCTCGCGATGTTCTCGGGCGACCTGCAGGAGGACCCGAACCTCGTCGCGAAAAGCACGGTCACGCCCGCGCTGTGCCGGCTGTGGTGGCGTTACCTGCGCGAAGGCGGCGTGCACAACGCCGAGGCGCTGTTGCGCAGCATCGCGTTTCATACGCTCGGGTTCGGCGACGAGCCCGAGCCGCCGCGCCCGCTGCCGGCCGCCGCGCTGTATCACCCGGCGCGCGAGCGCGCGAGCGTCGACGACTGGCTGCCGCGCTGGACGCCCGGCGCGCCCGTCGTCGCGATCCTGTTCTATCGCGCGCACTGGCAGGCCGCGAACACGGCCGTGTTCGACGCGCTGGCCGACGCGCTCGTGCGGGAAGGGCTGAACCCGCTGCCGATCGCGGTGACGTCGCTGAAGGACGCGGTGAGCCGCGAAGTCATCACGCAGCTCTGCGACGCGCACGGCGTCGCGCTCGTGCTGAACACGACCGCGTTCGCGGCCGGCGCGATCGACCGCCCCGAACACGAGGTGCTCGCGGGCGATGCGCCGGTGCTGCAGGTGATCCTGTCCGGCGGCAACCGCGACGCGTGGGTGGCCGACAACCAGGGCCTGCACGCGCGCGACATCGCCATGCACATCGCGCTGCCCGAGGTCGACGGGCGCATCGTCACGCGCGCGGTGAGCTTCAAGGGGCTCGCGTATCGCTGCCCGCATACCGAGGTCGACGTCGTGCGCTACCAGCCGGACGCGGAGCGGATCGCGTTCGTCGCGGCGCTCGCGCGCGGCTGGTGCCGGCTGCGCACGCTCGAGCGCGCCGACAAGCGCGTCGCGCTGATCCTCGCCAACTATCCGCAAAGCGAAGGGCGGATCGGCAACGGCGTCGGGCTCGACACGCCGGCGTCCGCGCTGCGCGTGCTCGCGGCGCTGCGCGATGCGGGCTACGCGGTGGCCGACCTGCCGCCCGACGGCGATGCGCTGATCGCGCGGCTCACCGAAGGCGTGACCAACGACGCGGCCGTGCATGCGCTGCGCCCGGCGTTCCAGAGCTACGCGCTGGCCGACTACGTCTCCCGTTTCGCGCGGCTGCCGGCCGCCGTGCGCGACGCGCTGAACCAGCGCTGGGGGCCGCCCGAAGCCGATCCGACGATACGGCAGGGGCGTTTCACGATCGCCGGCTGGCGCGCGGGCAACGTGTTCGTCGGCATCCAGCCGTCGCGCTCGCGCGACGAAAACGACTACGCGAGCTATCACGACGCGGACCTCGTGCCGCCGCACGCGTATCTCGCGTTCTACTTCTGGCTGCGCGATGCATATCGCATCGACGCGGTGATCCACCTGGGCAAGCACGGCAACCTCGAATGGCTGCCGGGCAAGAGCGTCGCGCTGTCCGATGCGTGCTGGCCCGACCTGACGCTCGGGCCGCTGCCGCACCTGTATCCGTTCATCGTCAACGATCCGGGCGAGGGCAGCCAGGCGAAGCGGCGCGCGCAGGCCGTGATCGTCGATCACCTGATGCCGCCGCTCACGCGCGCGGAAAACTACGGCCCGCTGCAGGATCTCGAACGGCAGGTCGACGAATACTACGAAGCGCTGATGGTCGACGCGCGGCGCGCGAAGCTGCTGCGCAAGACGATCCTCGCGACGATCGCCGAGCACCGGCTGCACGACGAGCTGAGCGTGTCGCCGCCGCGCGACGCCGGCGACGAGGATGCGCTGCTCACGCGCGTCGATGCGTGGCTGTGCGAGCTGAAGGAAGCGCAGATTCGCGACGGGCTGCACGTGTTCGGCGCGTCGCCGGCCGGCCGCCAGCGGCGCGACACGCTGCTCGCGCTCGCGCGCTTTCCGGTCGGCGACGGCAAGGGCGTGCGTGCGGGGCTGATCGGCGCGCTGGCGCGCGATCTCGCGCTCGGCGACGATTTCGATCCGCTCGCGGCCGACTGGGCCGCACCGTGGGCCGGCCCGCGGCCGGCGATCCTGCAGGCGCTCGACGCGTCGCCGTGGCGCCACGCGGGCGATACGCGCGAGCGGCTCGAACGGCTGGCGCAGCAATGGCTGGACGGGCTGTGCGCGGCCGACGGCGGTGCGGCGAGCGTCGACGCGGCGCCGCCCGGCGCGTGGCCGCATACGCGCGAGGTGATCGAGCGCGTCCGCGCGACGCTGATCCCCGCGCTCGACGCATGCGGCGACGAGGAAATGCGCCAGTTGCTGCGCGGGCTCGACGGCCGTTTCGTGCCGCCGGGGCCGAGCGGCTCGCCGTCGCGCGGCCGTCCCGACGTGCTGCCGACCGGCCGCAACTTCTACTCGGTCGACACGCGCGCGGTGCCGACGCAAGCCGCCTGGTCGCTCGGCCTGAAATCCGCGCAGCAGCTGATCGAGCGCCATCTGCAGGATCACGGCGACTATCCGCGCGCGATCGGCCTGTCAGTGTGGGGCACGGCGACGATGCGCACGGGCGGCGACGATATCGCGCAGGCGTTCGCGTTGCTCGGCGTGCGGCCGAAATGGGCGCACGGCAGCCATCGCGTGACCGACTTCGAGATCCTGCCGATCGAGATCTTCGATCGGCCGCGCATCGACGTGACGCTGCGCGTGTCGGGTTTCTTCCGGGACGCGTTCCCGAACCTGATGCACCTGTTCGACGCGGCCGTGCAGGCCGTCGCCGCGCTCGACGAGCCCGAGTCGCTGAACCCGATCCGCGCGCGCGTCGAGCGCGAACGCGCGAAGTGGATCGCGCAGGGCGTGGCCCCCGACGAAGCGCGACGCCGCGCCGGCTGGCGCGTGTTCGGCGCGCGGCCGGGCAGCTACGGCGCGGGCCTGCAGGACCTGATCGACCAGCGCCGCTGGCAGACCGACGCCGATCTCGCGGCGGCGTACCGCCAGTGGGGCGGACATGCGTACGCGCAGAACAGCGCGGGCGACGCCGCGCCCGACGTGTTCGGCGAGCGGCTGGCGACGATCGACGTCGTGGTGCAGAACCAGGACAGCCGCGAGCACGACATCCTCGATTCGAACGACTACTACCAGTTCCAGGGCGGCATGACGGCGGCCGTGCGCCACCTGTCCGGACAACAGCCGAGCATTTACCACGGCGACCACGCGAATCCGGCCGCGCCGAAAATGCGCACGCTGCGCGAGGAAATCGCGCGGGTGATCCGCTCGCGCGTCGTCAACCCGAAATGGCTCGACGGCGTGAAGCGTCACGGCTACAAGGGCGCGGCCGAGCTGGCCGCGACCGTCGACTACCTGTACGGCTACGACGCGACCGCGCGCGTGCTGTCGGACCACCAGTACGCGCTCGTGGCCGATGCGTACCTGTTCGACGACGCGACGCGCGCATTCCTCGAACGGCACAACCCGGAGGCGCTGCACGGCATCTGCGAACGCTTCGTCGAGGCGATGCAGCGCGGCCTGTGGCAGCAACCGGGCGACTATCGCGAGCGGATCGAGGCGGTCTGGCTCGCGAGCGAACACATCCAGGAAAAGGGGCGGCGATGACCGATCCGACGACGTACCGCGCCCGCGCGGTCTTTCCGTTCGCGGCGCTCGTCGCGCAGGAGGCCTTGCAGCAGGCGCTGCTGCTCGCCGCGATCGACCCGTCGCTCGGCGGCGTGCTCGTGAGCGGGCCGCGCGGCACCGCGAAATCGACCGCCGCGCGCGGTCTCGCCGAACTGCTGCCGGAAGGGCAGTTCGTCACGCTGCCGCTGTCGGCGAGCGACGAACAGGTGACCGGCACGCTCGATCTCGCGCATGCGCTGGCCGACAACGGCGTGCGCTTCCGGCCGGGCCTGCTGTCCCGCGCGCATCGCGGCGTGCTGTACGTCGACGAAGTGAACCTGCTCGCCGACGGGCTCGTCGATACGCTGCTCGACGTCGCCGCGAGCGGCGTGAACATCGTCGAGCGCGATGGCGTGTCGCAGGCGCACGACGCGCGCTTCGTGCTGGTCGGCACGATGAATCCCGAAGAGGGCGAGCTGCGGCCGCAACTGCTCGACCGCTTCGGGCTGATGGTCGAACTGGAGAACTGCTTCGATGCCGCGCAGCGCGAGCGGATCGTGAAGGCGCGGCTCGCGTTCGATCTCGACCCGGACGCGTTCCGCGCACGCCATGCACCCGCGCAGCGCGAACTGGGCGACCGGATTCGTGCGGCGCGCGCACGGCTCGCGGCGCTGGATTTCGACGATGCCGTCCATGCGCGCGTCAGCGCGCTGTGCATCGACGCGGCCGTCGACGGGCTGCGCGCCGATCTCGTGATGCTGCGCGCCGCGCGTGCGCTCGCCGCGCTGGAGCACGCCGAGGCGGTGACGGAGTCGCACGTCGCGCGCGTGGCCGACGCGGTGCTGCGGCACCGGCGTCATGCCGGGCCGCCGCCCGCGCCGGGCGCGTCGCCGCAGCGCGGCGAACACGACGCCCGTTCGACGCCGGATGCGCGCGAGCGCGCCGGCGATCCGCCGCCCGCGTCGAAGAACGGCGCCGCGGCATCGCAGGGCGACTGGGGCTACCTGCCGCCCGAGCCGGCCGGGCTGCGCGAGGTCAAGGGCGTGGTGCCGCTGCCGCTAAAAAAAGCCTGAGCCATCGGGCCGGCGCCGCCGCGAACGCCGTTCGCGGTGCTCGATGGCACTCAGGCGCCGCCGTGCGCGTGCCGGGCACGGCGCGCGACGGCACGGCCGTCGCATGGCCGGCGACGCTCGCGGCGAAACGCGGCGGGCCGCTCGTTCGCGGCCACCTGCGCTTCCGGAAGCGGGCCGGCCCGCCGCCCGCGCTACATTGCTTCGTGCTCGACTGTTCGGCGTCGATGCTGTCGCACGACCGGCTCGCGTACGCGAAGGGGCTGATCGTCGCGTATTTCGATCGGGCCGCGCGCGACCGCGCCGAAACCGCGTTGATCTGCTTCGGCGGCAACGGCGCCGTGCGGCGTTTCGGCCCCGCCGTGCCGCGCTGGTGGAATGCCCGCTGGCTCGAACCGGTCGACGGCGGCGGCGGCACGCCGCTCGCGGACGGCATCGCGGCCGCCGCGCAACTGCTGGCACGCGCCGCGCGGCGCGCGCCCGGCACGCAGCGCTGGCTGTGGGTGCTGTCCGACGGGCGCACGCGCGAGACGCCGGCGAAACCGGCTGCGGCCGATCATGTGGTGTTCGTCGACTTCGACGATGCGGCCGTGCGGATCGGGCAGGGCGCGCGGCTTGCCGCCGCGTGGGGCGCGCAGTGGGTGACGGCCGATGCGCTGTGCGCGGACCTGGCCGGCTGAAGGCCCGCCGGCGGTGCGCTATGATCGCCGTTTCTCATTCAGTCCACCGGACAACCCGCCATGCAAGTACTGGTCGATGCCGACGCGTGTCCCGCCGTCGTGAAGGACATGCTGTTTCGCGCCGCGCGTCGTGCCGAAATCTGCGTGACGCTGGTCGCGAACCAGTTCCTGCGCACGCCGCCGTCGCCGTTCATCAAGGCGCTGCAGGTGCCGGCCGGCTTCGACGTGGCCGATGCGCGCATCGTCGAGCTGGCCGAGAGCGGCGATCTCGTGATCACCGCCGACATCCCGCTGGCCGCCGCCGTCCTCGACAAGGGCGCGCACGCGCTCGACCCGCGCGGCAACTGGTTCAGCCGCGAGAACATCGAGGAGCGGCTGTCGACGCGCGCGATGATGGACCAGTTGCGCAGCGCGGGCATCGACACCGGCGGGCCGGCGCCGTTCAGCGCGCGCGACGGCAAGGCGTTCGCCGCGCAGCTCGACCGGTTCCTGGCGCGGCACGGCAAGCCTTGAGCCGACGCATCGGCCTGCGCATGACGCGGGCGGAAACGCGTGCGGGCGCGCATGACCTGACGCGCCTGGTCGCCGGCCCATACCGGCCCGTATCGGATCGCGTGTGCTCCCCCGGAACGGATGCGGATTTGCAGCGACGCTGCTATCGTGACGCAAACCACAACACAGGAGCACACGCGTGTCGCCGACTCAACTTCTCGTTCCGACCTTTACCCACCTGCTGCATGCGCTGTCCGCATGGCTCGACAAGGCCGCCGGACACCGGCAGGCCGCGGGCGATGCGCCCGACGCGGCGATGACGCTGAAGCTGGCGGACGACATGTATCCGCTTGCGGCACAGGTGCGCTTCTCGTGCTTCCAGGCGACGGAGCCGATCCACCGGTTGCGCGGCGAGCCGGTGCCGGCTTCGCTGCTGGCGCTGCGCGAGGCAGGGTGGAACGCGAACGCACAACCCGGAACGCTGGCCGATGCGCAAGCAACCATCGCCGCGACGCTCGCGTTTCTCGGCGAGCTCGCGCCGGACGCGCTCGACGGCGGCGTCGCGTTGCCGATCGCGCTCGAATTGCCGAACGGGGTTGCGTTCGACATGACGGGCGAACAGTACGCGCGCGACTGGGCGCTGCCGCAGTTCTACTTCCACGCGATTGCCGCGTACGCGATCCTGCGCCATCACGGCGTGCCGCTCGGCAAGGCCGACTTCGTGCCGCACATGCTCGCGTACGTGCGGCCCGGCACGATGCCGCAAGGGTGAGCAGGACGGCACCGGGCGGTCGCGCGGCGACATGACACGGGCACTGTTCGTCTGCAGCCGCAACCGGTTGCGCAGCCCGACGGCCGAGGCGGTATTCGCCGCGTGGCCGGGCGTCGAAACCGACTCGGCGGGACTCGCGCCCGACGCGGATACGCGCCTGTCGGCCGACCAGCTCGACTGGGCCGATATCGTCTTCGTGATGGAGCGGGCGCACAAGGCGAGGCTGACGGCGCAATTCGGCGCGCGTCTGAAGCACAAGAGGATCGTCTGTCTCGACATTCCCGACCGGTACGCGTTCATGCAGCCGGAACTCGTGACGCTGCTCGAACGCAAGGCCGGCCCGATCCTGCGCGGGTAACCGGCGCGGGCGACACCGGCGGCCGCGCGATGCGGCCGTGCGCGGTCGCCTAAAAACAGTCGAGGCGCAGCAGCTCGATGATCTTGCGCGTCGGCACGCTGGCGCGAAGCGTGTCGAGGCGCTCGACGGTGAACCACCTGCAGCGCGCGATCTCGTTGTTCGCACGCGGCGACAGGTGTGCCGGCACCTCGGCCACGAACACGTGATGGAGCTTCGTGAGCCCGCCGAACTGCACCGCGTAATCGAGGGCGAGCCCCTCCAGCCGGGTTTCCTCGGCGAGTTCCCGCTCCGCGGCCTCGAGCGGCGTCTCGCCGCGCCGGATCGTGCCGCCCGGCAGCGACCAGCGCGACGCGGTGCGCGCGACCAGCAGCACGTTGCCGCGCTGACGGCACACGATCGTGGCGCGTTCCTTGACGGCGGCGAGGGTATACGGCCCGGTACTCATGTTCGGCAAAACAGGTGCTGAATCGTGGAGAAAATGCGCGGCGGCGCAACGTCGTCCGGCAGCGGACCGCCGCAGCGTACAGGCAGCCGCATCGATCCTACCGGCCGTTCGTGACAGTTCCGTGCACCCACCGCGTCACGAATGCGTGTAGATCCCGTTGCGCGTCGGCTTCACGTGACGGCGACGGGCGTGCGGGTGTCCGGCATGCCGGTGGCGGGACGACGGCGCCGCGACGCGACGGTGCGCGGGCCGCGCGCCCGATGCGGCAGCTTGCGGCGCCGCGCCCGGCATCCCGGCCTGTCCTTCGCCGAACTGGAAAGTCCGGGTTTGCGCGTGTCCGACGCCCAGCGTCGCCGCCAGCACGAAGGCCGTCAGCAGCATCCGTTTCATGAACAATCCGCCTTATTCTTTCGTTCCCGCCAGCTTAGCGAAAGGCGAGGCATCGTCGCAACCTGTCCGTGCTCGGTGTCGCCCCCGGCTTGCGGGGGGAGGCGTCATGGATACGGCGGCCACGTGACGCCGGACTTGACATGAAAATTCCTGAGTGTGAATATAAATTCACATACACGAATTATTCGCCGATTCCGTCAGGTCGCGCCATGCGTGGCAGGCCGCCGGAGCCGGCACGCCGATCAACCGGAACCAGGAGCGGGACGCATGGTGGAACACGAGCAGCAGGGCGCGCTGGCGGGATTGCGCATCATCGATCTGTCGCGGGTGCTGGGCGGCCCGTACGCGACGCAGATCCTTGCCGACCACGGCGCCGAGGTGATCAAGGTCGAACCGCCGTCCGGCGACGAAACGCGCACCTGGGGCCCGCCGTTCGACGGCGACACCGCGTCGTACTTCCTCGGCGTGAACCGCAACAAGCTCGGCGTCACGCTCGACCTGACGCAGCCCGAGGACCGCGAGCGGCTGCTCGGCCTGCTCGAACACGCCGACGCCATCGTCGAGAATTTCAAGATCGGCACGATGGAGCGCTGGGGCCTCGGCTTCGACGCGCTGCACGCGCGGTTTCCGCGCCTCGTTCATTGCCGCGTGTCGGGCTTCGGCGCGGACGGCCCGCTCGGCGGGCTGCCCGGCTACGACGCGGCCGTGCAGGCGCTCGCGGGGCTGATGAGCGTCAACGGCGAGGCCGGCGGCGCGCCGCTGCGCGTGGGCGTGCCGATCGTCGATCTCGTCACGGGGCTGAACGCGGCGCTCGGCGTGCTGATGGCGCTGCGCGAGCGCGACGCGAGCGGCCGCGGGCAGTTCGTCGAAGCGACGCTGTTCGACTGCGCGCTGTCGATCCTGCATCCGCATACGCCGAACTTCTTTCATTCGGGTCGCGCGCCCGTGCGCACCGGCAACGCGCATCCGAACATCACGCCGTACGACCGCTTTCCGACGGCAGGCGCCGACATCTTTCTGGCCGTCGGCAACAACGGGCAGTTCGCGGCGCTGTGCGACGTGCTCGGCACCCGCGACTGGCCGGACGATCCGCGCTTCGCCGACAACCGCGCGCGCAGCGCGAACCGCGCCGCGCTGCGCGCGCTGCTCGAAACGGCGCTGGCCGCGCATGACGGCGCGGCACTCGCCGAGCGGCTGATGCGCTCCGGCGTGCCGTGCGCGCCCGTGCTCGGGCTCGATGCGGCGCTCGACCATCCGCATGTCGCGCACCGGAAGATGAAGGTCGAGCTGGGCCGGCACCGCGGCATCGCGTCGCCGATCAAGCTGGGCCGCACGCCGGCCGCGTACCGGCGGCCGCCGCCCGCGCTGAACGAACACGCGGCGCAGGTGTTTGGCGACGCCGATCGCGATTCCGGTCGCGATCCGGAGGGAGGCGGCCGGCGGGACTGAGCGGCCGGCGGTGCGCGCCGGCCGGATCGCGACAGTTTTTCCGGCGGTTCATCGAGAAGCGCGCATCCGCCTGACGTTTTCCGGGAGAGCAAGTCATGCAGTTCGACCTGACCGACGACCAGCGCGCGATCGAAAGCGCGATCGGGAAAATCTGCGCGCGCTTCGGCGACGACTACTGGCTCGAGCGCGATCGCGCGGGCGGGTTTCCGGACGACTTTCACCGGGCGCTGGCCGAGGCCGGCTGGCTGGGTATCGCGATGGACCCGGCCCACGGCGGCGCAGGGCTCGGGATGACCGAGGCCGCGCTGATGATGCGCGCGATCAGCGCGTCGGGCGCGGGACTGTCCGGCGCATCGGCCGTCCACATGAACATCTTCGGGCTGAATCCGGTGCAGGTGTTCGGCAACGCCGCGCAGAAGGCGCGCTTCCTGCCGCCGCTGATCGCCGGGCGCGACAAGGCGTGCTTCGCGGTGACCGAGCCCGACGCGGGCCTCGACACCACGCACCTGAGCACACAGGCGCGCCGCGACGGCGACCACTACGTGCTGAGCGGCCGCAAGATCTGGATCTCGACCGCGCAGGTCGCGAACAAGATGCTGATCATCGCGCGCACGACGCCGCTCGACCGGGTCGCGAAGCCGACCGACGGGTTGAGCCTGTTCTATACCGACCTCGACCGCACGCGCGTCGAGGTGCGCGAAATCGAGAAGATGGGCCGCCACGCGGTCGATTCGAACATGCTGTTCATCGACGACCTCCGCGTGCCGGCCGACGACCTGATCGGCAACGAAGGCGACGGCTTCCGTTACCTGCTGCACGGGCTGAATCCCGAACGGATCCTGATCGCCGCCGAGGCGATCGGGCTCGGGCAGGCCGCGCTGCGCCGCGCGACGCAGTACGCGTGCGAGCGCGTGGTGTTCGGCCGGCCGATCGGGCAGAACCAGTCGATCCAGCATCCGCTCGCGCAGGCGTGGATGCAGCTCGAGGCCGCGTGGCTGATGGTGCTGAAGGCCGCGACGCGCTACGACGCGGGGCAGCCGTGCGGCGCGGAGGCGAACGCGGCGAAATACCTCGGCGCGGAGGCCGCGTTCCATGCGTGCCAGACGGCGGTCGCCACGCACGGCGGGATGGGTTACGCGAAGGAATACCATGTCGAGCGCTACCTGCGCGAGTGTATGATTCCGAGGCTCGCGCCCGTGAGTCCGCAACTGATCCTGTGCTACATCGCGGAGAAGGTGCTCGGGCTGCCGAAGTCGTACTGACCGTATCGGCCCGGCGGCCGGCCCGGTGCGCGGTTTCCCGTTCCGATTCAAGCGCTCGTCATGGACGTCAAACTCGTTGCCCGCACGCTCGACCTGTTCGAGCTGTTCGCCGCCGAACGGCGGCCGCTGCCGCTCACCGAACTCGCCCGCCTGCTCAACGTGCCGGCGTCGAGCTGCCTCGCGATGGCGCGCACGCTCGTGAGCCGCGGCTACCTGTACGAGGTGCGCAAGCGCGGCGGCTACTACCCTACGCGGCGCCTGCAGGCGATCGCCGCCGCGATCGACGCGACCGATCCCGTCGTCGACATCGTCCACCCGCATCTCGTCGCGCTGCGCGACGCGAGCCACGAGACGGCCGTGCTCGGCAAGATCCAGGGCGCGTCGGTCACGTACCTCGATGTCGTCGAATCGGAGCAGGCGATCCGCTACACGCGCGAGCCGGGCGCGCTGCGCCCGCTGCATGCGAACTCGATCGGCAAGGCGATCTTCGCGGAGCTGGCCGGCGACGCGCAGCAGGCGCTTGGCGCGCAATTGTCGTTCGAACGCCTCACCGACGCGACGGTGGCCGACCTGCCCGCGCTCGTCGCGCAGGCCGCGCGGTTTCGCGCACTCGGCTGGGCGGAGAACTTCGGCGAGAGCGCGCCCGAACTGTCGGCGATCGCGGTCGCGCTGACGCTCGACGGCGACTGGTACGGGCTGTCGGTCGTCGGGCCGAGCGAGCGGATCCGCCAGCATCGCGACCTGCATGCGGCGCTGCTCGTCGAGGCCAGGGCGCGGCTGCTGGCCGAGCACGCGCGCGGGTAGGGCGGACCGGCGGCAGCGGGCCGCGCGCCGGCGCGCGACCCGGCCGCGCCGGAAACGGCCCGCCGCGCATCACGCGCGGATGCGCCGCCGCGACGTCACGACTTCACCCACACGCCGCCCGCACTCGGGTTGTCGCCCTGGGTCCACCATTTCGCGCAGTACTTCGCGCCCTGGTACGTCACGCACGTGCCGCCCGCGTAAGCGGTCGTGGCCGACCACGCGGGCGTGCCGCCGCCGACCACCTTCCACACGGCGGCCTGGCCGGGCACGTCGCCCTGCGTCCACCATTGCGCCTGGTACGTCGTGCCCTGGTAGGTGACCGTCGCGCCGGCCGTGTAGACCTGGCCGGCCGCCCAGGGCGCACCCGGCTGCGGCGTGCCGCCGCTCGAACCGCCGCCGTAGTTCGGATCCTGCGTGACGCCCGCGCCCCACTTGCCGGCGAGCTGCTTGAAGATCGTCGCGAACGCGTACGGCTGCTGCGCGACGCCGGAGCAGATCGGCGACGCAGAGGTGCCGCCGGACGCACACGCCTGATCGCGGCCGACCGACCAGTTGCCGAAAAAGCCGTAGCCATTGTTGACCGCCGCGTTCAACACGCTTTGCGCATTCGCGAGCGTGAAGGTTTCGCCCTGCACATCGTTCACGCCGATCATCGGCGTGACGCCGACCATCTGCCAGAGCTGGGCGTCCGTCTTCGGCAGGCCGGCCGCCTTGAACGCGGTGTCGAGCTGCGAATACAGCGCCTGCGCGGCGCTGATCGCGGCGGCGCCCATGTCGAGGTTCGCGGGGCCGTAATCCATCGCCATCACGTTCACCGCGTCGAACACGGTCTGGTTCGCGATCGCCGCGTTGACGATGTTCAGCCCGTCCTGCGTGAGCCCGGTGGGCATCGTCGGCAGCGTCAGCGTGACGTGCAGCGGCTGGCCCTTCGCCGCATAGCTCGCCTGCAGCTGGGCGACCGCCTGGAAGTTGCGCGCGACCGCGGCCGTGTCCAGTTGCGACACGCCTTCGATGTCGAAATCGATATGCGTGAGGCCGTACGTATCGATCACGGTCTGGTACGCGCCGGCCAGCGCAGGGACCGTCGAGCACGCCTGCATCAGCGGCGTGCCGTTCGCGCCGCCGAACGACACGGCGACTTCGCCGCCCTTCGCGCGATAGCTCGCGATCGAGGTCGACAGCGCGGTCAGCAGGCCGCCGCTCGCGCCGTTGCCGATCGCCTGCACGCCGCCCCACGACGGCGTGCAACCGCTGCCCGCGACCACGAACGCGAGCGTGAACTGCTGGATGCCTTGCTGGACGCCGATCTGGTCGACGAGCGGCGTCGGATAGAGCGTCACGTCGACATAGGGCGCATAGACGCCGGCGCCCTGGGACACGCTCGCGGCGGCGAGCAGGCAACCCGCGGCAAGCGCGCGCGGGATGAAACGCGGCAACACATTGTTGTGCATTGTGTTCTCCAAGTGGAAGAGGGATACGCTGGCCCGCGTATCGCCGCCGGTCGGCCGATCGGGTAGGCCCGGCCGACGGCGTGCCCATCTTGGAGGATTCGCGCCGAATAGTGAATAGTCAGGAGTTCTTTTTGTTATTTGATTCCCGGCGAGCAACTATCCTGCCGATTCGACACCGTTGCGCAATGCGCCGGACGGGTGAGGGCCGCGCTCGATCGTGCGCGGCCCGCATGCGTCGCTCCGGCCGCGTCAGGCCGCGTCAGGCCGGGGCCGGCTGCACGAGCGCGCGTGCAAGCGCGACGAAGCGCTCGACGCACGCCGATGCAAACGGCTCGCGCCACGACACGATCTGCTCGACCGCGCGCGTGCCGGCGAGCGGCACGTAGACGACGTCCGGGCGCTGCAACGTCGCCGTGAAGCCCGGCACGATCGCGATGCCGCGCTCGGCGGCCACCAGCGAGACGAGCGTCGTGATCTGCGCCGCGCTCGCGCCGATGCGCGGCGCGAATCCGGCTTGCGCGCACAGATCGTCCAGCGCAGCCGTCAATGCGGACCCGTAACCGGGCGGAAACGTGACGAAGGTTTCGGTTGCCAGTTCCGCAACGTCGAGGCACGCGCGGCCGGCGAGCGGCGTGCCGGCCGGCACGGCCGCGACGAGCGGCTCGCGCGACACGACGAGCGATTCGACGGAGGCGCCGGGCGCACCGTCCCACGCCCAGCCGAAGCCGATGTCCATCGCGCCGTCCGCGATCTGCTGGCGCTGGCCGGCGGTGGCCGCCTCGCGAAAGGCGAGCTCGACGTCGGGCATCGTCCTGCCCGCGGCGCGAATGACGTCCGGGAACGTCGCGGACATCGGAATCGAACTCGCATAGCCGATCACGATGCGCCCGGCGATGCCCTGCGCGATCTTGCGCGCGCTCGCCTCGGCCTCGGCGGCCGCGCTGACGACGTTGCGCGCGTGTTCGAGGAAGACCGTGCCTTCGGGCGTGAGCCGCACCGCGCGCGTCGAACGCTCGAACAGCCGGACGCCGAGCTCGCTTTCGAGCGCGGCGATGTGGCGTGTCAGCGGCGGCTGCGCGACCCGCAGGCGCAAGGCCGCGCGGCCGAAGTGCAGTTCGTCGGCGACGACCACGAAATAGCGGAGGCGGCGCAGGTCGAGCATTGTTGTCGTTCCGGTATCAATGGCGATGAAAACGGTATTGGCGTGCGCGCGGCGCGCTCGTCAGACTGTCGGCATCGACAACCTGGCAGCTCCGATGAACGACAGGACCACGCGCATCGCGTTCTTTCTCTGCGGCTTCGCCGCGTTTCTCAATCTCTATTCGACGCAGGGCATCCTGCACGAACTCGCGGCGAGCTTCGGCGTCAGCGCGGAGCGCGCGGGGCAGGGCGTGAGCGCGACCACGACGGCCGTCGCCATTATCGCGCCGTTCGTCGGCGTGCTGGCCGCGCGCATCGAGCGGCGCGTCGCGATCGCGGGCGCGGCGGTGGCCGTCGCGCTGCCGGTGGTGTGGTCCGCGCACGCGGCCGGTTTCGCGTCGTTTCTCGGCGCGCGCTTTGCGGCCGGCCTGATCATGCCGTTCATCTTCGCGCTGTCGATCGCCTATATCGCGGAACGTTTCGATCGCGGCACGTCGGCCGAGATCAGCGCGCTGTTCGTCGCCGGCACGACGCTCGGCGGCTTCGCCGGCCGCTTCGCGACCAACCTGCTGACGGCGATGTGGGGCTGGCGGCACGCACTCGACGCCGTCGCGGCGCTGTGCCTCGTCACGGGCGTCGCGATTTACGCGAGCCTGCCGGCGGCCGGCGCGCGCACACGGCATGCCGAACCCGATGCGGACGCCGACGCGCGGCCGTCCTGGCACATCGTCACGCGCGGCCCGCTGCTCGCGTCGTTCGCGATCGGCGCGTGCGTGCTCGCGTCGCAGGTCGCGACGTTCACGTTCGTCGGCCTGCGGCTCGCTCGCGCGCCGTTCGGCTTCGGCACGGTCGGGATCGGCGCGATCTACGCGGTCTTCCTGGTGGCGGTGGTCGTCACGCCGCTCGCGGGGCGCGTCGCGCGGCATCGCGGCCCGCGCGCGCCGGGGCTCGCCGCGGCCGCGCTCGCGATCGGCGGTGCGCTGCTCACGCTGTCGGACCACGTGCCGGTGATCCTGGCCGGCCTCGCGCTCAGCTCGACCGCCGTGTTCGTCGAGCAGGCGTCGGCCAACGCGTTCATCTCGCAGGCGGCAGCACGTGCGCGCTCGACGGCGATCGGCCTCTACCTGTCCTGCTACTACCTCGGCGGCAGTCTCGGCTCGATTTTGCCGTTGCCGGGCTGGCACCGCTGGGGATGGGCCGGCTGCGTCGCGTTCGTGATCGCGGCGCAGGCGATCGTCGGCATGCTCGTGTACCGCTTCTGGCGCACCGGCCGCGCGGACGGCGCGGAACCGGCCGGCGCGCGGGGGTTCCGGCCGATTCGATAGCCGCGTTCAGCGATACCAGCGCGGCGTGTAGACCCATTCGCGCCCGGCGCCGATCGCGAAGCGCCGCGTCGTCGACGAGCCGACGATCACCATCGTGCGCATGTCGACCTGGTCGCTGCGCAGCGCGCCGAGCGTCGTGGTCGCGAGCGTCGCGCCCGGCCGGCCGATGTCGCGGCCGAGCACGACCACCGTCTCCGGCGCCCGATGCGCGCGCACGACCTCGAGCGCACGATCGAGCTGCCACGGCCGCGCGCGCGAGATCGGGTTGTAGAACGCCATCACGAGATCGGCCTGCGCCGCGTGTCGCAGGCGCGTCTCGATCACGTCCCACGGTTTCAGGTTGTCCGACAGCGAGATCGCGCAGAAGTCGTGGCCGAGCGGCGCGCCAGCCTGCGCGGCCGTCGCGAGCGACGCCGAGATGCCGGGCTCCACGCGCAGGTCGACCGCGGCCCAGTGCGGGTCGCGCGCTTCGTCGAGCGCCTCGAGCACGGCCGCGGCCATCGCGAACACGCCCGGGTCGCCCGACGACACGACCGCGACGCGTCGGCCTTCGGCCGCCAGTGCGAACGCGTGACGCGCGCGCTGCATCTCCTCGCGGTTGTCGGTGCCGTGTACGCGCTGGCCGTCGCGGAACGGGCCGGCCATGTTCACGTAGGTCGTATAGCCGAGGATGTCGGTGGCGTCCGCCAGCGCGGCGCGCGCGGCCGGCGTGAGCCACGCCGCGCCGCCGGGGCCGAGGCCGAGCACCGTCAGACGGCCGCGCGCGCGGCCGATGGCGGCCGGGTCAACCGGGTGCGAAGCGACCGCGCACGCAAGGCCCTCCGCCGGTGCGGCGTGAAGCGTGTGCGCGACGCGCAGCGCGTGGCCGAGCAGCGTGGCCGCATCGGTCCCGGCGCGGCTGTCGACATCGACATCGACATCGACGAAGCGCAGCGGCACGCCGAGCGCTTGCGCCGCGGTTTCCAGCGCGGCGTCGCCGAGCGCCGCGGCCGGCGCGACGATGGCCGCCAACGCCAGCCGCGCGAGGCCCTGCGCATCCAGCAGTGCTTCGATGCGCGCGGCGAGCGCTGCGTCCGCCCGCGCGGCTTGCGCGTCGACGCCGACCACCACGCTGCGCGGATGGATCACGAGTTCGTCGCGCGCGCCGCGCCATGCGTCCGGTGTCACGCGGATCGCATGCGTGGCCGCGTCGTCGCGCGGCAGCGCGACAGCGTCGAGCCACGGCGCCGCGCCGTCGATACGTGTCGGCGTGCCCGCGAGCAGATCGGAGACGAACCGCTTGCCCTGGGCGAGATCGGCGAGCGCATAGCCTTCGGGCGGATTGAGCACGCACGCGCCGAAGCGCAATTCGCCGCTCGTCGTGATCGCGGCCGCGACGCCGACGCATGCGGCGATCTCGCGCGCGATCGCGTTGACGCCCGTCAGGCCGCCCAGCAGCGGCACGACGGCCGAGCCGTCTTCGGCGACCGCCAGCACGGGCGGCTCGACGCCCTTGTCGGCCAGCGCGGGCGCGAGGCAGCGGATCACGATGCCGGCCGCGCACAGCGCGACGATCGGCAGGCCGCGCGCATACAGTTCGCGCAGGTGCGCGCCGAGTTCGTCGAACGGCACGTCGGCCTCGACGCGCGAGGCGAGCCCGTGCACGCGCGCACCCGGAAAGTGCGCCTGGATGCGCCGCGCGGTGTCGAGCGCGCCCGCGCCGAGAATCACGATCGCGGGCGGGGTCGTCATCCTTGCCATTTTTCCCCCGGCACCACGAGCAGCGAGAAATACGGCGACGCCATCGGGTCGACTTCGTCGAGCGGGACGATGCGCTGGCTCGCCATCGTCGCGCGCTCGACATACAGCGCGCGTTTCGCGAGCCCCAGTTCGTCGAGCACGCGCCGCACCTTGTCGAAATTGCGGCCGAGCTTCATCACGACGGCGGCGTCGGCTTGCGCGAGGCGGGCCCGCAACTCGGGTGCGGGCAGCACGCCCGAGAGCACCGACAGGCTCTGGTTGCGATAGACGAGCGGCTGGCCGAGCACGGCCGTGCCGCCGAGCATCGCGCACACGCCGGGGACGACCTCGGTGTCGTAACGCGGCGCGAGGCGGTCGTGCAGGTACATGTACGACCCGTAGAAGAACGGATCGCCTTCGCAGATCACCGCGACGTCGCGCCCCGCGTCGAGGTGCGCCGCGACGATTCCGGCGGCCGTGTCGTAGAAATCGGCGATCACCGTCTCGTAGCAAAGCGGCGGCGGCAACGCCTCGGTCGTCACCGGATAGACGAGCGGCAGTTGCGTCTGCCCGTCCTGCAGGTGCGCCTCGACGATGCCGTACGCATTGCCTTTCTTGCCCTTCGCGACGAAATACGCGACCACGGGCGCGGCCTGCAGCACGCGCAGGGCCTTGATCGTCATCAGCTCGGGATCGCCGGGGCCGACGCCGACCCCGAACAGGCGTCCGCGTGCGCGCGTCATTCGGCCTCCGTCGCGAGCGCATTGACCGCGGCGGCGGCCATCGCGCTGCCGCCGCGCCGGCCGAGCAGGGCGACGTACGGCACGCCGCGGCTGTCGGCGTCGAGCAGCGCCTTCGATTCCGCCGCGCCGATGAAACCGACCGGGAACCCGAGAATCAGCGCGGGGCGCGGCGCGCCGGCATCGATCATGTCGAGCAGGTGAAACAGCGCGGTCGGTGCATTGCCGATCACGACGACGCTGCCCGCGAGATGCGGGCGCCACAGTTCGAGCGCGGCGGCCGAGCGCGTGTTGCCGAGATGCCGGGCGAGATCGGGCACCTCCGGCTCGCCGAGCGTGCAGATCACGCGGTTGGCCGCCGGCAGCCGCGTGCGCGTGATGCCTTCGGCAACCATCTTCGCGTCGCACAGGATCGGCGCACCCGCCGCGAGCGCCGTCCGGCCCGCCGTGCCCGCGCCGGGCGAAAAACGCAGCGCGTCGACGACGTCGACCATCCCGCACGCGTGAATCACGCGCACCGCGAGTTTCTCGAGATCGGGCGGGATCCTCGACAGATCGGCCTCGGCGCGAATCGTCGCGAACGACTGGCGGTAGATTTCCTGCCCGTCGCGAATGTAGTCAAGCATCGGTGGTGTCCTGGCTGTGCCGCGCGCCCGTCAGTCGGGCCGCGGCCTGGTCAATCGTCAGATGGCGCGCGAGCGGGGCGCCGAGGCCCGCGGCGGCGTCACGCCGGTAGAGGTCGTACCGCGCGGGCGCGACCGCGACGAGCGTGTGCGTCGCGGGATGCGGCAACGCGCAGTGGCGTTCGCAGCCGGTCAGGTGCACGTCGACCGGATCGCCGAGGCGCGCGGCGAGCGCGAGCGCGTCGTGTTTCGTATCGGCGCGCGCTTTTGCGCAGCCCGTGCTGCCGGCGCACGCGACCAGCGCGGCCAGCGGGTCGGACGGCGCGCAGACGAGGCCGAGCGACGCGAGCGCATCGAGCGTGGCCGGCGCGAGGCCGTGCGCGACGCCGTGGATGAACACGCCTTGCCACGGCGTCATCGACAGCGTGCCGTCGCCGTCGGCCTCGGCCAGGGCGGCGAGCCGCTCCAGTTGCGCCGCGTCGAGCCGGCCGAGCACGAACTGCGCGCCGACGCTGCAATATGCGGCGTCGAGCGACGCACGCGCGCCGAAGCGCAGCGCGGCGTCGCAACGCGGTCGCCGCCAGCCGGTGAGCGCCGGATCGGCCGCGAGCGCAAAGGGCAGGTCGTGCTGCGCGCGTTCGAGCAGCGCCCGTTCGCCGCACGTGGCGAGCAGCGCGCGCATGCGCGTGACGTCGGCCGGCGCGAGATCGAGGAACGCGCACAGCAACGCGCGGACGAGCGCGGCGGCTTGTCCGGGCGCCACGTCGACCGACGCGGGTGGATCGCCTGCTTCGACCGGCGGGCAGCCGGCCAGCCCGGCGGCGATGCGCACGACGCCGTCGCCGCGACGCCATGCGGCGAGCCAGATGTCGTGCGGATGATCGAGCGCCGCGACCGATTCGCCGCCGTCGAGCTGGATCGCGAATTTTGGCGACAACTCGCCGCGACGCGGTTCGCGCGCCAGCAGGTCGAACAGCGGTGCGGCCAGCGCGCGGCTGTCGACGAGCGCGGCGGGATCGCGCCCGGCGAGCGGGCTGAGCATCAGGTTGCGGACGTCGTCGCTCGCGGCGAGCGCGGCGCGATCCGCGGCGGCGTCGACGCGCGGGCCGAGCCCCGCATCGAGCAAGGCCTGCGTCAGCGCGGCGGCGGCGCCGTCGCGAATGCCGCGCAGTTGCAGATTCGCGCGATTGGTCGCGTCGATCGCGCCGGAGCCGTACTGGCGCGCGGCAGCGGCGATCGCCCGCGCCTGGCGGGCCTCGAGCCGGCCGCCGGGCAGCTTGATCCGGCACAGTCCGCCGTCGGCGGCCGCGACCACGCGCACGAGCCCCGGGCACGCCGACGGGCGTACGGCGGGCGATGCAGGAATCGGAACGGAGGCGGAATTCAACGGGGCAGGCAATGGTGTCGCGCCGCGGTCGACGCATCGGTACACCCCGCCCGACGCCAACCGGCACGCTCGCACTTTCAGGCCGGCAGGTCTTCTGGCTGACAGGCCGACGCCGGCTCCCGACCTTCCCGGCGGAACCCGTGGCATGCGAGGGAGAGCGGCTCGCTGTCTACAGTTGCGGGGGCAGCCACAGCGGCGCGCGGCGCGCCCTGTGTTCCCTCTTCGGCCCCGAAGGGCACCGGCGAACGAACGGCCGTAGGATACCCGATTTTCGCACCGGCCCGGCATCGGCGATGCGCCCCGCAACCGCGTCGCAGCAAGGCCGGCGCCGGTTTCGCGCTGTCTCGCAAATGGTACGATTGGCGGCGCGGCACGAGGCCGCGCGCGCGCTGGAATCCGGCACCGCGCGCGCCCGGCAGCGGCGGCCGCATCGCACCGGCGTGCCGGTGGATCAACGCGCGGCGGCCCGGCGGTCGCGCATCGCAACAAACGGAACGGAATCGAACGATGGGGAAGGGTGCATGACGGCGTGGCTGACGATAGTGGGCATCGGCGACGACGGTTACGCGGGGCTCGGACGCAGCGCGCGGCGCGCGCTGCTCGACGCGACGCTCGTCGTCGGCGCGAGGCGCCATCTCGACATGCTGCCCGCACGGCTGCCGGCCGCGCGCGAGGCGTGGCCGTCGCCGTTCGATCTCGCGGGCGTGCTCGCGCGTCGCCCGTCGCCGGTCTGCGTGCTCGCGAGCGGCGACCCGATGCTGTTCGGCGTCGGCGCCACGCTCGCGCGCACGCTGTCCCCGGACGAATGGCGCGTGCTGCCCGCGCCGTCGTCGCTGTCGCTGGCGGCCGCGCGCCTCGGCTGGGCGCTGCAGGAGACCGGCGCGGTGTCGCTCGTCGGCCGTCCGCTCGCGACGCTCGCGCGACACCTGCTGCCGGGCCGTCGCCTGTTCGTGCTGAGCGCCGACGGCCGCACGCCGGCCGCCGTCGCGGCCGAACTCGTCGCACGCGGGTTCGGGCCGAGCCGCGTCAGCGTATTCGAGCATCTCGGCGGGCCGCGCGAGCGGCGTCTCGACGGGCTCGCGCAGGACTGGGCCGTCGACGAGACGGCCGCGCTGAACCTCGTCGCGCTCGACTGCCGCGCAGCCGCCGACGCGCCGCGCCGCGCACTGACGCCCGGCCTGCCCGACGACGCGTACCGTCACGACGGCCAGCTCACCAAGCGCGACATGCGCGCGCTGACGCTGGGGCGCCTCGCGCCCGCGCCGGACGAACTGCTGTGGGACGTCGGCGCCGGCAGCGGTTCGATCGGCATCGAGTGGATGCGCGCGCATCCGTCGTGCCACGCGATCGCGATCGAATCGCATGCGGAGCGGCAACGCTTCATCGAACACAACCGCGACGCGCTCGGCGTTCCGGGCCTGCAGCTCGTCGCCGGCCGCGCGCCCGATGCGCTCGCCGGCCTGGCCGCGCCCGACGCGATCTTCATCGGCGGCGGCGCCACGGCGCCCGGCGTGCTCGACGCGTGCTGGACGGCGCTGAAACCCGGCGGCCGGCTGGTCGCGAACGCGGTCACGCTGCAGGGCGAGATGGCGCTGGCCGCGTGGCGCGACGCGCACGGCGGCACGCTGACGCGCGTGTCGCTCGCGCACGCCGAGCCGCTCGGCCGCTTCGACACGTGGCGACAGCCGTTGCCGGTCACGCTGTACGACACCTGCAAGCCGGCCGCGGCCGATACGGCGGGCGCGCCGGCAACGCACGCGACGGACGCGTGATGCGCGACGAAACGCCCGAACAGCCCGCGCCGCTGCGCTTCGGCTATACGACCGGCAGCTGCGCGACCGCGACGTCGCTCGCGGCCGCGCGCCTGCTGCTCGCGGGGCACGCGGACGACGCGGTCGAGATCGTGCTGCCGAAAGGGCAGCACGTGATGATGCGGCTCGAGTTCTGCCGGGCGACGGCCGACGGTGCGGAAGCCGGCACGCTCAAGGACGCCGGCGACGATCCGGACGTCACGCACGGCGCGCTGATCTTCGCGCGCGTCGCGCTCGCCGCGGCGCCCGGCGTGCGTTTTCACGCGGGGCCGGGAGTCGGCACCGTCACGCGCGCGGGGCTCACGCTGCCGGTCGGCGAACCGGCGATCAACCCGGTGCCGCGCCAGATGATGACGGCCCACCTCGACGCGCTCGCGGCCGAGCACCGCTACGCGGGCGGCTTCGACGTGACGATCGGCGTCGAAGGCGGCGAGGCGCTCGCGCTGAAGACGATGAATCCGCGTCTCGGCATCGTCGGCGGGCTGTCGATTCTCGGCACGACCGGCATCGTGCGGCCGTTCTCGTGTTCGGCCTATATCGCGTCGATCCATCAGGGCATCGACGTCGCGCGCGCCAACGGCGTCGCGCACATCGCCGCCTGCACGGGCAACGCCAGCGAGGATGCGATGCGCGCCCACTACGGCCTGCCCGAGATGGCGCTGATCGAGATGGGCGATTTCGCGGGCGCGGTGCTCAAGCACCTGCGGCGCGCACCGGTCGCGCGCCTGTCGATGTGCGGCGGCTTCGGCAAGCTGAGCAAGCTCGCGGCCGGCCACCTCGACCTGCACAGCCGCCATTCGAGCATCGACCTGCCGCTGCTCGCGCAGTGGGCGGCCGGGGCCGGCGCGAGCGACGCGCTGCAGGCCGCGATGCGCGCCGCGAACACGAGCCAGGCGGCGCTGAAGCTCGCGCAGGCCGACGGCGTGCCGCTCGGCGATCTCGTCTGCGCCCGGGCGTTGCACGTCGCGCGCGACGTCGTGCCACCGTCGGTCGCCGTCGAGATGTTCGCGATCGACCGGCAGGGCCGCTTCGTCGGGGAGGCGCGATGAGCGCGCGCATCCTGCTGCTCGGCGGCACCGGCGACGCGCTGAACATCGCGCGCGCGCTCGGGCCCGGTCACGTGTACAGCCTCGCCGGCCTCGGCAAGGTGCCCGCCGACCTGCGCTGCGACGTGCGTGTCGGCGGGTTCGGCGGCGCCGCCGGACTCGCCGCGTACCTGCGCAGCGCCGGCATCGGCCTCGTGATCGATGCGACGCATCCGTATGCGGCGCGGATCAGCGCGAACGCTGCTGCCGCGACACGCGACGCGGGCGTGCCGCTGTGGGCCCTGCGCCGCGCGCCGTGGACGCCGCAACCGGGCGACGACTGGCGGATGGTCGACGACTGGGCCGGCATCGAGGCCGCGCTCGCGCCGTTCAGGCGGCCGCTTTTCACGCTCGGCCGCGAACCGCTCGCGCATCTCGACGCGATCCCGCCGCATCAGTTCTGGGTCGTTCGCTGCCTCGACGCGCATCCCGGCAACGCGCGCGCGCAGATCGTCGCCGCGCGCGGGCCGTTCACGCTCGACGGCGAGCGCGCGCTGTTCGCGCTGGCGGGCATCGACGTCGTGGTCAGCAAGAACAGCGGCGGTGCGGCCACCGAGGCCAAGCTCGACGTCGCGCGCGAACGTCGGCTGCCGGTCGTGATGCTGCGCCGTCCGCCGCTGCCTGCCGCCGAGCGCACGTTCGACTCGGCCGCCGCGCTGCTCGAGGCGCTCGATCCGGCCGTGCGCGCATGATGCGGCGCGGCCGGTCATCCCATGAATTGACGGAGATTTTTCGATGACGGTGTATTTCATCGGCGCGGGCCCCGGCGACCCGGAGCTGATCACGGTGAAGGGCCAGCGCCTCGTGCGTACCTGCCCGGTGATCCTGTATGCGGGCTCGCTGGTGCCGGCAGCCGTGCTCGACGGTCATCGCGCGGAGCGGGTCGTCAATACCGCCGAACTCGACCTCGACGCGATCGTCGCGCTGCTTGCCGACGCGCACGCGAAAGGGCAGGACGTCGCGCGCGTGCATTCGGGCGACCCGTCGCTGTACGGCGCGATCGGCGAGCAGATCCGCCGGCTGAAGGCGCTCGGGATTCCTTATGACATCGTGCCGGGCGTAACGGCCACGGCCGCGTGCGCGGCGACGCTCGGCGTCGAGCTGACGCTGCCGGGCGTGGCGCAGACGGTGATTCTGACGCGCTTCGCGGGCAAGACGACGATGCCGGAAGGCGAAGCGCTCGGCTCGCTCGCCGCGCACCGCGCGACGCTCGCGATCCATCTCGGCGTGCGGCATCTCGCCCGTATCGTCGACGAAGTGCTGCCGCATTACGGCGCCGATTGTCCGGTCGCGGTGATCTATCGCGCGAGCTGGCCCTACGAGGAGCGCGTGACCGGCACGCTCGCCGATATCGTCGAAAGGGTGCGGGGCGCGCGGATCGAGCGCACCGCGTTGATCCTGATCGGCCGCGTGCTCGATGCCGAAGGGTTCGCGGATTCAACGCTGTACGCGAGCGCGAGCTGATCATGCGCTCGCCGGCGTGCGTTCCGCGCGGTGTTCGCGCAGGTGCGTGTAGAGCGCCGCGCCGATCGTGATCGCACCGCCGGCGAAGTAGACCGGCGACGCCGTTTCGCCGAGGATCGCGATCGACGCAACGATGCCGACGTCCGGGATCAGGTTGAGCACGACCGCGCTCCAGTACGACGCGTTGCCGCGCGCGCCACGGAAATAGAACAGGAAGGCCAGCGCGAACTGCAGCACGCCGATCGCCATCGCGGGCCATGCGGCGGACCAGGCCGGCAGCCGCTGCAGGCCGCCGCCGCCGTCCGCGTCGACGCCGAGCAGCACGAGCGCCAGGAGCAACGACGCGGCCTGCTGGATCAGCAGCATCGCCGTCGCGGACGCCAGCGTGACCGCGTGCGTCGACAACGATACATACAGCGCGGCCACCATCACGCCGGCGAGCACGAACGCGTCGCCGCGCAGCGATGCGTGCGCGTCCGCGGACGTGTCGCCGAGCGTGATGACGACGACGCCCGCCAGTGCGACGACGCCCGCGGCCAGCAGCCGCCGGTCGACCCGCAGCCGGAACAGCACGATGTTGAACGCAAGGATGCCGAGCGGTTCGAGCGCGAAGAGCACCGCCGTATGCAGCGCGGACGTGGACTGCATGCCGACGAACCCGAGGTAATACGCGCCGCACGGTTCGAGCATGCCGATCAGCGCGACGACGGCGACCTGCGCCGCCGCGATGCCGCGCAGGCTGACGCGCTGCGCGACGGCAACGCACGCGAGCACCGCGACGCTGGCGGCAATCTGCAGCACGATGAGCCAGGCGGGCGACAGGGCTGGCAACGCCATCTTGCTGAACGGTATCGCGACGCCCCAGCACAACGTCGCCATGATCAGGCATCCGGTCTTGCGCGCGCTGTCGTTCATGCGTTGACTCCACTCGGCCCGTCGACCCGTAGAATGAGGGCGTGCGAGCGCCCGGGGCGAACCGGCCATGCGACGGCCGACCCGACATCGGTGAAACGATGGTTTAATTTATATGCGTGACGCACACATATACTAGGAGCGCCTACGTGAAAAAGCAACGCCTGAACAATCTGCTGGGCGCGCTCGCGCTTGCGGTGAACGACCGGGTAGAAGAGGCGATCGCCCGCGAGACGGGGCTGCACGGGTCGATCGCGGACGCGCTGGTGCTGCTGTCGCAAGCGCATGCGATGACGATCGACGCGCTCGCACGGCAATCGATGCTGGTGCATTCGTCGGCCGTGCGGCTCGCCGAGCGGATGGCGCAGGAAGGGCTCGTCGCACGCGAGCCCGGAGAGGACAAGCGGACCGTCGTGCTGACGCTGACCGAGGCGGGGCACGATACGGTGCGGCAGGTACTGGCCGCGCGCGGCGCGGCCATCGCGGATCTCACGCGCACGCTGACGCCCGCGCAATGCGCGCAGCTCCTGCCGATCTGCGAGCAGCTGGTGGGCGCGCTGGCCGACGACATGCAGAACGCGATCCGCGTGTGCCGGCTGTGTGACGAGGATGCGTGCGACTTGCGGCGGTGTCCGTCGGAGCGCGCCTATCGGCGGCATCTGGCCGAGCGCGAAGCGGGCGTTTGAGGCTGCCGAGGCGCGCGGGCGCGGCCAGTCGGCGCGCGAACGCCGCCGTACCCGGCGGCCACGCGCGCCGCACTAGGCACGCGCGAGATGCCGCACGCTTCGCGGCGCAAACCCCGCCGCCAGCGCGAACAGCGCGACGCACAGGCACGCCATTGCCACCCACGCGGGCGTCAGGTCCGCGAGGTGCTGCCGCACGACGCCGGCCGCGAACGGAAACAGCCCGGCGACCAGGTAGCCGACACCCTGCACGAAGCCCGTCAGCGATGCGGCATCGGCCGGCGTCGCCGCATGGTCGACCGTGACGATCAGCGACAGCGGGAACAGCGCGCCGATCCCCGCGCCCAGCAGCAGCGCGGCCGGCAGCGCGAGTGCGTCGGGCGCGGCGAGCATCACCAGCAACCCGGCGAGCAGCGACGCGATCGCCGCATGCAGCGCAGGCCGGCGATCGGGCAGGCGGTCGATCGTCGCCGAGATCGTCAGCCCCGCGACGACTTCCGCGAGCGTCACGCCGCCGAGCAGGCTGCCGGCCGCCGTCGGCGACCAGCCGAGCCGCATGTAGTACGGCGGCAGCCATGCGAGCACGAGCGTGTACGCGCCCGTCGCGATACCGAAGAACAGCGCGAGCCGCCAGGCGCGCGGCGAGCGCGACGGCTGCGCATGCGATGCCGTCGCCGGCCCGATGGCGCGCGCGTCGCCGCCGCGCCCGGCCAGCGGCCAGGCCACCGCGGCTATCGCGGCCGGCAGGGCCCAGCCGGCGAGCGCGGCGAGCCAGCCCCAGCGCGCCGCGGCGAACGGCGCGACGACGCTTGCGAGCACCGCGCCGCCCATGATCGACGTCGAGTAGACGCCCATCGCGCCACCGATGCGCGCAGCGAAATGCGCCTTCACGAAGCCGGGCAGCAGCGCCTGCACCATCGCGATCCCGACGCCCGCGCAGCAGGCGCTCGCCAGCAGCAGCCATGCGTGCTGCGCGCCGACGCGCGACGCGCACGCCAGCCCGATCAGCACGACGCCGAGCCCGACGCCGCCCACGATGCCCGTCATGCGCTGCAGGCGCCGCGCGCTCAGCGCGCCGAGCCCCATCAGGAGGATCGGGATCGTCGTCAGCAGGCTGGCCGCGCCGTCGCCGATGCCGGTCGCGCGCTGGATCATGTCGAGCAGCGGGCCGACCGCGGCAAGCGCCGGCCGCAGGTTCAGCCCGACGAGCACGATGGCGGCGAGCCGCCATCCCGGAGAAGTAAAGCGATTCATCGCATGGCCCTCGAAATCGATGCACGGCTCCCGGTGAGACGCCGCGCGTTTTCATGTAAAGTATCTCGACATCAAGATAAATGCTGATTTATCTCGACGTCAAGATAACTGGTGAGCCGAGGAGGGTTAATGGATCGAGCCGCGCATGCGCTCGCGCAATGGCGCGCCGAGCGTCCGGATCTCGACGCGTCGTCGATGGTGGTGATGGGGCGGCTGCAGGAAGCCGCGCTCGTGATCGCGCGCGACCGTCTGAATCCGCTGTTTGCGCGCTACGGGATGCAGCCCGGAGAATTCGACGTGCTCGCGACGCTGCGGCGCGGCGGTGCGCCGTTCGCGCTGACGCCGACGGCGTTGTACGACGCGCTGATGATGTCGTCGGGCGGGATGACCGCGCGCATCGACCGGCTGCAGAAGGGCGGCTGGGTCGAGCGCCGGCCGAACCCGGCCGACGGGCGCGGCACGCTCGTCGCACTGACGGAAGCCGGCCGCGCGCTGATCGACGATGCGGTCGTCGCGCACATCGACAACCAGCGCGCGCTGCTGGCCGTGCTGTCGGACGCGGAACAGGCGCAGTTGTCGGAATTGCTGGGGAAACTGCTGGCGGGGGTGAGCGA
>NZ_JPGM01000080.1:0-34639 GCF_000731655.1 Burkholderia sp. MSh2 | reverse complement strand
GGCCCGCTGAGCGGCGACCGCCGCGGCCGCCGCTCAGCGGGCCTGCCGCGATATGGGCGCGGCAGGCCCGGGGGTGGCGTCGAACCCCGGCAAACCGGGAATCCGCCGCTCCATGAACTGCAGGAACGTGCGGGTCCTGAGCGGCAGGTACCGGCGCGATGCATAGACGAGGTGCAGCACATGCGGCGGCACCATGTCCCACGCCGGCAGCAACCGGACGAGTTGCCCGCCGTCGATCAGGTCCTGGACGAGCCACGCCGGCGCGCTGCCCACCGCGTTCCCGGCCAGGAAGCATTCCCGCAGCGCCATCGAGCTGTTCACGCGGTACCGGCCGTGGACCGGCACGGCGACCTGTTCGTCGCGCCGCGCGAAGGTCAGCTCGCTGGCGATGTCGGCGCGCGCATAGCCGACATACCGGTGCCGCGCCAGATCTTCGGGCCGGCGCAGCTTCGGCGCCTGCGACACGTATCCCGGCGTGGCGACCAGCAGGCGCGGCGACGAGGCGACCTGGCGCGCCACGACGTCCGGCGGCAACTGGTGGCCGAGGCGGATGGCGACGTCGACGCCTTCCTCGACCAGGTCGATCACGCGGTCGGTCAACTGAAGCTCGACTTCGATCTCCGGCCACGCGGCGAGAAATTCGAGCACGAGCGCGTTCAGCCGCAACTCGCCGAGCCCCAGCGGCGCATTGACGACCAGCTTGCCGACCGGCCGCACCGTTTGCCCGCGCACCTCGGCCACCGCGCTCGCATATTCGTCGAGCACGCGCTTGCAGCGATCGTAGAACCGGCGGCCTTCGTCGGTGGGCGCGAGGCTCGTGGTCGAGCGCTCGAGCAGGCGAACGCCGAGTTGCCGTTCGAACGCGGCGACGATCTTGCTGATCGTCGGCTGCCCGGTGCCTTCCTCGCGCGCGACCGCCGAGAAATTGCCCAGCTCGATGGCGCGGACGAACACGCGCATGGAGCGCAGCGAATCCATCTTATTCCTTGGTGGCATGAACCCTATGCAAGTCTCCCACGTTCCGGCGCAAAGGAGAATGACCTAACGTTCGCGAACCTTCAACCCTGAGGAGTCGACATGAACGAGGCAACGCAATCTTCGGCGCTGGACGGCGCACACGTGGTGGTGGTGGGCGGGAGTTCCGGCATCGGTCTCGCGGCCGCGGCCGCCGCGAAGGCGAAAGGCGCCGGCGTCACGCTGGTCGGCCGGACCCGCGAGAAGCTCGAATCCGCCGCGCAAGCGATCGGCGGCGCAAGCATCGCGGTGGCCGACATCGCGGACCGGCACGCGGTGCAGGCCGTGTTCGACGCGATGACGCGCGTCGATCACCTGGTCGTCACGGCCGGCCGCTTCATCGCCGGCAAGCTGGCCGAGACCGATCCCGATCACCTGCTCGCCGCGCTGCAGGAGCGCAT
Source organism: Burkholderia sp. MSh2 (assembly GCF_000731655.1). Lineage (NCBI taxonomy): Bacteria > Pseudomonadati > Pseudomonadota > Betaproteobacteria > Burkholderiales > Burkholderiaceae > Burkholderia > Burkholderia sp. MSh2. The sequence continues at coordinate 33,224 of NZ_JPGM01000080.1, read as the reverse complement.
CGCCGGGCCGGTCTACGCGATCCGTGCCGCGTTGCCGCTGATGCCGGCGAGCGGTTCGATCGTGCTGACCGGCGGGCAATTGTCGGATCGTCCGGCCGCGCACGGCACGTCCGTCCTGGCCGCCGCCGTGCGCGGCGTCGAGGCGCTCGCGCAGTCGCTCGCGCTCGAACTGAAGCCGATTCGCGTCAACGTCGTCGCGCCCGGCTTCGTCGAGACGCCGCTGTACGACGCGTTCGGCCGCGAAGCGCGCGACTCGATTCTCGCGGGCGCGGCGGCGGCACTGCCCGGCGGCCGTGTCGGGCGTGCCGCCGAAGTGGGGGAGGCGATCGCGTTCCTGCTCGGCAACGGCTTCATGAACGCCGAGATCCTGCACATCGACGGCGGCGGCCGCCTGGCCTGAACCGGGCGGCGTCAGTCGGGCGAGCGCGCGCCGCCGCGCCGCGCCGGTGCGCGGGAATCCGGATAGGCGCGCTGGCAGACGGCAATGACCGCGTCGCGCAGCCGGCGGTGCACGGGGTCGCCGTGCATGCGGGGATGCCAGAGCGCGGAGACCAGGATCGCGGGCAGGCGCTCCGGGATCTCGAAGCTGCGCAGCCCGAGCGCGGCGACGAGCCCCGGCGAGCACGCGTTGCCGAGGCTCGAGCGCGGCACGAGCGCGATCAGGTCGGTGCTGGCCGCGACGCGCATCGCATCGGGGTAGCCGGGCACGACGACGCGGACGGCCAGGCCCGGGCCGGGGCGGTCGGCCGGCGCGTCGGCCGGGCCGCCGAAATCGCCGAGCTGCGACGCGATGACGTGACGGCAGGCCGCGTAGCGGGCGGGCGTGATCCTTGCCGCGGCGAACAGCGGATGCCCGGCGCGCGCGACCGCGACGTGCCAGTCGTGAAAGAGCATGCGCGTGTGCAGCTCGGGCGCGTCGTCGCCGCGCTTGCCGATTTCCAGGTCGACCGTGCCGTCGCGCAGCGCCTGCGGATCGCGGCCGAGCTTCGGTACGAAGCGGAGGCGCACGAGCGGCGCGACTTCGCCGACCGCGGCGACCACCGGGCCGGACAGCATTTCCATGAACGACGGCGCCGCGCGAATGGTGAACGTGGACGCGAGCGTCGCCATGTCCACGTCGGCCGTTGCGGGCCGGAGCACGGCGCGCGCGTCGCTCGCGACCGCATGCACGCGGTCGCGCAGCGCGGCCGCATGCGGCGTCGGCACGAGCCTGCGGCCGGCCCGCACGAGCAATGCGTCGCCGGTGGCGAGCCGCAGCCGCGTGAGCGTGCGGCTCATCGCGGATGTGCTCAGGCCGAGCCGGCGCGCGGCGCTGGTCACGCTGCTTTCCGACAGCAGCGCGTCGAGCGCGGTGACGAGGTTCAGGTCGATGTCTTCCATGCGGACAGGATACGCCATCGCGTCGTATGGCATGGCGTTCGGTGCAACGATGACTTGAATCCGGTGCGTCTGGCGCCTGCTGTCGTGCGGCCCTATAGTGGCCGCACGATGAATTTCCGCAAAGGTGCGAACCATGCAATCGACCGAATCGAACCATCCAGCCCCCTCGATCCTGCTTGTCGCGGCGTCGCGCGGCCTCGGGCTGGCGATGGCGGAGGCGTTCCTGGGTCACGGCTGGAACGTCACGGGCACCGTGCGCGAAGGCGCGGGGCGCACGCAGCTGCACGACCTGGCGGACCGGTACGACGGCCGGCTCGGGATCGAGACGCTCGACATCTGCGAGCCGGTGCAGCTGGCCGCGTTGCGAGCGCGTCTGTCGGGCCGGCGCTTCGACATGCTGTTCGTGAATGCGGGGACGACCAACGACCCGGGCGAAACGATCGGCGAAGTGACGACCGACGAGTTCGTGCGCGTGATGATCACGAACGCGCTCGCGCCGATGCGCGCGATCGAGACGCTGCAGGATCTGGTCGCGCCGGACGGGTTGATCGGCGCGATGTCGTCGGGGCAGGGCAGCGTGTCGAACAACGTGAACGGGATGCGCGAGGTCTATCGCGGCAGCAAGGCCGCGCTGAACCAGTTCATGCGCAGCTTCGCGGCGCGCCACGCGGGTACGCCGCGCGCGATGGCGCTGATGGCGCCCGGCTGGGTCCGCACGGAACTGGGCGGGCCGGACGCGCGCCTGACGATCGCGGAAAGCGTGCCGAGCCTCGTGAACGTGCTGATCGCGAAGCGCGGGCGTCCCGGGCTCGACTATCTCGACTATCTGGGCAGGACGGTGCCCTGGTAGCCGGCGGCGCGCATCGGGAAACGCCGCATTTCCAGCGGGGCGCGATCGGGGCGATCATTCCGCTGCTAAATCGCCGCGACGTGTCTCGCTACATGGTGCAGCGGGACACCGGCACGGCGACGCTACCGGGAGGCACCCGATGAACCCGTTTCAATTCCGTACCGTTCCGACCCAGATCGTCGAATTCGGCGCCGCGCGGCGGCTCGGCGCATTGCTGCGCGAACGCTTTCCGGCGCTCGTGCGGCTGTGCGTCGTCACCGACGCGTTCCTGCATCGCAGCGGCGTGCTCGCGCCGGCGCTGGAGAGCCTCGCCGCGCACGGCTGGCAGGTCACGGTGCTCGACGACGTGATCGCCGATCCGCCCGAACACGTGGTGCTCGAGGCGACCGGACGCGCCGTCGCGGCCGATGCCGAGCTCGTGCTCGGCCTGGGCGGCGGTTCGTCGATGGACGTCGCGAAGTTGATCGCGGTGCTCGCGCCGGGGCGGCAGGCGCTGGCCGACATGTACGGCGTCGACAAGGTCGCGGTCGCGCGGCTGCCGCTCGTGCAGATGCCGACGACGGCCGGCACGGGTTCCGAGGTCACGGCCGTGTCGATCGTCACGGTCGGCGAGGCGCGCAAGATGGGCGTCGTGTCGCCGCACCTGTTCGCGGATGTCGCGATCCTCGACGCCGAACTCACGCTCGGCCTGCCGCGCGCGGCGACGGCCGCCACGGGCATCGACGCGATGGTGCACGCGATCGAGGCCTATACGTCCGCGCGGCTGAAGAATCCGGTGTCCGACATGCTGGCCGTGCAGGCGCTGACGTTGCTGTCGCGCAACCTGCTCGCCGCGTGCGACGACGGTGGCAACCGGCAGGCGCGCGAGGCGATGCTGGTCGGCGCGATGTTCGCGGGGCAGGCCTTCGCGAATGCGCCGGTCGCGGCCGTGCATGCGCTGGCCTATCCGGTCGGCGGGATCTTCCACGTGCCGCACGGGCTGTCGAATGCGCTCGTGCTGCCGCACGTGCTGCGCTTCAACGCGCCGGCGGCCGCGCCGCGCTACGCGGAACTCGCGGCGATCGTCGCGCCCGCGGCGTCGGGCAGCGACGCGGCGCGCACGGATGCGCTGATCGCCGAGATCGACCGGCTGATTGTCGCGACGGGCATCCCGCGCACGCTGCGCGAGGTCGGCATCGGCGCAGGCGACCTGCCCCGGATGGCATCGGATGCAATGCTGCAGACGCGCCTGCTCGTCAACAATCCGCGCGAGGTGACGGAAGCGGACGCGCTGGCGATCTACCGGCAGGCGTGGTGACGCGGCGGGCGAGCGCCACGCCTGCCGCGATTCATGCCGCGCCGGCCGCCCGTCCGGGCTACGCGCGCGATGCGTCGGCGCCGGCGGCCACCACGTAGGCCGAGGCCTGCCTGGTGCCGTCCGGCCGCGTCTGCAGGTAGACGCCCTGGATTTCCGGTTCGAAGCCCGGCAGCGCGTTGATGCCGGCCTCGAGGGCGCGGAAGTAGTCGAGCGCCGGGCCGCCCCATACTTCGCCGGGCACCACGCAGAAGATGCCGGGCGGATAGGGCAGCGCGCCCTCGGTGGCGATCCGGCCTTCGATGCGATCGAGCGCAACCAGCTCGACGTTGTTGCGGATCAGCTCCGCGTTCGCGGCCTGCGGCAGCATCGCCTGCTTCGGGAACTGCGCCCGCCGGAACATCTGCTTCTGCAGGTGCTTCATGTCGTGGCTGCGGTAGAAATCGTGCATCCGCTGGCACAGCTGCCGCAGGCGCATGGCGCCGTACAGCTCCGGATACGCTTCGCACAGCGACGGAATCGCGTCGCGCAGCGGCGTGTCCTGGTCGAGATGGCGTTCGAACTGCGCGAGGTGCGCGACCAGATGCTGCAGCTTGCCGAAGCTTTCCGACGGCGTGAGCAGGAACAGGATCGTGTACAGGTCGGCCTTCTCGGGCACGACGCCGTGCTCGCGCAGGTAGCGCGCGAGGATCGGCGCGGGGGCGCCGAACGGCGCGTATTCGTGCGTGTCGCGATCGATGCCGGGCGTCGTCAGCAGCAGCTTGCACGGATCGACGAAGTACTGGTCGTCCGCATAGCCCTCGAAGCCGTGCCAGCTATCGGCCGGATGGAAGCGGAAGAAGCGCAGGTCGTCGACGATCTGCTCGGTCGGGTAGTCGGCCCACGGGCGGCCGTCGACGTGTTGCGGAACGAACGGGCGGATCTGGCGGCAGGTCTTCAGCAGCAGCTTGCGCGCCTCGACGCCGTGCGCGACGCAGTCGCGCCACAGGCGCTTGCCGGCCGGGCCGGCGTGCATCTGCGCGTTGACGTCGAGCGCCGCGAACATCGGGTAGAACGGGCTCGTCGACGCATGGATCATGTACGCGTTGTTGAAGCGGCGGTGATCGCAGAAGCGCTTCTGGCCTTCGAGGTGGCCGTCCTTCTTGTGGATCTGCGAGGTCTGCGAGAAGCCCGCCTGCTGCTTGTGCACCGACTGCGTGACGATGATGCCGGGATCGTCGGGGCCGAGCGTCAGCATCAGCGGCGAGCAATCCTGCATCATCGGGATGAACTGCTCGTAGCCGACCCACGCCGAATCGAACAGGATGTAGTCGCACAGGTGCCCGATCCGGTCGACGATCTCGCGCGCGTTGTAGATCGTGCCGTCGTAGGTGCCGAGCTGGATCACCGCGAGCCGGAACGGGCGCGGCAGGCCGGCGCGCTCGGGCGCGACGTCGCGGATCGCGTCGCGAATGCGCGCTTCGCCGAGCGCCGCGTCGTCGACGCCGCCGATGAGGCCCCACGCGTTGCGCGCGGTTTCGAGGTACACCGGCCGCGCGCCGGACAGCACCAGCGCACCGAGGTGCACCGACTTGTGGTTGTTGCGGTCGAACAGCACGAGATCGTCGGGCGCGAGCAGCGCGCTCGTGACGACCTTGTTCGACGTGGACGTGCCGTTCAGCACGAAGTAGGTCTTGTCCGCGTTGTAGATCCGCGCGGCATTGCGCTGCGCTTCCAGCGCGGGGCCTTCGTGGATCAGCAGGTCGCCGAGGCGGACGTCGGCGTTGCAGAGGTCGGCGCGAAAGATCGTCTCGCCGAAGAAGTCGAAGAACATCCGGCCGAGCGGATGATTCGAGAAGAACTGGCCGCCCTGGTGGCCGGGGCAGTCGAATTCGACGTAGCCGCGCTGCACGTATTCGCGCATGACCTTGAAGAACGGCGGCAGCAGGTTCTCGCTGTAGATGTCGGCGGCGGCGGAAATCTGCCGGCCGTGGTAATGGCGGCCGCCGTGCCGCAGCTGGATCACGCCGCTCGCGCGCGGCAGCACCGACGGCGGCACTTCCTGGTCGGGCTCGACCGCGACGAAGAACGGAATCGCGAACCCGGTCCGCTCGACGGTTTTCAGCACCTGTTGCGCCGATTCGATTCCGACGACGACGGCCGCGATATTCGTGAAATCGGTCTGGAATACGTCGACCTGTTCGTGCGTGGTGAGGAAGGCGCCATTCAGCGCCGGCTCGACTGCGATTTTCAACAGGCTCACGCGAATTCTCCGGTAAATGTGCGGAAACGGGAGCCGCATTCGCGGCGGCGCGCATCCGATGCGCACCGCAACCGATTGAAATGCTCCCGCGAATGCGGAATGCCGGATCGCGCACCGCACGACACACCCTGGTGCGGCGTGGTGCAGGCCGCCGGCCGGCACGCGGCGCAGCCGATCGTAGCAACAAAATCCGCTGAATTCAATCGACCGGAAACGGCGTGTGCGATGGCGGAATGCGCGTGATCGGCCGATTAAGAATTCACGTGTTGCAATGCACATGAAAATGAACCGCGCGTGAAAGCCGATTTGAAATCGGCCGATGCTTTAGCCGAATCGTCTGCTTTTCATATAAAGGCAACTATGGCATAGTCGGCTCCGAATCGGATGGCTAATCAAACCGGATTGTCGAGCGTTTCACGCCGCCCGTGGCCTGCTGTCCGCGCGCTCGCGAGACGCCCACCCCAACGCAGCATCGGAACAGCGAGGGCAACACATGAATACGTCCGTCGGTGGCATTCGTCGTCTCGGCATGCGCGCGCTGCTGGTCGACGACGAGATCGCGCAGGAAACGGCGACCGGGCGCGCGGTCCGCACGCTGAGCGCGGAGCTCGTGCAGCGCGACATCGATGTCGTCACCGCGACGACGGCCGACGATGCGATCATGCTGGTCCGCTCCGATCCGTCGATCCAGTGCGTGCTGCTCGACTGGGATCTCGGCGTGGACGGCCATGGGCCGTCCGAATCCGTGGTGGATGCGATCCGGCATCGCAACGCCAACGTGCCGATCTTCCTGCTGGCCGACCGCAGCGTCGCGTCGTCGGTGCCGTCCGCGGTGATGGGCCAGGTCGACGATTTCGTGTGGCTGCTCGAGGATACGGCCGACTTCATCGGCGGGCGCATTCATGCGGCGATCGAACGCTATCGCGCGACCGTGCTGCCGCCGATGTTCGGCGCGCTCGCGAAATTCTCGCGCGTGTACGAATACTCGTGGCATACGCCCGGCCATACGGGCGGCACGGGCTTCCTGAAATCGCCGGTCGGCCGCGCGTTCTTCGAGTATTTCGGCGAATCGCTGTTCCGCTCCGACCTGTCGATCTCGGTCGGCGAACTCGGCTCGCTGCTCGACCACTCGGGCCCGATCGGCGAAAGCGAGCGCTACGCGGCGCGCGTGTTCGGCGCGCACCGCACGTATCACGTGACGAACGGCTCGTCGACGTCGAACCGCATCATCCTGATGGCGAGCGTGAGCCGCGACCAGATCGCACTGTGCGACCGCAACTGCCACAAGTCGGCCGAGCATGCGATGACGATGTCGGGCGCGATTCCGACCTATCTCGTGCCGACGCGCAACCGCTACGGGATCATCGGGCCGATCGCGTCCGAGCGCCTCACGCAGACGGCGATCCGCGAGGCGATCGCCTCGAACCCGCTCGCGGCCGGGCTCGCCGATCGGCAGCCGAAGCACGCGATCGTCACCAACTCGACCTACGACGGCCTGTGCTACAACGTCGCGCGGGTCGAGGCGCTGCTCGGCGCGAGCGTCGACCGGCTGCATTTCGACGAAGCGTGGTACGGCTACGCCCGCTTCAATCCGCTCTACCGCGACCGCCATGCGATGCACGGCGACCCGCGCGACCATCATGCCGACCGCCCGACGGTGTTCGCGACGCAGTCGACGCACAAGCTGCTGACGGCGTTGTCGCAGGCCTCGTACATCCACGTGCGCGACGGCCGCAACCCGATTCCGCATGGTCAGTTTAACGAAACGTTCATGATGCACGCGTCGACGTCGCCGAACTACGCGATCATCGCGTCGAACGACGTCGCGGCCGCGATGATGGACGGCCCCGGCGGCGCGGCGCTCACGCACGAGTCGATCGAGGAGGCCGTCGCGTTCCGGCAGATGATCGCGCGGATGAACGGCGAGTTCGCCGCGAAGGGCGACTGGTTCTTCGAATGCTGGCAGCCCGACACCGTGCTCGAGGCGCGCACGGGCCGCACGCTGCCGTTCCACGACGCGCCGCCCGAGCTGCTCGCGAGCGACCCGGCGTGCTGGGTGCTGCGCCCCGGCGCGCAATGGCACGGCTTCGGCAATATCGAGGACGGCTACTGCATGCTCGATCCGATCAAGGTGTCGATCGTCACGCCGGGCGTCGCGCCCGCCGGCGGGCTGATGCCGGTCGGCATTCCGGCGAGCGTCGTGACCGCGTATCTCGATGCGCGCGGGATCGTCGTCGAGAAGACCACCGATTTCACGATCCTGTTCCTGTTCTCGATCGGCATCACGAAAGGCAAGTGGGGCTCGCTCGTCAGCGCGCTGTGCGACTTCAAGCGCGACTACGACGCGAACCTGCCGCTCGACCTGGCGATTCCGTCGCTCGCGAAGGCGCATGGTTCGCGCTACGCGGGCATGGGGCTGAAGGATCTCGCCGACACGATGTTCGCGGCGATGGAGCAGCTCGGCACGACGCGGCTGATGTCGGAGGCGTTCTCGATCCTGCCGAAGCCGGAGATGAGCCCGGTGCGCGCCTACGAGCATCTGGTGCAGGGCCGCGTCGAGCAGGTCACGCTCGAGGCGCTGGCCGGACGCACGGTCGCCACCGGCGTCGTGCCGTATCCGCCGGGCATTCCGCTGCTGATGCCGGGCGAGAACGCAGGGCCGGCCGACGGCGCGGTGCTCGGCTACCTGAAGGCGCTCGAAGCGTACGACCGGCGTTTCCCGGGCTTCGCGCACGACACGCACGGCGTGGAAGTGGAAGACGGCACGTACCGCGTGTACTGCCTGACGGCCTGAGCATCCGGGCGGGCATACCGGCGTACCTGCGACCGGCCGCGCGGCGGCCCTACCTCGAGGAATCGACATCATGGAAAACGCAGCGCGCATGTCCGGCGGGGCCACGGCGGCCGCGCCGAAGAACCGGATGAACGTCTGGCAACTGACCATCCTCACGGCGGTCAACATGATGGGCTCCGGCATCATCCTGCTGCCGTCGAAGCTCGCGCAGGTCGGCACGATCTCGCTGCTGTCGTGGATCGTCACGGCCGGCGGCTCGCTCGCGCTGGCCTACGCGTTCGCGCGCTGCGGGATGCTGAGCCGCAAGCCGGGCGGCATGGGCGGCTATGCGGAATACGCGTTCGGCAAGGCCGGCAACTACATGGCGAACTACACGTACGGGCTGTCGCTCGTGATCGCCAACGTCGCGATCGGCGTCACGGCCGTCGGCTACGGCACCGTGCTGTTCGACGCGACGCTGTCGCCGCTGCAGACGGGCCTGTGGACCATCTTCCTGCTGGTGCTCACGACGGTCGCGAACTTCGGCGGTTCGCGCATCACCGGCCGGATCGGCGCGGTGACGGTGTGGGGCGTGATCATCCCGGTCGTCGTCGTGTCGCTGGTCGGCTGGTTCTGGTTCAGCGGCGCGACCTGGGGCGCCGCGTGGAATCCGCACGACATGGCGTTCGGGCCGGCTGTCGGCAGCTCGATCGCGGTGACGCTGTGGGCGTTCCTCGGGCTCGAATCGGCGTGCGCGAACTCGGACGCGGTCGAGAATCCGGAGCGCAACGTGCCGATCGCCGTGCTCGGCGGCACGATCGCGTCGGCGATCTTCTACATCGTGTCGACCAACGTGATCGCGGGGATCGTGCCCAACGCGATCCTGGCGAAGTCGAACGCGCCGTTCGGCATCGCGTTCGCGACGATGTTCACGCCGACGGTCGGCACGATCGTCACCGCGCTGATGGTGATCGCGTGCATCGGCTCGCTGCTCGGCTGGCAGTTCACGGTCGCGCAGGTGTTCAAGAGCTCGGCGGACGTCGGCTATTTCCTGCCGGTATTCGCGCGGGCGACGCGCACGGGTACGCCGATCGTCGGGATGCTGATCCTGCTCGTCGCGCAGGTCGCGCTGGCGCTGATGACGATCAGCCCGGAACTGAGCAGCCAGTTCCAGAAGATCGTCGATCTCGCGGTCGTCACGAACCTGGTGCCTTACGTGATGTCGATGGCGGCGCTGATCACGATCCAGAAGGTCGCGAAGGTGCCGCCGGCGAAGGCGCTATTGACGAACGCGATCGCGATGGCCGCCACCGCGTACAGCTTCTACGCGCTGTTCAGCTCGGGCGAGCAGGCGCTGATGCTCGGCGGCCTGTGCGTGTTCGCGGGCTGGACGCTGTTCGGCTTCGTCAGCGCGCGCTTCTACCAGATGGAAGTCGACGCGCACGTGAAGGAGCCGGGGAAGTCGCTGCAGGCGTGACGCCGGCCGCGACGGCCGCCGTTATCGGGCGGGACGCGCCAGCAGCGGCGGGATCGCCTGCTTCAGCAGGTCGACGACGGCGCGCACGCGCGGCGGCAGCGGCCGCTGCGCATGCACGAGCACGTTGAGCGCGAAATCGGGTACCGCGTATCGCGGCAGAAGCGCGACGAGCGTGCCGGCCGCGAGCGCGGCGGCGCAGGCGGGGTGCTGGACCACGCCGATGCCGCCGCCGGCCGCGATCGTGTCGAACATCGGGCGCCAGTGGCTCGTCGTCATGACGGTGCGGATGCGCGCGTATTCGAGCGTGTCGCCGTCGCGCTGCAGCGGCAGCCGTTCGCTGGCGAAGATCCCTTTCACGCGGATGAACGGATGGCTCGCGAGATCGTCCTTCGTGGCGATCGGGCCGTGCCGTTCGAGGTAGGACGGCGCGGCGACGAGCAGGCGGCCGACCGTGCCGACCGGATGCGCGACGTACCCGCCGTCGCCGAGCTGGCCGACGCGGATCGAGAGGTCGACGCCTTCCGTGACCGGATCGACGATGTCGTCGTTCAGCACCAGGTCGATGCGCAAGCCCGGATACGTCGTGCGAACCTGCATCAGCACGGCCGGCAGCACGACCTCGCCGAAGCATTGCGGCGCCGCGATCCGGATCGTGCCGTCGAGCGCGTTTTCCGTCTTCGCGACCGACGCGATCGCGTCGTCCGCCGCTTCGAGCAGCTCTTTGCTGCGTTCGTAGAAGATCCGGCCTTCTTCCGTGCACGCGAGGGTGCGTGCGCTGCGCATCAGGAGCCGGGTGCCGAGCTGCCTTTCGAGCCGTTCGATGCGCTCGCTGACGGCCGGCTGGCCCATGTCGAGATCGCGCGCCGCGCCGGACATCGTGCCGCGCTCGACAACCCTGACGTAGATGCGCATCGTCGCCAGCCAATCCATGTCATTGCGCCCCTTGTCCGGTTCCGGTCGATTCCGGTCGACGGATGGTACCAAAGCAGCGCTGCCCGGAGGTGGGCGGCGATCCGATACTGACCATCGGTGGCGGCATGCGCGGGTGCGCGCCGGTGCGAACGGCGAAAGGCGGCCTTCGTGCGATCGCCGGAGGCGGCACGGCGCAAGCGGGCGGCGCGGCGCGGGTGTCCCGTCGCGAGAGCGGCGGGGCAGAGGCGGCGGATTCGGGTATCGTCGATGCGGGCCTCGTCACCGCCTGCGGTGAATGACAACGGCGGGCGGTGCATCGATGCGCCGCCCGTGCGCCGACGCACGCGTCTCTGATCGCGCGGCCGGCCGCGCGTCAGCGCGCGCTCGCGACCGCCAGCTTGCCCGGAATCAGCTTCAGCGCGGTGAACGCATCGGCGATGTTCTGCTGATAGGCGAGCGTCGCGTCGGTGATCGGCTGCACGCCGTAGCCGGCGCGCTTGAGCGCGACTTCGAGCGTCGGTGCGTCGAGGCCGACGAGCGGCGACAGTTGCGCGGCGACGTCCGGGCCGTGATCGCGCGCCCAGCGGTCCACCGCGTCGACCTCGTCGAGCAGCGTGCGCAGCACCTGCGGGTGAGCGGCCGCGTATTTGCGCGCGGCGAGGTAGTACTGCGTGTTGCGCACGAGCCCTTCGCCGTTCGCGACCACGCGCGCGCCGATCTGCCGTTCGGCGGCCGCCAGGTACGGATCCCAGATCACCCACGCGTCGACGTTGCGCTGCACGAACGCCGCGCGCGCGTCGGCGGGCGTCAGGTAGATCGGCTGGATGTCGGCATAGGTCAGGCCCGCGCGTTCGAGCGCCTTCACGAGCAGGTAGTGGACGTTCGAGCCCTTGTTGAACGCGACCTTCTTGCCGCGCAGTTGCGCGACGGCGCGGATCGGCGAATCGGGCAGGACGACGATCGCCTCGCCTTGCGGAGAGGGCGGCTCGTTGCCGATGTAGACGAAATCGACGCCGCCGGCCTGCGCGAAGATCGGCGGCGTCTCGCCGACGGTGCCGACGTCGATCGCGCCGGCGTTCAGGCCCTCGAGCAGTTGCGGGCCGCCCGGGAATTCGAGCCATTGCACCGCGACGCCCTGGCTCGCAAGACGCTTTTCGAGCGTGCCGCGCGCCTTGAGCAGGATGAAATTGCCGTATTTCTGAAAGCCGATGCGCAGCCGCGCGCCGTTGTCCTGCGCGTGTGCGGGCTGGCCCGCGAGCGGCCCGAGCGCGAGCCCGGCCAGCCCGGCGGCCGCGCCGTGCAGCCACTGGCGGCGGCGTGGATTCGCCGGGATCGTTTCAACGTCTGCGTAGGGTGTGTCGTTCATCGGGGCGTCCTGCGTGCGGGTTCGCGGGCCGCGCGCGGAAGCGGCGCGGCCGGCGCAGGACCGGGCCGGATGCGGGCGACGCGCGCAACGGGCCGGCCCGCGCCGGATTCAGGACGATACGGCCGGGCCGGCCGGCGGCCAACCAATGAATGCGCATATGCATATCAGCGGCGTTCAGTCGGTGCCGGCCGCGCGGTCCTCGATCGAGTCGACGCGATCCGGATAGAACGCGAGGTGCCCGCGGATCGCAGCGACGGCCGGATACGGATCCTCGTACGTCCACACCGCGTTCACGGTGCGTGCGCCGCCCGCCGGGATCGAGTAGTACGCGCAGTCGCCCTTGTACGGGCAGTAGGTCGAATGATCGGTGCGCTGCAGGAGCGACAGGTCGGCGTCCTCGCGCGGGACGTAGAGCACGGCCGGATAGCTGGCCTCGCGCAGCGCCAGCGCGCGGCGCGTATCGGCGACGACCTTGCCGGCCACGGTGACCACCACGCGCCGCGGATGCGGTTCGACCGTGATCGGATGATCGGGGCCCGGCGATTTCACGGGACGAGAGGGCGTATCGGGGCGGGTCGACATCGTGTGTCCTCCAGGGATCGGCCCGGCGACGGCGCCGGGCGAATCCCGGCGCGCCGGGGCCGGCGTGAGCCAGCCGATACGATGCGCCATTTCGGCGGAGTCTGCACGGGGCCCGAAGACGGATGCGCGCGACGGCTGCCCGCCGCTCGCGTGGACGTTCCCGCGCACGGGCAGCGGGATGCACTGGCGGCGATAAGCAACGCGAAATTAATTGGTAAGCGATCGGCAGGATGCGCGCGAAGATCGGCCGTCGTCATTCGCATGACAACCCTCCCTGTCCTCCGCCACCATGAAGAACCCTTTCGTTTCGTCAGCCGCGCGCGGTGCGCGCGGCGCAACCCGTGCGACCGCCGCGCTGCGCTGCATCGCCGCGTCGCTGCTGCTTGCCGGCGCGGCCACGCCGGCGCTCGCCGCGCCGCCCGGCAAGACCCTCGTGTACTGCACCGAAGGCAGCCCGGCCGGCTTCGATCCGGGCCAGCTCACGACGAGCACCGATTTCGACGCGAGCACGTACACGATCTACAACGGGCTCGTGCAGTTCAAGCGCGGCACGCTCGATCTCGAACCGGCGCTCGCGACGAGCTGGGACGTGTCGCCCGACCAGCGCACGATCACGTTTCACCTGCGGCGCGGCGTGAAATTCCAGACGACCGCGTGGTTCACGCCGACGCGGCCGTTCCAGGCCGACGACGTCGTGTTCACGTTCCGCCGGATGCTCGACCCGGACGATCCGTTTCGCAAGGCCTACCCGGCCAGCTTCCCGTATTTCAGCGATCTCGGCTTCGACCGCAACGTCGCGCGGATCGACAAGGTCGACGATTACACGGTGCGCTTCGTGCTGAAGGCGCCCGACGTCATCTTCGTGCGCAATCTCGCGATGGCGTTCGCGTCGATCCTGTCGGCGGAATATGCATCGCAGCTCGCGGCGCGTCATCGCGAAGCCGACATCAGCCAGCTCCCGGTCGGCACGGGGCCGTTCCTGCTGCGCACGTACCAGAAGGACGCGCTGATCCGCTATGACGCGAACCCGGATTACTGGAAGCCGGACGACGTGAAGCTCGCGCACCTCGTGTTCGCGATCACGCCCGATCCGGGCGCGCGGCTGCAGAAGCTCGTGGCCGGCGAATGCCAGATCTCGTTGTTCCCGCGGCCGGCCGATCTCGACACGGTGCGGCGCGACCCGAAGCTGACGCTGTTCTCGGGGATGGGCTTCAACGTCGGTTTCGTCGCGTACAACACGCAGCATGCGCCGCTCGATCGCGTCGACGTGCGGCGCGCGCTCGACATCGCGATCGACAAGTCGGCGATCGTGAAGACGGTGTTCAACGGCGACGCGAAGATCGCGACGAACCCGATGCCGCCGTCGCAATGGTCGTACAACCCGCGCCTGAAGGATGCGCCGCGCGATCCGGCCGCCGCGAAGGCGCTGCTCGCGCAGGCCGGCTTCCCGAACGGCTTCGACCTGACGCTGTGGGCGATGCCCGTGCAGCGCCCGTACAACCCGAATGCGCAGCTGATGGCGCAGCTGATCCAGCAGGACTGGGCGAAGATCGGCGTACGCGCGAAGATCGTCAGCTACGAATGGGGCGAATACAACCGCCGCGCGAAGCACGACGGCCAGCACGACGCGATCCTGTACGGCTGGTCGGGCGACAACGGCGATCCCGACAACTGGCTCGGTACGCTGCTCGGCTGCGACGCGGTGCACGGCAGCAATCTCGCGAAGTGGTGCAATCAGGACTTCGAACGGCTGGTGGACGCGGCGCGCTCGAACCCGGACGTCGCGAAGCGCACGGCGCTGTACGAACAGGCGCAGGTCGTGTTCAAGGATCAGGTGCCGTTCACGCCGATCGCGACGTCGATCGTGTCGCTGCCGGTGTCCAAACGCGTCCACGGCCTGACGTTCTCGCCGCTCGGCGGGCACCGCTTCGACGGCGTGTGGCTGGATTGACGGAGGCGGCGCCGGCGCGTGGGCGCGCCGGCGCAGGTCGGGAGGGCCGGTCCGGCCGGCCGGCCGCGTATCAGTTCAGCGCGACGGCCGCCGCCGCCTCGACCGGCGAGCCTTCGAGCGCGACCGACGGCCGTCCGTCGGGGCCGACCGGCACGTCGCCGGCGAGCGTGGTGCGGTAGAGCTGGCGGTCGAAGTCGAGATCGAAGATGTCGACGGGCGCGAGATGCGCGGTCGCGCGATTGTCCCAGAACGCGATGCTGCGCGGCTCCCACTTGAAGCGGATCGTGAATTCCGGCCGCGTCACGTGCTCCCACAGCAGTTCGAGCAGCGCCTGGCTTTCGCGCGGCGTCAGCCCGACGATCGACTTCAGGAAGCTCGGGCTCACGTACAACGCGCGCTCGCCGGTCTCCGGGTGGACGCGCACGAGCGGATGCTCGGTCACGAGCGGCCGGCGGCCGACCGCCTCGTCGAACGCACCGGTGGCGCGCGCGCCGGCGGGCGGCGTGAAGCGGTGGATGCCGCGCAGGCCGTCGACGAAGCCGCGCAGCGGCGCGGACAGCGTTTCGTAGGCGCGCACGAGGTTGGTCCAGTGAGTGTCGCCGCCGTACGGCGGGATCGTCACGCCGCGCAGGATCGACGCCCACGGCGGGTTCACGGCGGCCGTCACGTCGGTGTGCCAGCCGGTCCACGGGCGGCGTACCGGCTCGCCGTCGAAGCGCGTCGCCTTGCGGTGCTTCGCGACCGAATAGACGGCCGGATGCCCGTCGACGTGGCCGAACACCGGATGGCCGACGGTCGGCTCGCCGAATTGCGCGGAGAACGCGACGTGCTGCTCGTGCGTGAGGAATTGCTCGCGGAAGAAGATGACGCGCCATTTCAGCAGCGCGGCGCGAATGGCCGAGATCTGCGGCGTGGTCAACGGTTGCGTGAGGTCGACGCCGCGTATTTCCGCGCCGATATGGGCGGACAGCGGAATCACGTCGACCGGCTGGGCGGCGGGTTCGGGTAGGGCGCTCATGCGACGCTCCTGGCGGAAGTGAACGGGAAGGACGGCCGACATCGCTGCGCGAGCAGGGGGCGGCCCGGTGGCGGGAAGTGCATGGTCGAAGCGCCGGCGGTAGAGCGCGGGGCAGGCGCGGCGGCGCGCGTGAAACGGCGTCGCCGCGGCAGGCGTGCGTTACTGCAGCGTCGCGCCCGGCCCCTTCAGCACGACGCTCTGGCGGCCGTCGATGCCGACCGGCACGTCGCCGTGCACGGTCGCACGGCGCACGACGCGGCGCGCATCGCCGTAGTCGTTGATCGCGTAGTGCTGCGTCGCGCGGTTGTCCCAGATCGCGACGTCGCCCTCCTGCCAATTCCAGCGCACGGTGTTCTCGAGGCGCGTCACGTGTTCATGGAACACCTGCAGCAGGTGCGCGGAATCCTGCGCGGACAGCCCCTTGAGCCGCTGCACGAAATGGCCGAGCACGAGCGTGCGTTCGCCGGTTTCCGGGTGGACGCGCACGACCGGATGCTCGGTTTCGTAGACGGTCGACGTGAACACCTCGCGGTAGCGCTTCAGTTGCGTATCGTCGGCGTGCGCATGCGTCGACGCGTAGTCGTATGCGTTCGTATGCAGCGCCCACAGCGTATCGGCGAGCGCGCGCAGCGGGTCGGGAAGGTGCGCGTAGGCGGCGGCCGTATTGGCCCACACGGTGTCGCCGCCGAACGGCGGAATCACGACCGCGCGCAGGATCGAGATCTTCGGGTACGCGTCGACGAACGTGACGTCGGTGTGCCACGAATTCGCGCGGGCGCCGTGTGCGGAATCGAGTTCGAGCAGGTGCGCGCTGCCGTCCACGGACGGCACGGTCGGATGGGCGACGGTGTCGCCGAAGCGGCGCGCGAACGCTTCCTGCGCGGTGTCGTCGAGATGCTGCTGGCCGCGGAAGAACAGCACCTTGTGGCGCAGCAGCGCGGCCTGGACCGCGTCGAACGTCGCGTCGTCGAGCGCGGCCGACAGCCGGACGCCGGCGATCTCGGCGCCGATCCGGCCGGCGACCTGGCGAAGCTGGAGCGGGACCTCGGCCGTGCGCGGCGCGGCGTGCGAGGCATGCGAAGACGGGTGAGCGGCGTGCTGGACATCGGACATCGGGAGTCTCCTGGGGGCGGGTCGGTCGAGTCTCCATTCAAGCAGGGACCGCGCGGAACCGGAACCGATGAATCGTCACAACCTTAGCGCGCGCGGCGACGATCGATATGCGCCGGCGTGCTGAGCGAGGCGGCGTGGGGCGTGCCGCTACCACGCCAGCCGCCACTCGCCGATCCGGTGCGCGGGCGGCGCGTCGTCGCGCCTGGCGCCGGGGCCGCCGGGGCCCGGCGGTTCGCTGTCGTCGAAGTCGGCGAGCACCGTGTCGCGCAAGCGCGCGAACGCGGCCGAATCCCGCCGGCGCGGCCGCGGCAGCGCGACGTCGACGATGCGTTCGATGCGGCCCGGCCGCGGCGCCATCGTCACGACGCGATCGCCGAGATACACGGCTTCGTCGACGTCGTGCGTGACCAGGATCATCGTGATGCGCTCCCGCTCCCAGATGCGCAGCAGCTCGTTCTGCATGCGCGCGCGCGTCTGCGCGTCGAGCGCGCCGAACGGCTCGTCGAGCAGCAGCACGCGCGGGCGATTCACGAGGCCGCGCGCGATCGCGACGCGCTGCGCCATCCCGCCCGACAACTGGTTCGGATACGCGTGCTCGAAGCCGTTCAGCCCGACGAGCGCGACGTGATCCGCGACCGCGCGCCGTTTCGCGGCCGGGTCGAGCGGCGCGTTGCGCAGCGCGGCCTCGATGTTCTGCGCGACGGTCAGCCACGGGAACAGCCGGTGATCCTGGAACACGATCCCGCGCTGCAGCGACGTGTCGCGCACGCGTTCGTCGCCCGCGCGGATCTCGCCCTCGTAGTCGGTGTCGAGCCCGGCGATCAGCCGCAGCAGCGTGGACTTGCCGCAACCGCTCGCGCCGACGATCGTGATGAATTCGCCGGCGCGCACGTGCAGCGATACGTCGTCGAGCACGGCGAGCGTCGCGCCGCGTTGCGCATAGCGCTTGCTCACGTGAAGGATGTCGAGCGAATCGGAGGCGAGAGTGGTCATGGCGGTGCGAGGAAGAAGTAGCGGCGGGGAAAGTCGGAAGGGCGGTCAGCGCGGCAGGTCGCCGCGCCGCGCGAGCACCTTGCGCTCGATCGCGCGCGCGATCGCGTTCAGGGCCCAGCCGGTCACGCCGACGACGATGATGCCGAACAGCACGAGATCCATCCGGAACTGCTCGCTGCCGTCGATCAGCGTGTTGCCGATGCCGCTGCCGGCGACCAGCAGGTATTCGGCGCCGAGCGTCGCGAGCCACGAATAGATCAGGCCGAGATACAGCCCGGTGAAGATCGACGGCAGCGCGGCCGGCAGGATCACGTGGCGCACGAGCTGGAGCCGCGAGTAGCGCAGCGCGCGGGCGACGTCGACATAGGCGCGCGGCACCGCGTGAATGCCGTCGCAGGTGTGCGCGGCCACGGGCAGCAGCGCGGCGAGCGACAGGAACACGACTTTCGCGACGTCGCCGAGGCCGAACCATACGGAAATCAGCGGAATCCACGCGAACAGCGAGATCTGCTTGAACGTGTCGAAGCTCGGGCCGATTGTCCGCGCGACGGTGCGCGACAGCCCGAGCGCGGCGCCGAGCAGCAGCCCGCCCGTCGCGCCGAGCGCGAACCCGCACGCTTCACGCACGAGCGATGCGGACAGCGCGCGGCCCAGCGCGCCGCTCGCGGCCTGGGCCCACGCGGTGCGCAGCACGTCGGCCGGGCCGACGAGCAGCCCGCTGTTCACGAGATGCGCGGACGCGACCGCCCACCACAGCGCGAATGCGACGAGCGGCAGCACGAAGCCGCGCCAGTCGGGCGCGTGCAGGCGGCGGGCGGCCTTGGCGGCCGGCGGAGCGGCGTCGGGCACGGTGGAATGCGTCACGGGTGGTCTCCTTCGGTTGCGCGGGCGGGCAGGGCTGGTTCAGCCGCGGAACGCGGACGGTACGCCGCGGCGCAGGCGCGCTTCGAGCGCGTCGAGCAGCCGGTTGATCAGCAGCCCGACCGCGCCGACGACGATCACGGCCGCCATCACGAGATCGAGCTGGAACAGTTGCCGCCCGTACACGATCAGGTAGCCGAGCCCTTCGGACGACGCGACGAGTTCGACGACCACGAGCGCGAGCCAGGATTTCGTGAACGCGAGCCGCACGCCGGTCGCGAGGGTCGGGATCGCGGCGGGCAGCACGACGTGGACGATGCGTTGCCGGCGCGTGTAGCCGAACACGCGCGCGACCTCGTCGAGCGCCGGCGGCGTCTGGCGGAACCCTTGCAGCGTGCTCAGCGTGACGGGGACGAGCGCCGCGTGTGCGATCAGCAGGTATTTCAGCGGTTCGCCGACGCCGACGAGCAGCAGCAGGAACGGCAGCCAGCCGAGCACCGGGATCTGCACGAGCGCGTTGAAGCTCGGCAGTACGTAGGCTTCGAGCGTGCGCGACAGGCCGAGCGCGACGCCGGTCGCGAACCCGAGCAGCGTGCCGGCCGCGAAGCCGACCAGCACGCGCTGCAGGCTGATCAGCGTGTGGCGCGCGAGATCGCCGCTCGTCGCGAGATCGGCGAGCGCATCGAATACGCGCTCGGGCGGCGGCAGGATCTGCTGCGCGATCCAGCCGCGCGCGCTGCCGACGGTCCACAGCGCGAACAGCAGCGCGGGCAGCAGCCACGGCGCGAGCCGCCACGACAGCCGTTTCAGGGCCGCCGCGCCGTGCGGCTGCGCGGCGGGCGCATGCGGCCCGGATGTCGGGACGGGAAACGCGGTGTCGCTCATCGGGGCGGGTCCGGGTCAGGAGAGGGGCTTGCCGGCCGCGTCGTAACGTTGCCAGTAGTGTTCGAGCTTCAGCGTGCGCAGCGCGTTGTCGAGGTATTTCGGCTCGAACCAGCCGTCGATGTCGACCGGCTGGCGGATCAGTTTCAACGCCAGCGCGTCCTGTGCTACGGCCTTGTAGCGGGCGACGAGGAACGGATCGATCAGCGGCGACAGGCGGTCCTTCAGGCGCTGGTTCGCATAGTCGGCCTGCCATGACGAAACCGGCACGCCGCTTTTCGCCCACAGCTTGAACAGCGCGTCGCGGTTCGCCTCGTCGGACGACCATTGCGCGCCCTTCACGATCGCGTTGACGACGCGCTGCACGACGTCCGGATGCGCACGCTCGAAATCGTCGAGCACGAGCAGGTGGGTCTGGCGCGTCAATTGCGGGCCGTCGTTCTGCGATTCGTAGATGATCTTCGCGAGCCCGGCGTCGCGCAGCTTGTACAGCTGGTAATCGCCCACCGACGCGTCGATGCCCTTCGACGCGAGCGCGGCCAGCGAGCTTGCCGCGTCGAGGTTGATCACGCGCAGGTCGCGTTCGCCGAGGCCGTTCTTCGCGAGCGCGTTGTCGGCGACGAGCTGCAGGTTCGTGCCGCGGAAGATCGACACGCGGCGGTCCTTCAGGTCCTTGATCGAGCGGATCGGCGAGTCGGGCGGTACCGCGATCTTGACGCCCGAGCGCACGCTCGCGGCGAGCAGCAGGTGCGTCTTGATCCCGTTCGCGCGTGCGAGCACGGCGGGCAGGTCGCCCTGGTACGCGAAGTCGATCGCCTTGTTGGCGATCGCCTCGTTGACGGCCGGCCCCGCGCCCTTGAAGAACAGCCACTGCACCTGGATGCCGTCGGCCGCGAATTCCTTTTCGACCAGTTGCTGCAATTGCGCGGTGGCGGTGCTCGATCCGCCGAACGTCGGCGGATCGCCGGCGCCTTGCTGGGCGACACCGATGCGGATCGTGGCGGGTTTGTCGGCGTGCGCGGCGGCGGCCGGCAACGCAATGAGGGACGCGATCAGCAGCGATCGCAACAGGCGCAGTGGAAGCATGAATCGATGGATCCGGAACGTTGGGGAACGAGGCGGGGCCGCAGCCCGTCGGGTCATTCTCGATGACGTGCCGGGGCCGGACAAGCAACGATTTGAACTATGCTTATCGCCGCATCGGGGGAGCGCGGAAGCCCGGGCGCGCCCCCGGCGGGCGGGGTCGGATGGCGGGCCGCCCGGACGGGCGGCGCGCGGCTAGCGCTTCGCGCCGACGCTGCCGGCGAGCCGTGCGCGCCGCAGCAACGCGAGCAGTGCGAACAAGGTCACGGCGGGCCCGATCTGCGGCAGGTGCATCGGCGGGTTCAGGAATTCGTACAGCGGCAGCGCCCACATGATGGCCACGATGGCTTGCTCGCCGCGCAGCCAGCCGCCTTGCGAGCCGATGGCGACCATGCACGCGATTGGAATGCACAACCACGACAGTTCGTAGTGCCAGACATAGGGATTCGCGACCAGCGTCGCGACGATCAGCACCGCGGCGCGCAACCGCGTGTCGCGGCTGCGGTGCCAGATCGCGCATGCGGCCGCGATCGCGATCGCGGCGATGGCGGCCTGTCCGGCGTAGGCGAGCGCCGGCGACAGCCCGGCGAGGCGCAGCGCGGCGAACGGCGTCGGCGACGCGAACCAGAACGCCACGCCGTGCTCGATGATCAGCGCGCGCAGCGCGCTGGCGTTCTGCAGGAAAAGCCGGACCGATTCGACGCCGCCCGCCGCGACCCCGAGCATCGTGAAAGCGGCCGCGAATGCGGCGGCCCACGCGAACGTGCGCCACGCGCGCGCGGCGACCAGCACGAACGGGAACAGCAGCGCCAGTTGCGGCTTGACCGACAGGAGTCCGATCAGGAAGCCGGCCAGCATCGGCCGGCGGTCGGCGAAATGCACGGCCAGCGCCGCGCATGCCGCCGTCAGCATCGCATTCTGCCCGTACATCGCGGTGACGAACACGCCCGGGCACGCGACCAGCGCAAGCCAGCCGACGCGTTTCGCGCCGGGCGTCGCGGCGAGCCCGGACACGTGCCAGACCGCCAGGCCGAGCACGCCGATACCGAGCGCGACGAACAGCGGATAGCCGATCGCATAGGGCAGCAGCGCGAACGGCGCCACCGCCAGCAGGTACGACGGCGGGTACAGCCACGGCAGGAACGCGTAGCGGCCGGCCGACGGGAACAGTTCGGCAAACACCCGCGAGAACGTGGGGACGTCGTAGGCGTGCCACGGCGTGCCGCGCAGCATCAGATGCGACGCGGACCAGAACACCGCATAGCCCGAGCCGGCGCGGAACATCTGCGGGTCGTTCGAGCGGAAGCCGACCCAGGCCAGGATCGACCCGAGCAGCACCGTGGCCGTCAGCATGACGACGCTGTAGAACGCGATGCGTCCCGGTGTCAGCCAGGTGGGGACGGGGCGGTCGTCGGTCCGGATCGACAAGCCGGAAATATCCATGCGGCGTTACTTGACCGACAGGTTGCGCGCGGCCGGCGCGCCCATGGCGGCCGTCTGCCGGCGCCGGGCCGCGGCGATGCGCCGGACCGGGAACGGCAGCAGCTTCGAGCCGTCGGGCTGCGCCGCGTGCCGCGCGGGTTGCTGGCCCAGGTGGACCTGCGTGCGGTAACGGCGCCGCACGAGGTAGACCGGGCGCTGCTTCGATTCGTGATAGATGCGGCCGAGGTATTCGCCGATCACGCCGATGCCGATCAGCTGGATGCCGCCGACGAACAGCATCACGGAGATCAGCGACGCGTAGCCGTGCACGGGATTGCCGAACAGCAGCGTGCGCATGACGATGTACGCGCCGTAGGCGAACGACAGCGCGGCGAACGCGAGGCCGATGTAGGTCCACACGCGCAGCGGTACGGTGCTGAAGCTCGTGATGCCTTCGAGCGCGAAGTTCCAGCGGCGCCACCCGGAGAATTTCGAGCGGCCGCCGCTGCGCGGGGCGCGGGTGTATTCGATGATCTCGATGCGGTAGCCGACCCACGCGAACAGCCCTTTCATGAAGCGCCGCCGCTCGGGCAGCGCGCGCAGCGCGTCGACGACCTGGCGGTCCATCAGCCGGAAATCGCCGACGTTCTCCGGCATTTCGACTTCGGAGAGCTGGTTGTGCACGCGGTAGTAGAGCGCGGCGGCCACGCGCTGCATCAGCGGGTCGCACATGCGGTCGGTGCGCTTCGCGGCGACGACTTCCGCGCCGGCCCGCCAGCGCTCGATCATCTCGGGAATCAGCGCGGGCGGATCCTGCAGGTCGGCGTCGATCAGGATCACGGCCGAGCCGGCCGCTTCGTCGATGCCGGCCGTGAGCGCGGCCTCCTTGCCGAAGCGCCGCGTGAGATCGACGATGCGGACGCGCGGATCGCCCGCCGCGAAGTCGATCAGCCGCTCCAGCGTGTCGTCGCGGCTGCCGTCGTTCACGCAAACGATTTCGAAGCGCGTGGCGTCGACCGATTCGAGGATGGGAACGGTGGTCGCGAAAAATGCCTCGATCGCTTCCGCCTCGTCGTGAAACGGCACGACGAGCGATACCAACGGCTTTCGGGTGTGCCTGGACATATGTCCCCCCGTGAGATCCGGTCTGCGCCGCATTATTGGGTCCTGTTGCCGCCGGACTCGCGGAAACGGGTCCGGATCGGCTCAAGTCTTGTGCTTGTATTGGCCTGGTTCGTTTGCCGCGTGCCGCGGCGGCAAGCTGTCAGATGATTGTACGCATGAATGGCACGGTGGTGACAGCATGCGCGGGTTTGCTCGGGGGGGAGCGCGTGTGCGGCGGGGCGAACGTCGGACGCGTGCGCGGCGGCCGCTCCGCCGGCCGGCCACGACGCCGGCGGCCGCGCCGGGGCGCGCGGACCGGGCGCCTTACGCGGCCGGCGCGACCGTGCGCAGGAACGCGCGTACCGCCGGCGCCTTGTCGAACCGCCGGTGCGCGAGCGCGAGCTCCGACGTGATCGGCTTGCCGGCGATCGGCCGGTACACGACCCCCGGCAGCGACACGCAGCCGGCGAGCGCATCGGGAATCACGGCGACCCAGCCGTTCACGGACACGCACGCGAGCACCGCGAGCAGGCCGCCCGGCCGCGCGGCGACGACCGGCGCGAAGCGGCCGCGGCGCGCCACCTCCAGCGTGCCGAGTTCCTGTTCGGGCACCGCGAAGCGCGCGTCCGCGAGATCGGCGGCGCGCACGGCCGCCATCGACGCATGGCGCGACCCGGCCGGCACCGCCGCGACGAACACGTCGCGCTGCAGCGTGACGATCCGCAGGCCGCCGGGCAAGGGCAGCGGCGGGCGCACGTACGCGAGGTCGAGCCGGCCCGCGTCGAGCTGGTTCGCGACGTCGTCCATCGGCACTTCGCGCAGGTTCAGCTCGATGCGCGGGTGCGCGGCGCGAAATGCGCCGACCGTGCGCTGCAGCGTGCCCGAGTAGACGGCCGACGATACGTAGCCGATCTCGATCCGGCCGAGCTCGCCGCGCTCGGCCAGCGCGGCGAGTTCGCGGCCGCGCTGCAGGTGCTCGAATGCGGCGCGGGCCTCGGCGAGATAGGCCTCGCCGGCCGCGCTCAGCGTGACCGCGCGACGCGACCGGTGAAACAGCCGCACGCCGAGCGCGCGTTCGGCTTCCTGGATCTGGCGCGTGAGCGCGGGCGGCGCCATGTCGAGCGCGTCGGCCGCGCGGGCGAAGTGCAGGTGCTCCGCGACGCTCAGGAAGGCGCGCACGTGACGGAATTCGAGCCGGTCCATGATTGCATTTTTCGTCAATAAAACAGCGCCTGAGTATCAATGACAGGCAATACCGGGCAAGCCTAGCATACGGCTCGTTCATCCTGTTCCGGAGTTGCCGATGTCCCGATCCTCACCGGTGCCGCGCGCAGGCGCGGCCGACGCCCCGCACATGGCCGCCCGGGCGCCCGCCGCCGCGACGCTCGCCGTCGCGTCCGCGACCTGCGCGCTGATCGTGCTCGATACGAACGTCGTCGCCGTGTCGCTGCCGAGCATCGCGCGCAGCTTTCACGCGAGCTTTGCCGCGATCGAGTGGGTCGTGAGCGCCTACATGACCGCGTTCGCCGCGTGCCTGCTGCCGGCCGGCGGGCTGGCCGACCGCTTCGGGCGCAAGCGGATGCTGGGCGCGGGGCTCGCGGTCTTTTTCTGCGCGTCGCTCGGCTGCGGCGTCGCGCCGTCGGCCGGCTGGCTGATCGCCGCGCGGGCGGTGAAGGGCGGCGGCGCCGCGCTGCTGCTGACGGCGGCGCTCGCCGTGATCGCCAACCGTTTTCCGGAAGGGCGCGAACGGGCGCGCGCATGGGCGGTCTGGGGCATGTGCATGGGGATCGCGACGGCCGTCGCGCCGCTCGTCGGCGGCGCGATCACGCAATGGATCGGATGGCGCTGGGTGTTCCTGCTCAACCTGCCCGTCTGCCTGCTGCTCGCGGCCGGCGCGCGCGTCGCGATCGACGAATCGCGCGATCCGCACGCGAAACGCGTGGATGCGGCCGGCAGCCTGCTGTTCGGCGCGGCGCTGGCATGCGCGATCGCCGCGCTGATCGGTGCGCCGTCGCACGGCTGGCTGTCGGCCGCGACGCTCGGCCGGCTCGCGCTCGCCGCCGCGCTGCTGGCGGCGTTCGTCGGCGCGGAGCGCTGGCAGGCGCGGCCGATGATCGATCTCGCGCTGTTTCGCCAGCCGCGCTTCGTCGGCGCCGTGCTCGCGATGTTCGGCTATGCCGCGTGCGCGCAGGTGATGATGACGTTCCTGCCGTTGTACCTGCAGAACGCGTTCGGGATGTCGGCGATCGATGCGGGGCTCGGGATGCTGCCGTTCGCGTTCGCGATGATCGCCGGGCCGTCGCTGGGCGCGGCGCTCGCCGCGCGCGCGTCGTCGGGCGGCGTGCTGGCGGGCGGCCTCGCGCTGATCGGCGCGGGCAACCTCGCGACCGCGGCGCTGACCGCCGGCGGCGACTACCGGCTCGTCGCGATCGGCATGTTCGTGACGGGCTGCGGCGCCGGCGTGATGAACGGCGACACGCAGAAGGCGATCATGGCGTGCGTGCCGCCGCACCGCACGGGCATGGCGTCGGGCATCAGCACGACGACGCGCTTCTCGGCGATCGTGACGGCCGTCGGCGTGCTCGGCGCGGTGCTGGCGGCGAGCACGCAGGCGCGGCTCGACCGCCTGCTGTCCGACGCGCCCGGCCTGCGCGCGTTTGCCGACGCGCCGTTCATGTCGAGCCTGCTGGCCGGCGACCTGGCGCGCGCGCTGGAGCGCGTGCCGCCGTCGGCCGCCGGCGTGCTCGCCCGGGCGGCGCCGGTCGCGTTCGCGAGCGGGTTCGCCGATGCGCTGACGGTGAGCGGCGCGCTCGCGCTCGTCACGGCCGCCGTCGCATACAGGTTGCTTGCGCAACCGCTGCGCGACGCGTGACGCGGGGCGTCGGCGGGCCGCGCGATTGGACGCGCTCCGGCCGAACCATTATGCTGGCGCGTTCCGGTTTCACGCAGCGCATTCAAGATGTCATCGACGATCGAGATTCTGTTGCCCGTGTTCGGGCTGATCGCGGCAGGGTTCCTGTGCCGCCGGCGCGGGGTACTCGGGCCGGCCGCGGCCCCGGAGCTGAACCGGTTCGTCGTGTGGCTCGCGCTGCCCGCGCTGCTGTTCCAGATCATGGCGCATGCGTCGTGGCGCGAGCTCGACCAGCCGGCCTTCGTGGCCACCTTCGCATCGACGTGCGCGCTCGTGTTCGTCGGCGTGCTCGCGTGGCGCCTGTGCAGCGGGCGCGGGCTCGCGGATGCGAGCGTCGACGCGATCGCCGCGTCGTATCCGAACGTCGGCTATCTCGGCTTTCCGCTGTGCCTGCTCGCGTTCGGCCCCGACAGCCTCACGCCGACCACGATCGCCACCATCCTCGTCGCGTGCGTGCTGTTCGCCGGTGCGATCGTGTTGATCGAGATCGGGCTGCAGCGGGACCGCGCGCCGCTGAAACTGATGTGGAAGGTGAGCGGCGCGCTGCTGCGCAATCCGCTGATCGTCGCGCCGCTCGCGGGCGTTTGCGTATCGGCCGCCCGGGTGCCGCTCGGCGCGCCCGTCGACACGTTCCTGAAGTTGCTCGGCGCGGCCGCCAGCCCGTGTGCGCTCGTCAGTCTCGGGTTGTTTCTCGCGGAGAAGCGGGAGGCGGGCGGTCCGGCGCCGCGCGGCAGCGTCGCGCTGACGGCGGTGAAGCTGTTCGTGCAGCCGGCCCTCGCGTGGTGGCTCGGCGTGCGCGTGTTCGCGATGCCGCCCGTGCTCGTGCAGATCGCCGTCGTGCTCGCCGCGCTGCCGACCGGCACGGGGCCTTACATGCTGGCCGAGTTCTACGGGCGCGAAGCGCACGTGACGTCGCGCACGATCCTGCTGTCGACGCTCGGATCGATCGTGTCGCTGTCGATCTTGCTCACGCTTGCGCGGCATACCTGACATCGTGCGCCCGTCGCATCGCGTCGCGCCGTTCAGTGCGGCTTGGTCGCGACGCGATGGACGCGCGCCGCCCTCGGCGGGTGCGAGGCGCGGCAATGCGTCGGCCGGCCGCGGCGCGTGCGTCGCGGCGGTTCGGGCGTGGCCGTGACGGCAGGCGTGCCGTCGCGCGCGTCGTCGGCCGCGCCGGCGGCCACCGCAGCCACCGCCGGCCGCCCGGCCTCGGCGTCGAGCCACGCGCGCGTCGCTTCCGCGATCAGCCCGCGCAGCCAGCGCACGCCGTCGACGCCCGCGCCCGCTTCGTTCCACGTCATCCGGTACACGATCTCCGGCGGCTCGGCCGGCAGCGCCACGGCGGCGAGCGGCAGCAGCTTCGCATAGTGTCGCGCGAGCCGGTACGTGGTGGTCAGGAGCATGTCGGTGCGCACGAGCGCGTGCGCGGCGAGTTCGAAATGCGGCAGCGTGACGACGATCCGCCGCTGCAGGCCCACGCGTTCGAGCTGCCGGTCGATCGCGCCGGACGCTTCGAGCCACGACGGCGTCGGGCACAGCTGGGGCGCGTCGGCATACTCGGCGGCCGTCATCGCGCCGCGCCGCGCGAGCGGATGCGTCGCGCGCATCAGGCACACGATGCGATCGTCGAACAGGTCGTC
Source organism: Burkholderia sp. MSh2 (assembly GCF_000731655.1). Classification (NCBI taxonomy): domain Bacteria; kingdom Pseudomonadati; phylum Pseudomonadota; class Betaproteobacteria; order Burkholderiales; family Burkholderiaceae; genus Burkholderia; species Burkholderia sp. MSh2. Next base: position 5,370 of record NZ_JPGM01000080.1, on the reverse strand, counting down.
CTGCCGGAAGCGCAACGAGCGGGCCGGGCGATTGTCGATCACGACGTCGAGCTCGCCGTCGGCCAGCGCGCGCTCGTCGTCGAAGCCGTCGCCGAGCGGATGGAACACGAGCTGCGCGTTCGGCGCGCGCTCGCGGAACAGCGCGACGAGCTTCGGCACGAACAGCACGTTCAGGTAGTCGGGGCAGCCGATCCGATAGGTGCGCACCGACGAGCGGGCGTCGAACGTCGGCTGCTGGATGCGGATGAAGTCGATCACGCGCAGCGCGTTGCGCAGCGGGTCGATCAGCCGCGCGCCGAACTCGGTCGGCACCATCCCGTAGCGGCCGCGCACCAGCAGCGGATCGCCGAGCAGCGTGCGCAGGCGCTTGAGCGCGGCGCTCGTCGCCGGCTGCGACATGTTCAGGCGCACGGCCGCGCGCGACACGGTGCGCTCGGTCAGCAGCACCAGCAGGATGCGCATCAGCCGCGCATCGAGGAGGTCGAGCGCGTGCGCGGCGTCGGACGCGTCGCGCGGCGGCGACGACGGGCCTACCGCGTCCCGCATGTCGACGGGGCGCCCGGCACGGCGAGGTCCGCGCGCGGCATCGCCGCGGGCCGGCGGCCGTTCATTTGACGAACGTGCCCGGCCAGCCGACGATCCGCTTCGGGCGCGGCGGCGCGTACGTGCGCACCTTCGACGTCGTCAGCTTCAGCCGGACCAGCGACTCGGCGAGCGCGACGGCGGCCGCGACGCCGTCGACGACCGGCACGCCCGTGCATTCCCCGATCTGCCGGTCGAGGCCGGCCATCCCGCCGCAGCCGAGGCAGATCACTTCTGCGCGATCGTCCTTCACCGCGCGCTGCGCCTGGCCGACGATCGCCTCGATCGCGCGGGCCGGATTCTCTTCGAGTTCGAGCACCGCGAGGCCGCTCGCGCGGACCGACGCGCAGCGCGCATCGAGCCCGGCGAGCTTCAGGCGATCCTCGATCAGCGGCACCGTGCGGTCGAGCGTCGTGACCACCGAGTAGCGGTGGCCGAGCAGCATCGCGACGCTCGCGGCCGCTTCGGTGATGTCGACGACGGGCACCGTCAGCAGTTCCTGCAGGCCTTCGCGGCCGTGCTCGCCGTAGCCGGCCTGGATCACCGCGTCGTACGGTTCGTCGTAGCTCAGCACGCGATCCATCACCGCGATCGCCGCGAGGTAGCTCTCGAAGTTGCCTTCGACCGATTCCGCGCCGAAGCGCGGCGTCAGCCCGACGATCTCCGTGCCCGGCGACGCGGCGGCCTGCGCCTGCGCGGCGATCGCGTCGGTGATCGACGCGGTCGTGTTGACGTTGACTACCAGGATCCTCATCGTGACTCCGTAAGCGTGGGTTCAGTGTCGGGCGCAGGCGACCGCGATGTGCTCGCCCGAGCGCTCGTCGTAGTGCCGCGTGCGATCGGCCAGCAGCCAGTACACGCCGCCCGCGATGGCCGCGCCGAGCAGCCACGAGAACGGCGTCATCGCGCCGAAGGCCGGCACGACGGCGAGCGCGATCGAGATCAGCGCGGACGGCACGAGTGCCGCGAGCGCCTTGCGGTTCACGCCGCGCGTGTAGAAATAGGCGCCGGTCGGCGCTTCGGTGTAGAGATCGGGCACATTCACGCGCTGCTTGCGCACGAGCCAGTAGTCGACCGTGATGATCCCGTACAGCGGGCCGAGCAGCGCGCCGAGCCCGGACAGGAAGTAGACGATCACGATCGGGCTGTTGTACAGGTTCCACGGCAGGATCAGCACGGCGACCGTCGCGCTGATCAGCCCGGCGCGGCGGAACGACAGGCGGTGCGGCGCGAGGCTCGTCAGCACGAAGGCCGGCGCGACGAAGTTCGCCATGATGTTGACGGCGACCGTCACGATCAGGAACGCGAGGCAGCCGAGCACGAGGAACAGCCTGTTCGGCACCGTCGCGATGATTTCCGTCGGGCTGTGGATGATGTGGCCGTTCAGCTTGAACTGCGCGCCGGCGAGCACGAAGCTGATCGTCGCGAACACGAGGATGTTGACCGGCAGCCCCCAGAAGTTGCCCACGCGCACCGTCTTCGCGCTCGGCGACGAGCGCGCGAAATCGCAGAAGTTGAGCACCAGCGTGCCGTAGATCGCGAGCCACAGCGCGCCGCCCGCGAACACCTCCGTCCACATCTTCAGGCCGGTCAGCGGCTTGCCGATCGACATCGCGGGATGGCCGCCCGTGCGGCTGAACATCCATGCGGCGAGCGACAGCGTCGTGACCAGGATCACCGGGCCGGCGAGCCCTTCGTACTTGCGGACCATCTCCATCCCGTACGTGAGGATGCCGATCTGCACGAGCCAGATCGCGACGAACGTGATCCAGCCGAGCGTCGACAGCCCGAGGATCGCGTCCCGGTCGAACGCGGCGAGGCCCGGCCAGATCGCGGTGAGCAGCACGCGCAGCACGACGGACGCGAGATAGGTCTGGATGCCGAACCACGCGATCGCGATCACCGCGCGGATCATCGCCGGCAGCAGTGCGCCGTAGATGCCGAAGCTCATCCGGCTGATCACCGGGAACGGCACGCCGGTCTTCTGGCCCATGTAGCCGGTGAGGTTCATGAAGCCGTACACGAGCACGGCGCCGATCGCGAGCGACGCGAGCATCTGCCAGCCCGACAGGCCGAGCGCGAACAGCCCGATCGCGAACGAGTAGTTGGCGATGTTGTGCACGTCGTTGGTCCACAGCGCGAAGATGCTGTAGCGGCCCCATGTGCGGCCCTCGGCCCGGGTCGGCGCGAGGTCGGAATTGTGCAGCCGGGGGCTCAGCGCGGGATCGTGCGCGGCCGTGTCGGTTCGATGCGATGCGTCGTGCGCGCCGGGCATGAGGCCCGGGCGGTGAGTGGCTTCCAGTTGCACGCAGGTGTCTCCTTCCATGTGCAGGGGCGCGAACCGGCTGCGGGGGCGCATTGCGCTGGCCCGGCCGGCGTGGACGTTATGTCTCGGATTTGCTGGCGAGTATGGGCGGGCCGTCCGGCGATGGGAAATTAAATATTCGGCTGGGTGGCATTCGGAAAATGAATGGAATGCGACGGGCCGTGGCGGCCGGGTGAGGCAGGCGGATGGTGGGTTTGAGGGCGCGATCCGTGGCGAAGGCGTTGGAGCGGCGAGGCGGTTTTCCGGCCTTGCGGGCCTCCCGGTCGCGGTTCTCTGTTTGGGGCGGTTCGGGCCGTGCGGCCGGCCCCGGCGTCGCGGCTGTCAAAAATGCCGGAAGGCCCGTGAGCGGACCGAATATGGCCCCAAAATTCCCGACCGACCGGGGCGATACCGGTATCGTTTAACCTTTCGAAACAATGTGTTCACCGAAAGGGGCATGATCTCCGGCGATCGGGCAGGCATACTGTGGCCTATGTTGCTCAATGCGCGCCAAAAGGCGCGTGCCTGCCCCCCATGTCCACTTCCGTTTCTTCCCGAACCCTGCGATGGTTGGCCGTTGCGGCTGCCGCATGCTTGCTCGCCGCGTGTTCGACCGCTTCCGACGTGACCGCGACGTCGAATCCGAACGTGTTCACCGTGACGACGCGCACGGTCGGCGTGTCGACGACATGGGCCGACGCCCATGAGCGGGCGGTCAACGAAGCCACCAGCTATTGCACGCAGCGCGGCATGCGCGCGAGCCTGAAGCAGGAGGCGCTGACCGGCGGCAGCCGCGTCGGCGCGCGTTCCGAACTCGCGTTCGAGTGCCATCCGACCTTCGAGACGGCGTCGAACCCGCGCAGCTGACCGGCCGGCGGCGCGGTTGCGCCGCCCGGCCCGCCGAAGCGGCGCGGCGGTTTTCCTCCCCCGCATGCAGACCGGCCCGCGATGCACGCAGGTGCATCGCGGGCCGGCGTACGTCCGGCGCGGGCCGCGGCGCTTACGCCGGCTGCGCCTCGTACAGCTTCACGCACGCGGAGAAGTCGAGCGTGCCGAGCCCCTGCTGGTTCATCGACTGATAAAGCTGCTGCGCGAGCGCGCCCATCCACACCGGTTGATGCGCATGCCGCGCCGCTTCGGTCGCGAGCCCGAGATCCTTCAGCATCAGGTTCGCCGCGAAGCCGCCCGCGTAACCGCGTGCGGCCGGCGCGGTGTCGCTGACGCCCGGATACGGGTTGTACGTGTCCGAACTCCAGCAACGCCCGGTCGAGGTGTTGATGATGCCGGCCAGCACCGCCGGGTCGATGCCGAGCGCGGCGCCGAGCGCCATCGCCTCCGACACGCCCATCATCGAGATCCCGAGCAGCAGGTTGTTGCAGATCTTCGCGATCTGCCCGGTGCCCGTTCCGCCGCAATGCACGACGTTCCGGCCCATGTCGAGCAGCACGGGGCGGATGCGCTCGAACAGCGCGCCTTCCGCGCCGACCATGAAGGTCAGCGTGCCGGCCTGCGCGCCGCCGGTGCCGCCCGACACGGGCGCGTCGGCGAGCGGGAAGCCGCGCTGCGCGGCCGCGTCGGCCACCGCGCGCACGGTGCCGGGATCGATCGTGCTGCAGTCGATCAGCGTCGCGCCGGCGCGCGCGCCGGCCAGCACGCCGTCGTCGCCGAGATAGACCGCGCGCACGTGCTGGGCGGCCGGCAGCATCGTGATCACGACCGCGCCGCGCGCGGCCGCGTCGCGCGGCGAGCCGGCGGCGGTCGCGCCCGCGCGCACCGCGGCGTCGACCGCGTGCGCGTCGAGGTCGAACACCGTCAGCGCGTGGCCGGCCTTGAGCAGGTTGGCGGCCATGGGGCCGCCCATGTTGCCGAGCCCGATGAATGCGATTTCCATGTGCTGGCTCCCGGGCATCAGCGCAGCGCGATCGTCGTGTTCACGCCGCCGACCGTCGCGTCGTCGTCGAACCAGCGTGCGGTCACGGTCTTGGTCTGCGTGTAGAACTGCACGACCTGCTTGCCGTACGGGCCCAGATCGCCGAGCTTCGAGCCGCGCGAGCCGGTGAAGCTGAAGTAGGGCACCGGCACCGGGATCGGGATGTTGATGCCGACCTGGCCGATGTCGATCTCGCTCTGGAACTTGCGCGCGGCCGCGCCGCTCTGCGTGAACAGGCCCACGCCGTTGCCCATCGGGTTGCGGTTGACGAGCGCGATGGCTTCGTCGAGCGTGTCGGCTTCCATCACGACCACCACCGGCCCGAAGATTTCTTCCGTGTAGATCGGCATGTCGGTCGTCACGCCCGAGAAGATCGTCGGGCCGACGAAGTTGCCCTGCTCGTAGCCCGGCACCTTCACGTCGCGGCCGTCGAGTTCGAGCTTCGCGCCGGCCTTCACGCCCGCGTCGATCAGCGACAGGATGCGTTCCTTCGCCGCCTTCGACACGACCGGCCCGACGTCCGTGCCGGCTTCCGCGCCCGCATTGACCTTCA
>NZ_JPGM01000079.1:0-42195 GCF_000731655.1 Burkholderia sp. MSh2 | reverse complement strand
CGCCTTCGCCTTCTCGACGAGCTCGGGCAGCCAGTCGCGCGCGCGGCCGACCAGCACGACCACCGAGGTCGCCATGCAGCGCTGGCCGGCCGCGCCGAAGCCCGCGCCGACGAGCGCGTTGATCGACTGCTCGCGGTGCGCATCGGGCAGCACGACCGCGTGGTTCTTCGCGCCCATCATCGACTGCACGCGCTTGCCGTGCTGGCTGCCGAGGTTGTACACGTGGGTGCCGACGCGCGTCGAGCCGACGAACGAGATCGCCTTGATGTCCGGATGCGTGCAGAGGCGGTCGACCACCGTCTTGCCGCCGTGCACGACGTTCAGCACGCCTTGCGGCACGCCGGCCTCGATCGCGAGTTCGACGAGCTGCATCGTCGACAGCGGGTCCTGCTCCGACGGCTTCAGCACGAAGGTGTTGCCGCAGACGATCGCCATCGGGAACATCCACAGCGGGATCATCCCGGGGAAGTTGAACGGCGTGATGCCCGCGCACACGCCGATCGGCTGGCGCAGCGTGTAGGTATCGACGCCGCCCGCGACGTTCTCCGCGAATTCGCCCTGCTGCAGCGTGCCGATCGAGCATGCGTGCTCGACGACTTCCAGGCCGCGGAAGATGTCGCCTTGCGCGTCGGGCAGCGTCTTGCCTTGCTCGGCCGTCAGCGTGTGCGCGATCCGTTCGAGATTGCGGCGCACGAGATCCTGGAATTTCAGCATGATGCGCAGCCGCGCGCCGATCGGCGTCGTCTTCCAGGTCTGGAATGCGCGCTGCGCGGACGCGATCGCGGCGTCGACCTCGTCGAGCGTCGCATACGGCACGCGGCCGATCACTTCCTGCGTCGCGGGGTTGACGATGTCGCCCCATTCGGCGCTTTGCGATTCGACGAACGCGCCGTCGATCAGCAGCTTGGCGGTGGGCAGGGCGAGGGTGGTCTGGGGAACTGCGGCGTTCATGGAGTCTCCGGGAAACGGTGTGGCGATAAAAAAAGGGGCTCAGGCATCCACCGCGCGTGCGTGCACGGCGGAGGCGGGACGAACCGAAATCGATCCGGCGCTGGCGCGATCAGGCGCGATCAGGCGCGCGCCGGACGCATCAGCGCGGTACAGGCGAGCGCGAACACGCCGAAGCCGACGAGGTACGCGATCACGTAATGCGGCTGGCCGCCGCCGGTCTTGAGCAGCGACGTCGCGATCATCGGCGCGAAGCCGCCGCCGATCACGCCGGCGAGCTGCACCGACAGCGAGATGCCGCTGTAGCGGATTTCCGCGGGGAACTGCTGCGCGAACAGCAGCGCTTCCGGCGCATAGAGGATCGGGAACACGACGCCGAGGCCGAGCACGATCGCCCACCAGGCGGTCGACGTGTGCTGCGTGCCGAGCATCATGAAGAACGGCGCGGCGAACGCGCACATCAGCACGAGGCCGATCGCGAACATCCGGCGCTGGCCGATGCGGTCGCTCAGGTGGCCGCACAGCGGCATCGTGACGAGCGACAGCGCGGCGCCCGCCGTGATCGCGTGCAGCATGTCGGCCTTCGGCAGATGCAGCTGCTGCGTCGCGTAAGCGAGCGCGAACGTGACGACCATGTAGAACCACGTGTTCTCGGCGGCGCGTGCGCCGACGATCGTCAGCACCTCGCGCGGATGGCGGCGCAGCGCGGCCATGACCGGCGACTTCTCGGCCTTGCCCTGGCGCTGCACCTTCTCGAAGTCGGGCGATTCCGGCACTCGCGCGCGGATGAACCAGCCGAGGCCGACGAGCGCGATGCTCGCGAGGAACGGCACGCGCCAGCCCCACGACAGCATGTCGGCTTCCGGCAGCGCGGCGACCGCGGCCATCGCGAGCGACGACAGGATCAGGCCGAGCCCGACGCCCGTTTGCGGCAGGCTGCCGAACAGCCCCTTGCGGCCCTTCGGCGCGTGCTCGACCGCCATCAGCACCGCGCCGCCCCATTCGCCGCCGACGGCCATGCCCTGCAGGAAGCGCATCGCGATCAGCAGCGCGGCGGCCCAGTAGCCGATGCGGTCGTACGACGGGATCAGCCCGATGATCATGCTCGGCACGCCCATCAGCAGCAGCGTGATCATCAGCATCGACTTGCGGCCGATCCGGTCGCCGAAGTGGCCGAACACGATGCCGCCCATCGGCCGCCCGATGAAGCCGACCGCGAACGTGCCGAACGCGGCGAGCGTGCCGACGACGGGGTCCAGCGACGGGAAGAAGATGCGGTTGAACACGAGGGCGGCGGCCGTGCCGTAGAGGAAGAAGTCGTACCACTCGATCGTGGTGCCGGCCATGCTGGCCCAGCCGGCCAGCAGGTAGTGCTTCGCGGTGCGCGCGGGCGCCGGCGCCGCGACTGTCGCATGCTCATCGAGGGTGGATCGCGTCTGCATGGTGTCTCCGTTTGGGTTGCCGCGGCTCGTGGTCCGCAGGTCACGGTCGAGTATAGTTATGCGCAGATTCATCATGTACCGATAAAGAAACCGGTTCGATGTGCATTTATGCATATCGACGGCCGGTCCGGAGACTCCAGCCTTTTTCCTTGCCGATGCGACACGTCACCGAGCCGGTTTCCGGCAACCTGAACTGGGACGACCTGCGTTTTTTCCTCGAAGTCGCCCGCACGCAGCGCGCGAGCGGCGCCGCGAAGCGGCTGGGCGTCGACTACACGACCGTCGCGCGGCGCATCCGTGCGCTCGAGGCGTCGTTGGGCACGCTGCTGTTCGACAAGTCGCGCTCCGGCGGCTTCACGCTGACCGCCGAAGGCCAGCGGCTCGTCGCGTATGCGGACGCGATGGAGACGACCGTGCAGTCCGCGTGCGACCAGGTCGCGAACACCGGCGAGGCGCTGTCGGGCCACGTGCGGATCGGGTCGACCGAAGGGTTCGGCTGCTTTTTCCTCGCGCCGCAGCTCGCGCGGTTCCGCGCCGACCATCCGCACGTGACGGTCGACCTGCTGCCGGTCCCGCATTTCGTCAACCTGCCGAAGCGCGAGGCCGACCTGGCGATCACCCTCGAGCGGCCCGAGCGCGGGCCCTACGTGGTCACCAGGCTGTGCGACTACCAGTTGCGGCTCTATGCGACGCGCGACTATCTCGCGAACCACGCGCCGATCGCCTGCACGGACGATCTCGCGCGGCACGCGTTCATCAGCTACGTCGACGATCTCGCGTTCAGCAACGAACTGCTGTACCTGGATCGCGCGGTGCCGGGCGCGACGGCCGGGCTGCGCACGACCAGCGTGATCGCGCAGTATTTCGCGGCGCTGCAGGGCGGCGGCCTCGCGATCCTGCCGTGCTTCATGGCGGCCACGCAGCCGGCGCTGGTGCCGGTGCTGCCGCGCGACGTGGTCGTCACGCGCTGTTTCTGGCTGACGTGCCGCGAGGATCTGCGCAAGCTGCGGCGCGTGACCGCGCTGTGGGATTACCTGCGCGCGGCGGCGGACGCGAATCGGGAATTGCTGATGGGGGAGTCGGGGACGCTGCGGTTCGTCGGCGAGCCGGCATAGCGGCGGGCGCAGACGGCGGCGCGCCGCCCCGCGAGCATGGCCGCGGCGCACGGGCGGCCGCGCGCCGCAAAAGTCGCGCCGCCGCGCGTGCGCCCGGGAACCGGGCGGCGGCGCGACCGCGGCCGTGCGCTAGATCGAGACCTGCCGGCCCAGATCGACCACCTGGTCGGCCGGCACGCGCAGATAATCCGTGACCCGCGTGCAGTTGCGCAGCATCAGCCCGAACGCCGACGCCATCCAGCGCGGCAAGCCTGTCCCGTCATCCCGGCTCGTCACGCGCTCCCGCCCGATGAAATACGTCAGCGCGGCCGGATCGACCGGGCAGCCGTGCCGGGTAGCGATCTGCGTCATCAGCGCCGGCAGGTCGGCGCGTTCCATGAACCCGTAGGTCGCGGTCACCGTCCAGTAGCCGGGCAACGGCTCCGCGATCGCGATCCGGTTGTCGGGGTCGACCCAGGGTTTCGACGCGATGTCGAGCGTCACGGCGAGCACGTTGCGTTGCAGCGCCCGGCTGTGCCGGACGTACCAGAGCAGCACCGGCGGCACGCCGTCCTTCGTGCGGGTCAGGAATGCCGCGGTGCCCGGCACGCGGGCGAGCGTGTCGTCGGTCGCATGCATGAACGTGTCGACGGAAACCGGGTGCTCGGCAAGCCGGGCGGCGACCGCCGTCACGCCGCGATGCCAGACATACATCACGAGATACACGAGCGCGGCGAGCAGCAGCGGCACGTAGCCGCCGTCGAACAGCTTCAGCACGTTCGACGTGAAGAACGCGGTGTCGAACGTGAAGAACAGCGCCGCCACCGTGCCGCTGGCGGCCAGGTTCCAGCCCCAGATCTCGCGCATGGCGATGAACAGCAGCACCGTGGTCATCAGCATCGTTGCGGAGACCGCGATCCCGTAGGCGCCGGCCAGGTTGTCCGACTTGCGGAACAGCAGCGCGAGGCCGATCGTGACGATCATCAGCGTCCAGTTGACCGCGCCGATGTAGATCTGCCCGTACCCGGCCTGCGACGTCTGCACGATCTTCATGCGCGGCATCCATTCGAGCTGGATGGCCTGGCGCGTCATCGAGAACGCGCCGGTGATGATCGACTGGCTGGCGATCACGGTCGCGACCGTGGACAGGATCACGAGCGCCAGCGTGAGCGACCCGGGGCACAGGCGGTAGAAGATGTTGCCGCTGGTGGAGGCGCCGGCCAGGACGAGCGCCCCCTGGCCCGCGTAGTTGAGCACCAGGCTCGGAAACACGAGCATGCTCCAGGCGAACTTGATGGGCTTCGCGCCGAAATGCCCCATGTCCGCGTACAGCGCCTCGGCGCCCGTCACGCACAGGAACACGCCGCCGAGCACGAGAAAACCGGTGCCGCCGCTATGAATCAGGTAGGTGATGCCATGCACCGGATTGAGCGCCCACAGGATCGCCGGATGGCGCACGATGCCGGAAATGCCCAGCACGGCCATCACGACGAACCACAGGGCCATGATCGGCCCGAACGCACGGCCGATCTTCGCAGTTCCGAGCGGCTGCAGCGCGAACAGCGCAAACAGGATCAGGATGGCCAGCGGCAGCACGTACGGCTCGAGCGTCGGTTCGACGAGCGTCAGCCCTTCGAGGGCGGACAGCACGGAAATCGCCGGCGTGATCGCGCCGTCGCCGTAAATCAGCGCCGCGCCGAACAGGCCGGCCGCGACGATCAGCGGACGCCGGTGCCGCTTCACCCCGAGCAGCGCCATCAGCGCGAGGATGCCGCCTTCGCCGTCGTTGTCGATACGCATCGCGAATCCCGCGTACTTGACGGTCGTGACGACGATCAGGGTCCAGACCAGCAGCGACACGACACCGAGGATGGTTTGCGGATTCGTGCCGCCCGTCAGGTCGAGCACCGTCTTGAAGGTGTAGAGCGGGCTCGTGCCGATGTCGCCGAACACGACACCCAGCGCACCGATTCCACTGGTGAGCAGCAACGGCGATTTGCTTTGATTCGGCATGCTGTTCCTTGGCTTCGATAGGGGACCGCCGGACAATCCGTCGATGCCGCCGCACGCGGCGCGTCGACGCTCGGCCGCGCCGCGCGAGACCGCGCAGTATCCCGCATGATGTTTGCGTTGCGGCGCACAGTGCGCGCTGTGTTTCGGCGGCGCGCGGCATTCTGTGCGTTGGCGCCGGCAAAAAGGCAAGCGAGCGGTGCACTGTATTCTGGAATCCTTTGCATCCGTATGACGACGCGCAAAGGATGTGTCAGCGGCATGACGCCAACGCGAGCGAGCCGCTCACGCCGACGGATGGCGTTCTCCCGGGTGGGGACGGGGGTGGACGTCACGATGGCGTCCGCCGGGTTCGGGGTGCGGGCGGCAACGCCGGGCAATCCTGCCGGGTGCGGGCCGCGACGGCCCGTGCGACGCCGCCGTCGCGATGGTCGCGCCGCGGGTTACCGGCCCGATTCGCGCCGGCTTTCTTCGGCGACGGTATATATCGCTTCCGGCAAGGCTTCGAGCCGCTCGATCGGGATCGGATCGCCGCTTTCGTCCGAGTATCCGTAGGTGCCGTCCGCGATCTTTTCCAGCGCGCGCTGGATATCGGCGATCCGGCGGACATTGACGTTGCGCAGCGCCTGGTTTGCGACGTCCTGTTCGAGCGTCTGCGCGTCGTCCTCGCGTTCGCCGGCCTCCGCGCCGCTCGTTTCCTGCTGTTGCCGGCCCTGTGCGATGGTGTTTTCCTCGCCGCCGAGCACCTGCCGCTGCAAGGCTTCGAGCCGCTGGCGCTGCCTGGCGATGAATGCAGCGTCCAGGCCGTTCGGGTGATCGTCCATCTCGGTTCTCCTGTGAGTGCTGCCGGGCGCCGGAACGCGATCGGCGTCGCTGCATTCTCGATCATGTCGCCGCGCCGGACAAGCCGGCGCACGTGGCGACCGTGCGGCATGCGTAACGGGTTCGACCGGGAAACGTGTCGCGGGCTCCGGTCGCGGCGCAACCGGTTCGCGACGGGCCGATCGCGCGGCCCGCCCGAACGCCGGTCGGCGTGCCGCTCAATCCGGGCAGCCGAGCCGATCCGCGAGTTCGTTCAGGTTCCTGACGTCGAAATCCCATGTGTCGGCGGCCTGCAGGTCGGTCGTCTGGCCGGGCCCGTGCTCGGTCGGGCGCAGCACGAACGCGGTGGACAGCCCCTGCCGGCGCGCGGCCGCGAGATCGCCGTTGTGCGCGGCGACCAGGCACAGTTCGGCCGGCGCGATGCCGAGAATCTCGACCGTGTCGCTGTATACCTGCGGCGACGGCTTGTATGCGCGCACGACCTCGGCGCCGAGAATCGCATCCCACGGCAGCCCCGCGCGTTTCGCGACGTCGACCATCAGCCGGATGTTGCCGTTCGACAGCGGCGCGATGATGAAGCGCCGCTTCAGCCGGTGCAGCGCCGCGACCGCGTCGGGCCACGGATCGAGGCGGTGCCAAGCGAGGTTGAGCGCGTCGAGGTCGGCGTCGGGCACGTCGGCGATTCCGTAGCGGTCGAGCGTGCGCACGAGGTTCTCGCGGTGCAGGACGTCGAGCCGCACGTAGCGGCGGCGCCCGCTGCGGATTTCTTCCATCGATGGCGAATATTCGGCGCGCCAGGCATCGGCGAATTCGAACGGGTCGAGCGCGGGCGCGTAGCGATCGAGGAACGCGGCGGCGCCGTGTGCGACGCCGCTTCTCCAGTCGACGATCGTTCCGAAGACATCGAAAACGAGCGCCTTGATTTCAGTGGGGTTCGTCATGCGGTCCTTTGCGTGGGCGGGGGATCGGAACAGGCCGCGGCGGCGATGGCCGACGGCGGCAACGGGCAGGGCCTGCCGTCCGCATTAGAGCATGTATATGGATTGTGCGCGATTCGCGCGGCCGTATTGACTGCGTCGACGACAGGATGTCCGTCATCGTGTATAAATTGCAGCCAAAATCGAGCGGGCCGCGACAGCCGGGAAGCGGTGATGGATGAGCGCCTGCGCCACGACGCACTACGGGGGCACATCTTGTTCTACTCGGTCGACCGCAATCAATTCTCCATCGGTCAGGGTGGTTTCCACTCGACCGTCGTTCATGCCGGCAGCGCGCGATTCAGCGTTGTCGTCGACTGTGGCGGCGGAAGCCTGAAAACCAGGAAGCCGCTGATCGAGACATTCACCGGCGGCGTTCCCACGCAACATGACATCCTGGCCATCAGTCACCTGGACCTGGACCATATCGACGGCGTGCCGGAACTCACGCAAACGGCACAATTCCGATACGTGTTTCTTCCTCACGTCGACGAGCACGCGTACGCACGCTGGATGACGACCCGGCTCGCGTTCGAGGTGGAGGAGGACGCGGAAGCCGGCTCGATCGTCCGGTCGATCGACATCGTTACCGGCTTGTATGACGGGCGATATGGCCACCCGGTCATCGTGCGCGACGCCGGACCGGTCGAGCCCGGAGGGGCGAGAGATGACCGCGACGCCGCCAATCCGCTGATGCCGGACGCGCTTCGCAAATTGCTGGATGGCGCCGCAGCGGTTTTGCCGTCGACCACCTCGATCGGCCTCGTGGATATCGACTGGGCATTCCGTTTCTATTCGTACGAGTGGACCTGCCCGGCCCAGCTCGAGAAAATCTGGATGCATCCGTTCTTCGACGACCTGAAGGATGCCATCGCCGCGCTGGTGGACGACCCGGGGCGTTCCGGCGTGGCGCAAGCCATGAAAGACAGGCTCGAGGACAAGATCCCGGCGGAGCAGGCGAGTGGCGCAATTTTCACGCTGACTGGAAAAGAGACCGTCGTCGAGAGCGCAATCAGTGTCAAGTGCCTGCTCGGCCAAGTGTACCGACGCCTGCCCGGACTGACGGACTATAACGATGCGTCGATGTGCGTGTACTCCGGCCCGGTGCAGAGTGGCACGAACCGTCCCGTGAAATGGTTCAGCCGACACGTTCAGACGACCGCCGACGGCGCGGCGTGGGCCAGGGAAAAAGGCATTCGAAGCACTCGAAGTGTCGGCTGGATTCATACCGGGGACCTGAATCTGGACGACGATACGAAACTGGAGAAATTCCTGGGGCACTACGAGGCCGAGTTGCGAACGGTTTCGGTACTGGTGTTGCCGCATCACGGGTCGGTACGCAGCTACGGTCGAGATCTGGGGAGACTGGACGCGTTGGCCAGGACGCTTGACGACCGGCCCCTGTTTCTTGCACCGGCGCTGCCAACCGGTCGATACAAGCATCCGGACGATTCGGTGATGACGCAGTGTCGCACATCCGGATTCGCGCATATCGTCGACGACAAGCGCGCGACACTCTTCCAGGAAAGCGTGCGATGCGGATACCCGTACATCGTGATTTTCGATTGACGCAGTGGCCTGCGCGCGACCTGCGTCAAGCCGATTTCCGTTCCGTCAGTGCCGCTTCCGGACCTGCACCTGTACCTTGCCGTCCCGGATCGGCATGACGTCGGGGCGATCGTCGCCGACTTCGCTCGCGATCAGGTCGTTCAGGCGGTCGTTCATCGCGAGCAGCAACTCGCCGTTCTTCTTGCGGTCCGTCGCGAGATTGCGCATCTCGCCCGGATCGCTCGCGACGTCGAACAGTTCGACGTCGTTGCGCGCGAACAGGTCCTCCAGCGTCGTCGGCCGGTTGAATTCGAGCGGGGAGAAGTAGCGCGCGAACCGGTAGCGGCCGTCGAACACGCTGCGGATCGTGCCGCGCAACCGGAAATCCGGCTGCTGCGCCAGCGCGCGGCGCAGCAGCTCGTCCTCGGGCACGCCTTGCTGCCGCAGCGTGCCCAGCTCCTTCAGCATCCATTCGCTGTCGTAGTACAGCAGCATCGCGTAGTTGAACAGCGTGGCATCGCGCACCGCGTGCCGCTTCGCATCGGCCGGCCGCGCGAGCCAGCGCGTCAGGTCGCGCCCCTTCAGCGCGCCGCCGCGGATCGGCGCGAGGCGCGCGTCGTCGAGGCCGGTCAGCCCGAGCAGCGTCGGCGCGATGTCGATGTGCGACGTCAGCGCATCGCACTGCGCGCCGCCCGGATAGGCGGGATGGCGGATCACGAGCGGCACGTGGTTCTGCGGCTGGTACGCGGTCGCGCCCTTGCCGACGAGCTGGTGCGCGCCGACGTGGTCGCCGTGGTCGGCGGTCATCACGACGATCGTGCGCTCGTCGAGACCGAGCGACTGCAGCGACTGCAGCAGGCGCACGACGTGCGTGTCGCAGTCGCGCACGCAGTTGAAGTAGTTGTCCTGGTAGATGCGCAGGCGTTCGTCGCTAAACGGATAGCGCCCGACGAGGTTTGCATGCGCGGCGTCGAACATGCCGTGCGCGGGCGGCCGCCCCGGTTCGTCGTACGGCTGCCGCCGCGATGCCGCGAGCGGTACGTCGCGCCACGACGTGCGATACAGCGCGTCGTCGGGCGGCGGCGCGTTGCCGAGCAGCGGGTGGTTCGCGTCCTGCACCGTCGAGCCGGCCGTGTCGGTATTCACGAACATCGCATCGTGCGGGTTCACGAGGTTCACCGCGAGGAACCACGGCTTGCCTTCCTTCGCGAGACGCGGCGCGTGGTTGCGCATCCAGCTCACCGCGGCCTCGGTCGTGATGCCGTCGTACTGGTAGCCGCCGCGCACCATGCCGATCAGGTCGCCCACGCCGAAATAGTCGTCGAAGCCGTACGAGCGGATCGTGCGGTTGTAGTCGGCCACGGGCGCGGTATAGGGGCTGGCGGTCTCGTGCAGCGACCCGCTCAGGTGCCACTTGCCGAGATACGCGGCGTAGTAGCCGGCGTCGCGCAGCATGTGGCCGACGGTGCGCACGTCCGGCGACATGTCCTTCTGCCAGGGCAGGCCCGCGTTGTCGAGCACGCCCGTGTGCTGGATGTGCTGCCCCGTGTAGACCGTCGAGCGCGACGGCGAGCACACGCACGCGGCGATCTGGTGATGCATGAACGTGATCCCGTCGCGGCGCAGCGCTTCGCGGCCCGGCACCGGAAACGGCCAACGGTCGAAGTGGCGCTCCTGGTCGGTCAGGATGAACAGGATGTTGTAACCGGCGGGCGGCGCGGCGGGCGCGTGCGCCGCGCCGTGGAACGCGGGGGCGGGATCGACGCCCGGGCCCGCGCCTGCGGCGGGTTCGGCCGGCGGCGTGGGCGCGGCCGCCGCGTCGGCACCGAAGCCGGCCGCCGCGACCGCCGCGCCGGCCAGCTTGAGGAACTGGCGGCGCGCGGTGGGGCCGGCGGCCGGGGTGTCCTGATCGTCTTTCATGTGGGGCGTCTCCTGATCGTGCCGGGGGTGTTCATGGCGACGACTATGCGGCAGGATCGCGTATCGATCGATGAAAGATCCGGGTCGATCGATAACCTGACCGACATGAATGACGGAGACGCCCGTGACCCCAGCCCCCCGCAGCCCGGCCGGCCGCACCCGGCCCGAACCGCTTGCGCCGCCCGGCGCGCCGGCCCACGAGCAGCGCATCGCGCAGGCGCTGCGGCGGTTGCGCGTGCGCGACATGGAAACGCTCGACACGCTCGCGCGTACGCGCAGTTTCGCGCGCACGGCCGAGGCCGCGTCGATCACGCAGCCCGCGCTGTCGAAATGGCTGCGCGAGCTCGAGGAATCGCTCGGCCTGCCGCTGTTCGAGCGCACGTCGCGGCGCGTCGCGCCGACGCTGTACGGCGATGCGCTGCTTGAACGGCTCGGCCGCGTGCTGACCGACCTGCGCGGCGTCGCGCCCGCGTTCGACGCGTTGCGCACCGGCGCCGGCCGCCCGGTGTCGATCGGGCTGCTGCCGAACATGGCGCCGCTGCTGATTCCGGGCGCGCTGGCGTGGCTGCGGGAGGCCGGCTGCCTCGTGCAGCTCAACGTGCGCGAGGACACGCTCGACCGGATGCTCGCGCAGGCGCAGCGTCGCGAGCTGGACCTGCTCGTGTGCCGGCTCGATGCATCCGCGCTGGGCGCGGGGCTGGACGTCGCGCCGCTGTATCGCGACGACATGATCGTCGTATGCGGGCCGCGCCATCCGCTGCTCGGGCGCGCGCGGATCGGGTGGCGCGACGCCGCCGCGTTTCCGTGGATCGCGCCGCCGCTCGGGTCGCCGGCGCGCACGGCGCTGGACGCCGAGTTCGCGAAGGCCGGCCTGCCGCCGCCGCACGTGCAGATGGAATCGGTGTCATGGCAGACCAACCGCACGGTCGCCGAGCAGTCGCCGTGCCTGTTCGTGCAGTCGTCCCGGGCATTCGGGCTGGCCATGCGCGCGGGCGAGCGCGTCGGCCGGTTGCCGTTGAAGCTGTCGACGATGCCCGACCGCGTGGGCGCGCTGCATGCGGCGCCCGCGAGTGCGTCGATCGCGGCCGCGATCGATGCGCTGAAGGCCGTGACGCGCGCGCATCCCGGCGCGGACGAATGAACGCGAACGAAACGGGTTTCGTCAGATAGCTGACGAATCGGTTGCAGTGAAGGCGCGGGCCGGGTGCGAATGCGCCCGAGGCCGTCGCGCCGCGCGCAAGTCTTTCGGCGGGCTGACAGCAGGCCGCAGGCGCCGCGCCGACCGCGCGTAAGCCCTGATGCGCGCGGATGAGCCGGGTGTCACGGATTGGTGTTAAATGTATTTTCGGCGCGCCTTGGCACAGCGCGCGATACGGGGCGCACCGGGTATCGGCATGAATCCGGGGCGGCAAGGGCACGAAAGATCGAAAACGAATCGGGCGTATCAGACCCGATCGGACAGACGGCAGGATTCATCTTGAATACCGAACCGCATAGTTCTCGTTACAGCCTCGGGCTCGCAGCGGAAGTGCTCGCGTCCGAGCAGAGCGTGCTGAGGCTGATCACGCGCAATACACCGTTGCCGGACCTGTTGATCGAGGTCTGCCGGCGCGCCGAGGCTTTGCTCGGCGACGGCGCCTCGTGCACGATCCTGCTGCTCGATCCGGACGGCGTGCACGTGCATGTCGGCGCCGCGCCGTCGCTGCCCGCGCAGTACAGCGCGGCGATCGAGGGCGCGCCGATCGGGCCCGCGGCGGGCTCGTGCGGCACCGCGATGTACCTGCGCCGGATGGTCGCCGTCGAGGACATCGAAACCGATCCGCTATGGGCCGACTACCGGGCCGTCGCGTTGCCGCTGGGCTTGCGCGCGTGCTGGTCGGTGCCGTTCCTCGACGATGCGGGCGCCGTGCTCGGCGCGTTCGCCGTCTATCACCGCCGGCCGCGCCGGCCGGGCGACGAGGAAACCGAGCTGTTGCGCGACATCGGCAACAGCGTCGGCCTCGCGGTGCACCAGGACCGGATCGCGCGGCAGCTCGCGCGCAGCGAGGAGCATCACCGGCTCGTGGTCAACAGCCTGAACGAGGGCATCCTCGTCGTGTCGCGCGACGACGTCGTGGTCGCGAGCAACCCGAGCGCGAACCGGATGATGCGGGTGCAGGGCGACCTCGTCGGCCGGCGGCTGTCGACGGTGATCCTGCGCAAGCTGAACGAGGACGGCACGCCGATCGCGCCCGACGACTGGCCGAGCCGGGTCGCGCTCGAGACGGCCACGCCGATGCTCGACTACACGGTCGGCTTCGGCCTGGCGGACGGCGACATCATCTGGGTGCGCGGCAACGCGGTGCCGATCGTGAAGCCGGGCGAGCGGCAGGCCGACTCGGTCCTCGTGTCGTTCAACGACATCGGCCCCGTGCGCGAGGCGCAGGAGCAACTGCGCTACCTGGCGACGCGCGATGCGCTGACGGGCCTCTACAACCGCCGCTGGCTTGCCGACCGCATGCGCGAGCTGTTCTGCGGGCATGCGCGCGTCGCGATCCTGTTCATCGATCTCGTCGGCTTCAAGAAGGTCAACGACACGGCCGGCCACGACGCGGGCGACGCGCTGCTGCGCAGCGTCGCGGCGCGGCTCGCGGCCTGCGGCGGCGGCCGGTACGCGCTGACGCGCGTCGGCGGCGACGAGTTCGTGATGCTCGTCGACGACTGCGACGATCCCGACCGGCTCGCGGCGCTCGCACGCGAGGTGATCGACACGATCGCGAAGCCGTTCGCGATCGCGAACAACGAATACTGGCTGGGCGTGTCGATCGGGATCAGCGTCGCGCCGCGCGACGGGGACGATGCGGTCACGCTGATGCGCAACGCGGATTCGGCGATGTACGAGGCGAAGCAGCGCGGCCGCAACCACTTCACGTTCTTCACGGCGCAGCTGAACCAGCGGCTGCAGCGCCGTTTCGCGATCGAGCAGTCGCTGCGGCGCGCGCTTTCGTCGGACATGCTGCGGCTCGCGTATCAGCCCGTCGTCGATGCGCGCAGCGGCCGCACGGTCGGCGCCGAAGCGCTGCTGCGCTGGACCAGCCCCGAGCTCGGGCCGATGTCGCCGACGGAGTTCATCCCGGTCGCGGAAGATACGGGGCAGATCGTCGCGATCGGCCAGTGGGTGCTCGAAACCGCGTGCCGGCAGGCGGCGGAATGGCGCCGCACGATCGCGCCCGACCTGATGCTGGCCGTCAACCTGTCGCCTCGGCAGTTCCACGAAGGGCTGGTCGAATCGGTCGATCGCTGTCTCGCGCAGACGCGGCTCGATCCGTCCGCGCTCGAACTCGAGATCACGGAAGGACTGCTGATGAACGACACGGACACCGTGCTGCCGATGCTCGAGGCGCTCACGGACATGAACGTGCGGATCTCGGTCGACGATTTCGGCACCGGCTATTCGTCGCTCGCCTACCTGAAGCGTTTTCCGCTGCACAACCTGAAGGTCGATCGCTCGTTCGTGTCGGGCGTGCCCGATCATCACGACGCGGTCGCGATCACGCAGGCCGTCGTCGCGATGGCGCATTCGCTCGGGATGAAGGTGACGGCCGAAGGCGTCGAAACGCAGGCGCAGTCGCGTTTCCTGCAGCAGATCGGCTGCGACATGCAGCAGGGCTACCTGTTCAGCCATCCGCTCGACGCGAACGACTACGCGCGCCGGCTGCGCCGCGCGTGAGCGGCGCGCGCGCTCAGTCGATGCGCGGCGTGCTGAAGTCGCCGGCGCCCGTGGGCGTCTGCGTCGGCGTGGCGTCGATCTCGACGCGGTTCTTGCCCTCGTGCTTGGCGCGATAGAGCGCACGGTCGGCCGCCTCGATCAGCACGGTCGTCGGCAGGCCGGACATCGGCACGATGGTCGCGCCGCCGATGCTGATCGTCACGGTGTCGCCCGTCGACGAATGCGCGTGCCGCAGCCGCAGCGCCTCGACCGCGAGACGGATCTTCTCGCCCAGCAGCCGCGCGGCGCCCGGCGACGTGGCCGGCATCACGACCGCGAACTCCTCGCCGCCGAAGCGCGCGGCGAGATCGCCCGACTGGCCGAGGCAGCGCTCGATGGTCGACGCGATCTGCTTGAGCACGCTGTCGCCCGACACGTGGCCGTATGTGTCGTTGTACAGCTTGAAGTTGTCGACGTCGATCATCAGCAGCGACAGCTCGCTGCGCTCGCGCGTGCCGCGCCGCCATTCGGCGGACAGGTATTCGTCGAGATAGCGCCGGTTCGACAGCCCGGTCAGGCCGTCCGAATGGGTGAGGCGTCGCAGCTCGAGGTTGGCCTCGAGCAGTTGCTGCTGCGACTGCCGCAGCGCGCGATAGGCCTCGTCGCGCTGCAGCAGGTTCATGTACGAGCGCGAGTGGTAGCGCACGCGCGCGACCAGCTCGATGCGATCGGGCAGCTTGACGAGGTAGTCGTTCGCGCCGACCGCGAACGCGGTGCTCTTGATCGCCGGTTCTTCCTGCGTCGACAGCACGATGATCGGCACGTCGCGCGTCGCCGGATTCTCGCGGTACGCCTTCACGAGGCTCAGCCCGTCGATGCCGGGCATCACCAGGTCCTGCAGGATCACGGTGGGGCGCGTCTCGATCGCGGTGGCCATCGCGTCGTCCGAACGCGGGCAGTAATGGAAGTCGATGCCTTCCTCGTCGACGAGCGCGCGCCGTACGGCTTCCGCGACGATCGTCTGGTCGTCGACCAGCAGTACCATCGCCGGCACGTCGATGCGCGGCGTGTAGGGGCCGCCTGGCGGGCGAGTCAGGTCAATGCTCATGATCGATGCGGATGGGGACGGGCATGGGTGTTGCACATGTTTATCGGGCTCAAATCCGTGCGAGCGCCGCCAGTTCGCCCGCGATGCGTCCGAGCGGCAGGATCGCGCGCGCCGCGCCGAGTGTCGCGGCCGCCTTCGGCATGCCGTACACGGCGCTCGTCGCCTCGTCCTGCGCGATCGTATGGTAGCCCTTCATCCGCAGCGCCTTCAGGCCGATCGCGCCGTCGCGCCCCATGCCGGTGAGCAGTACGCCGATCGCGCGGCCGGGCCAGTGCTCGGTCAGGCTGTTGAAGAACACGTCGACCGACGGGCGATACGGCGTGGCGGCCGGCTCGCGCGTGTATTCGAGCGTGCCGGCGCGGGTGATGCGCAGGTGATCGTCGGTCGCGGCGAGCAGCGCGACGCCCGGCTGCGGGCGGTCGCCTTCGTGCGCGACGCGCACGGCGAGCGGCGTCTGGCCGTCGAGCCATTGCGCCATGCCCTCGGCGAAGGCGCGGTCGACATGCTGCACGATCACGATCGGCGCGTTGAAATCGGCCGGCAGGCCGCCGAGGATCGACGCGAGCGCGCCGGGGCCGCCGGCCGACGCGCCGATCGCGATCAGCGGGCCGCCGCTGGCGGGCAGCGGCATGCCGGCGAGGCGCGGGCCGCCGGGCGCGTCGAGCAGGCGGCCGATCTGGTCGATTTTCGCGAGCAGCAGTTTGGTCGTGTCGCCGGCCGCGCCTTCGCCGAGCCGCGGCGTGTCGACCGCGTCGAGCGCGCCGGCGCCCATCGCCTCGAACACGCGCCACGCGTTCGCGCCGATGCAACTCGTCACGATCAGGATCGCGCACGGTCGTTCGGATCGCATGATCCGCCGCGTGGCTTCGATGCCGTCGAATTTCGGCATGACCAGGTCCATCAGCACGACGTCGGGCGGCTGCGCGGCGCACAGTTCGACGGCCTGCGGGCCGTCGGTCGCGACCCACAGCACGCGGTGCTCGGGCCGTCGCGCGATCGCGCGGCGCATCGCCTCGACGGCTAGCGGGAGGTCGTTGACGATGCCGATGTTCACAAGCGGAATTCTCCGGTCGGTTCGTAATGCTGGAGGTGGGCCGGGTTCATGGAAGGGGCGGCCGGCTCGGCGCCGCCGATCGGCATCGGCGGCCGGCCGGCACGGCATTCGTTTCGGTTGGCGACGCCCGCATGCTGTCATGCGACGCGGGCGTCGGCAATCGAAAAATTCGCACGGTACGTCGTTTCAGTGCGTTTCCTCTATGGTAAAAGGCGTGACGGGGGGATTCGCCCGGCGCCGAGCGGGGGGCGCGCGGCCCGCGCCAGCCGGTCGCCGCGGGCCGGCGGACGGTACGCCGTGCGATCATGACGCGGCCACCGGCCCGGTCCAGCGCTGTCCAGCCCCGTCCACCGAACCCGATCCGTCGAGCAACATGAGCGAAAAAAACCGTTTTCGCCTGATCGTGCGCGCCATTGCCGCATGGCTGTGCGTCGTATCCGCGGCGGCGTTCGCGGACGCGCCCGCGGCGGTGCCCTGGCCGCCGGGCTGGGACGTCCAGGCCGGCCCCGCGCCGACGACCCGCGCCGGCAGGACGCTGCCCGGTTCGAACGAGGTCGCGGTGAAACGCGGCGCATCGGGTGCGCCCGAGGCCGCGCTGGCGTTGATGCGGCTGGTCCGGATCGACCGCGGCGCCGCGCGTCTCGACGACGAATTCGGGACGATGCTGCACGTGATCGTCGACGGCTACCGGCAGCGCGGCTGGACCGCGCAATGCGCGGCAGCCGTGCAGGCGCCGCTGGGCGGCCGGCCGGGGCTCGCGACGACCTGCGACATGCGCCGCGAGGGCGCGACGGCGATCCGGCAGGCGATCGTCGCGACGATGACGGAGACGACCGTGTACGAACTGTCCTTCACGGCGCCCGTCGACCGCTTCGACGCGTACCGGCCCGCATTCGACACGATGCGCGCGCGTTTGACGGTGCAATAGCGAGCGGCCACGGCCGGGCGGGATCGATGCCGGCGGGACGGGGGAGGTACGGCCGTTCCGCCGTGTCGGCCCGGCGCCGGCGCCGCCTTCGGCAGTCCCCGGCGGAAACCGGCCGCGCTTCGCGGGCGCGGCCGCGCCGTCAATGGCTGCGCGCGTACCCCTGGATCAGCGCGCGCATCATCCCTTCGACCGTCGCGTCGAGCAGGTCGGCTTCCGCCTCGGCCTCCTCGACGAGCGCGGCATAGGCGGTCGCCAGCGTCACGCGGTCGACCTCGTGGCGTTGCTCCATCAGCGTCACCATCCCGTCCTTCGCCAGATGAGCGGAGAACGCGCGGCTGCCGATGGTCTGGAATACGTCAATCATGGCGACTCTCCCGTACGTTGCCGATGCTTTCCAGTTTAGTCGGCGCTCCGGGGCCGCGCCACGCGCGCGGGCCCCGCGCGAGCATGGCGCTGTCGCGGGACATCGCCTGCCGCGCTCGAGGTGCCCGGCGCGCCCGACGCACCCGACGCACCCGACGCACCCGACGCACCCGACGCACCCGACGCACCCGACGCACCCGACGCACCCGACGCACCCAACGCACCCACTGCGGCCTGCCGGCCGCCGATTCCTCCGACGAAACGCGGGCAGCTCGCGGCCCGACGCAGCATGCGCGCGTTTCAACGTTTACCCGAGTCGGTAATTTGTCGACTTTTTATCGATAAAGTCTCGTGTTAGATTTTGCCGTCCGAGCCCGGTCGATACCGGGCCGGCGGCGCGGTGTCCGGGCGCCGCGGGTTCGACACAAGGAGGAGCAATGCTGGTGCTGATTGGGGTGCCGATCGTCGTGATCGGTTTTGCGCTGCGCTTCAATGCGCTGCTGGTGGTCACGGTCGCGGGGCTCGCGACGGGGCTGGCGGGCGGGCTGAATCTCGTCGACATCGTCAGCGCGTTCGGCAAGGCGTTCACCGAGAACCGCTACATGGGGCTCATCTGGCTGACGCTGCCGGTGATCGCGCTGCTCGAGCGCAACGGCCTCAAGGAGCAGGCGAAGCGGATGATCTCGCGCGTGCAGGCGGCGACCACGGGCCGCGTGCTGATGCTGTACTTCGTGCTGCGCCAGGTGACGGCCGCGCTGGGCCTCACGTCGCTCGGCGGCCACGCGCAGATGGTGCGGCCGCTGATCGCGCCGATGGCCGAGGCCGCCGCCGTCAACCGGCACGGCGAGTTGCCCGAGTCGGTGCGCCAGCAGATCCGCGCGCATGCGTCGGGCGTCGACAACATCGCCGTGTTCTTCGGCGAGGACATCTTCATCGCGATCCAGTCGATCCTGCTGATCAAGGGCTTCCTCGAACAGAACGGAATTTCCATCGAGCCGCTGCACCTGTCGGTGTGGGCGATCCCGACCGCGATCGCCGCGCTGCTGATCCACTGCGCGCGGCTGGCGCTGCTCGACCGCCGGCTGGCGCGCGGCTTCGGCCTGCGGAAGCAGGAGGGCGCGCGATGATCGGCCTCGAATCCCTGTACACGCTCGCGGGGCTGATGTTCGCGGCGTTCGCGTACTTCAACCTGACGGACCGCACGAACCCGCGCCGCGTGGTGAATTTCGCGTTCTGGGCGATCTACGCGGCGACGTTCCTGTTCGGCGCGCGGCTGCCGCATTTCGTGACGGGTTGCCTCGCGATCGCGCTCGCGGTGATCGCCGGCACCGGCAAGCTCGGGCGCGGCCGGTCGGAGGAGGCCGGCGAGGCGGCGGCCGGGCGGCGCGAGACGCTCGCGCAGCGCTTCGGCAACCGTCTGTTCCTGCCCGCGCTGCTGATTCCGGTCGTCACGCTGATCGGCACGTTCGCGCTGAAGCAGGTGCCGTTCGTCGACCCGAAGAGCGTGACGCTGATCTCGCTCGTGCTCGGCACGCTCGTCGCGTTCGCCGTCGCGCTCGCGATGCTGCGCGATTCGCCCGTGCATGCGCTGAAGGACGCGCGCCACACGATGGACGCGGTCGGCTGGGCCGCGATCCTGCCGCAGATGCTCGCGGCGCTCGGCGCGCTGTTCGCGGTCGCTGGCGTCGGCGGCGTGGTGTCGGGGCTCGTGAAGGCGTGGGTGCCGATCGATTCGCCGTTCGCGGTGGTCGCCGCCTACACGGTCGGCATGGCGCTGTTCACGATGATCATGGGCAACGGCTTCGCCGCGTTCCCGGTGATGACGGCCGGCATCGGCCTGCCGCTGATCGTCCACCAGTTTCACGGCAACCCGGCGATCGTCGGCGCGATCGGGATGCTGAGCGGTTTCTGCGGTACGCTGATGACGCCGATGGCCGCGAACTTCAACATCGTGCCGGCGGCGCTGCTCGAGCTGAAGGACAAGAACGGCGTGATCAAGGCGCAGTGGCCGACGGCCGTGCTGCTGCTGGCCGTGAACACGCTCCTGATGTACGCGTTCGTATTCCGCTTCTGACGAGATGCCCATGACCGACCGACTCACGCCCGAACTCGCCTCGACCTTCGCGTCGCTCGCGCTGGCACACCTGACCCGCGAGTATCCGAACAAGCTCACGCATTCGCTCGCCGGCCCGCACGACGTGCAGGGGCCGCGCGCGCTGCACCCGATCTTCTACGGCAGCTACGACTGGCACTCGTGCGTGCACGGCTACTGGCTCGTGCTGCGCGTGCTCGAACGCTACCCGTCCTTGCCGGAAGCCGAGCGCATCGTCGCCGTCGTCGATGCGCACTTCACCGACGCGAACGTCGCCGGCGAGCGCGCCTATCTCGCGCTGCCGCACAACGGCGGCTTCGAGCGCCCGTACGGCTGGGCGTGGTTCCTCGCGCTCGCGGCGCAGCTCGAGCGGCTCGCGCTGAAGGGCACGCAGCCGCAGGCGGCGCGCTGGGCGAAGACGGTGGCGCCGCTCACCGACCTGTTCGTGGCGCGCTTCGAGACCTTCCTGCCGAAGGCGACGTATCCGCTGCGCGTCGGCACCCACTTCAACACCGCGTTCGCGCTGGCGCTCACGCTCGACTTCGCGCGCGACACGCAGCGCGACGGGCTCGCGGCGCTGATCGTCGATACCGCGAAGCGCTGGCACCTGAACGATGTCGCGTGCCAGGCGTGGGAGCCGTCGGGCGACGAATTCCTGTCGCCCGCGCTGATGGAGGCCGAGCTGATGCGGCGCGTGCTGCCGGCCGCCGAATTCGACGGCTGGTTCGCGCGTTTCCTGCCCGACCTCGCGCGCGGCGAGCCGGCGACGCTGTTCGAGCCGGCGACGGTCAGCGATCGCAGCGACGGCAAGATCGCCCACCTCGACGGGCTGAACCTGAGCCGCGCATGGTGCCAGCGCGCGCTGGCCGGCGCGCTGCCGGAAGGCGACGCCCGCCGCGCCAGGCTGCTCGACGCGGCCGGCCGCCATCTCGCGGGCGCGCTCGCGCACGTGGCGGGCGACTACATGGGCGAGCACTGGCTCGCGACCTTCGCGCTGCTCGCGCTGGAGGCGTAGCGCCGGTCGTCGCGAAACCCCGCCGGCGGCAAGGTCTTCGACGCGCGGCTATACTCGCCGCTCGGGCCGCATCGCGCAGCATGCGTTGCGCGATGCGCGCCATCCAACCGTTCGCCGCCGCTCCATGGACAAGCTCATTTCCTACGTCGCCGCGATCCACGGGCTCGCGGGCCCCGTGTCGATCGTGTCGCACGCCACCTCGCACGACCGCTGGACCGACGACGACGTCGAGGTCACGCGCGACGAAACCGAATACCGTTTCGACAACGGCGCGATCGTGCGTCGCTCGGTCGAGCAGGACCACGCGCCGTCCGATCTGCTGTGCGCCGAATGCTGGATCGACTATGACGTGCTCCGTCAACCCGACGGGCAGCCGATCGGCCCGACGCGGATCACGTTCGACAACGCCTGCCGCGAGACTTTCTGGCTGCGTTACCACCTGGCGTGAGCGCCTGAACGCCTGAAACCCATGAACGGATGAGCGCCTGAACGCGTTCGTCCGCGTCAGCCCGGCGGCGCGCCGTCGCCCGCGTGCAGCAGCGGTGCGAGCCGCGCGGCCGCGTCGCGCATCTTCGGCACGTTCTCCAGCAGGTCGTTGAGCGTCGCGCGTGCGGTCGGCGCATGCACGGCGAGCGCCGCGAGCAGGCGGCCGCTCGCGGCATCCTTCACCGGCACCGCGACGGCCACCATCCCGCGCACGAACTCCTCGTTGTCGATCCCGACGCCGCGCGCGGCGAGGCGGTCGAGTTCGGCCGCGAGCAACTGCGCGTCGGTCAGCGTCCGGTAGGTCATCTTCTTCAGCGTCAGCCGCGCGAGCATCGCGTGGCGCTCGAGCGCATTCAACTGCGCGAGGAACAGCTTGCCGCTCGCCGTGCAGTGCAGCGGCACGCGCATGCCGGGCCGCATTTCGAGCCGCAGCGGCTCGGCCGTTTCCACGCGTTCGACGTACAGCACCGTGTCGCCGTCGAGTGCCGTGAGGTTGCAGGTCTCGCCGAGCACGTCGACGAGCGCGCGCAGCACCGAGCGGCAGCCGCGCGTGAAGGCGTTGTTCGACAGCGCCGCGAGCGCGAACTGCGCGGCGCGCGGCCCGAGCGCGATCGCGCGGTCGTGGCCGCGCGAGTCGGGCATGTGGATCACGTAGCCGCGCGCCTCGAGCGATTCGATCAGCCGCAGCAGCGTCGCCTTCGGGATGTGCAGCCGCGCGGCGAGCTGCGACAGCGTGTACGGCTGCCCGGCCGATGCGAGCGCTTCGAGCACGGCGAGGGCGCGCAGCACGCGCGCGTCGTCGGCGGGCGCGCCATCGGACGGCGCGGAGGCGGGTTCGCGCATGGGTCTCCTCCATGGGGATCGCGATGCGTCCCGGGATGGTGTGTGCGATGAAAATGAAACGAATCGAACGGTTTTTGTACCACATTCGCGGCGTGGACAATAAATCGGCTTGTACGCGTTCCGTGTGCTCAATAAATTTGGACGAAACATACCGGATTTTTCATCACCGGAACGGAGACACGAATGACACGCAGCTTCGACTATGTCGTGGTCGGCGCGGGATCGGCCGGTTGCGTCCTCGCCAACCGGCTGTCCGACGGCGGCCGCCATACGGTGTGCCTGCTGGAGGCGGGCCCCGCCGATCGCTCCATGTGGATCCACGTGCCGATCGGTTATGGCAAGACGATGTTCGACCCGGTGTACAACTGGGGCTTCCATACCGATCCCGATCCGAACATGCACGACCGCCGCCTGTACTGGCCGCGCGGCCGCACGCTCGGCGGCTGCAGTTCCATCAACGGGCTGATCTACGTGCGCGGGCAGCAGCAGGATTACGACCACTGGGCCATGCTCGGCAATCGCGGCTGGAGCTGGCGCGAGTGCCTGCCGTATTTCCGCAGGCTCGAACACAACACGCTCGGAGACGGGCCGACGCGCGGCACCGGCGGCCCGCTGTGGGCGTCGGCGATCCGGCAGCGGCACGAGCTGGTCGATGCGTTCGTCGCCGCGTCGAACCGGCTCGGCGTGCGCACCGTCGACGATTTCAACACGGGCGACCAGGAGGGCGTGGGTTACTACCAGCTCACGACGCGCAACGGGCTGCGCTGCTCGACGGCGGTCGCGTACCTGAAGCCGGCGCGCGGGCGGCCGAACCTGCACGTCGAAACCGACGCGCAGGCGCTGAAGGTGCTGTTCGACGACGGCGCGCAGGCGTGCGGCGTGCGCTACGTGCGGTACGGCCAGGTGCAGGAGGTGCGCGCGCTGCGCGAGGTGATCCTGGCGGCCGGCGCGCTGCAGTCGCCGCAACTGCTGCAGGTGTCGGGCGTCGGGCCGGCCGCGTGGCTGAACCGCCACGGGGTTCCGGTCGTTGCCGATCGGGCGGGCGTCGGCGAGAACCTGCAGGACCATCTGCAGATTCGTCTGATCTACGAAGTGGCGAAGCCGATCACGACCAACGACGCGCTGCATTCGTGGGTCGGCCGCGCGAAGATGGGGCTGCAATGGGCGCTGTTCCGCGGCGGCCCGCTCGCGATCGGCATCAACCAGGGCGGGATGTTCTGCCGCGCGTTGCCGGACGAATCGGCGACGCCCGACATCCAGTTCCATTTCTCGACGTTGTCGGCCGATTCGGCGGGCGGCAGCGTGCATCCGTTTCCGGGCTGCACGTATTCGATCTGCCAGTTGCGGCCGGAATCGCGCGGCACCGTGCGGATTCGCTCCGGCGATGCGCGCGACGCGCCGTCGATCCGGCCGAATTATCTCGACACCGAGCGCGACCGCCGCACGACCGTGGCCGGCGTGCGCTTCGCGCGGCGCGTCGCGGCCGCCGAGCCGATGGCGCCGCTGATGAAGCGCGAGGTGCGACCCGGCGCGCCGGCGCAGACGGACGACGAGCTGCTCGAGTTCTGTCGTGAATACGGGCAGACGATCTTCCATCCGTCCGGCACCGCGAAAATGGGCGTCGCGAGCGATCCGCTCGCGGTCGTCGACGCGCGGCTGCGCGTGTACGGCACGCGCGGGCTGCGCGTGGTCGACGGCTCGATCATGCCGACGCTCGTGTCGGGCAATACCAACGTGCCGATCGTGATGGTCGCCGAGAAGGCGTCCGACATGATCCTCGAGGACGCCCGCGAGGCCGATCGCGGCCGCGGCGTCGCGCCGGCCGTCGAGGCCGTCGCGTAGGGCCGGGCCCCGCATCCGCCCGCGCGGCCCGTGCTCCTGCGCCCGGACGGCCGCCGCGCGCTGTTCGACGCCCCCGCCGGTACGGCGCCGGGGCAGGTTGCGGCGCATCCTTACCTGGAGAAGCTCGCATGGCAATCGATTCCCGGGTCGTCCGACGCGTGGCCGCGGCCAGCGTGATCGGCGCGACCGTCGAATGGTACGACTTTTTTCTGTACGGCGTGGTCGCCGGCATCGTGTTCGACAAGCAGTACTTCCCGGTCGGCGACGCGTTCGTGTCGACGCTGCTCGCGTATGCGACGTTCGCGGTCGGCTTCGTCACGCGGCCGCTCGGCGGCCTGCTGTTCGGCCATCTCGGCGACCGCGTCGGGCGCAAGTCCGCATTGATCCTGACGATGCTGATCATGGGCGTATCGACGGCCGGCGTCGCGTTCCTGCCGACCTATGCGCAGATCGGCATGTGGGCGCCGGCGCTGCTGCTGACGCTGCGCGTGCTGCAGGGGATCGGCCTCGGCGGCGAATGGGGCGGCGCGGTGCTGATGGCCTACGAATACGCACCGCCGCACCGGCGCGGGCTGTACGCGAGCCTGCCGCAGATCGGCCTCGCGATCGGGCTGTGCCTCGCGGCCGGCGTGGTCGCGGCGCTGTCGCGCGCGTTGCCGGACGCCGCGTTCCTCGCATGGGGCTGGCGCGTCGCGTTCGCCGCGTCGCTGCTGCTCGTCGCGGTGGGCTTCTACATCCGCACGCGCGTGGCCGATACGCCCGAGTTCGTCGCGCTCAAGCGCCAGCGGCGCGACGCGAAGCTGCCGGTCGTCGAACTGCTCGGCCACTACCGGCAGGCGATCCTGCTCGGGATGGGCGCGCGCTATATCGACGGCGTGTTCTTCAACGTGTTCGCGGTGTTCTCGATCGGCTACATGACGCGCAACCTGGCGATCTCGCGCGGCGACGCGCTGCTCGGCGTGATGAGCGCGGCCGTCGTGATGTGCGTGTTCATTCCGGTGTTCGGCGGCCTGTCCGACCGGCTCGGCCGCGCCCGCGTGTACCGGTGGGGCGCGACGCTGTGCGGGCTGTCGGTGCTGCCCGCGTTCTGGCTGCTGCAGACGCAGTCGACGCACCTGCCGGCCGTGTGGCTCGCGCTGGTGATTCCGTTCGGGATCTTCTACGCGATGGCGTACGGGCCGGAGGCCGCGCTGTTCGCGGAGCTGTTCGACGCGAACGTGCGTTACACCGGCATCTCGTTCGTCTACCAGGTGTCGGGCATCGTCGCGAGCGGCCTCACGCCGATCGTCGCGACCGCGCTGCTGCGCGTGAACGGCGGCGCGCCGTGGCTCGTCGGGGTTTACGTGATGTTGTCTGCACTCCTGTCGATCGTGTCGGTCCGGGCGATCGAGAAGCGCGGCAGCGTGGCCGGCGTGGCGGTGCGCGCGATGTGACTTGGCGTGGTGATGCGCCGCACGGGCGGCACGGCGTCGGACGGTATCGGCCGTCCCCGGCTGCCCCGGCTGCCCCGGCCGCCTCGCGATGCCGGCGCCCCGGCGCGACCTTCGCTGCCCGCCGGCTTGCGTCGCGCGCTGGTCCAAGCGAATCCGGCCCACTGGCCCTACCTGCCAAAAAACGGCCTGCCTACACTTTCCTCGACAGATCGCCGCATTGAAGCATCTGCACACGATCGACCCGAAGAGAACGATCAGGAGACAGGCATGACCAACAGGCAGTCGGCAGCATCCGTGCGCGCGGCGAGCGCGCGCCCCGCATCAGCCGGTCGAATCGCGTCGCACGCCCGCGGCGGCGCGGCAGGCACGCCCGTATCGGAGGGCTGACCATGGCGACCCCCTCCATCGAACGCACCGCGGGCGGCTTTGCCGGCGGCCGGCCGGGCGATACGCGTTACGACCCGACCTACGACCCGCTGGTGTCGCCCGGCCCCGGGTGCGGCAAGCAGTACGCGCCGACCTACTGGGTCGCGACGGCCGGCAGCCCGCCGCCGGACGACGGCCCCGTCACGCGCGATCTCGACGTGGACGTCGCGATCATCGGCGGCGGCTACACGGGCCTCGCGACCGCGCTGTGCCTGGCGCGCGACCACGGCATCAAGGCCGTCGTGCTCGAAGCCAACCGCACGAGCTGGGGCTGCAGCAGCCGCAATGGCGGGCAGGGGCAGAACGCGTCGGGACGGCTGTCGCGCTCGCAGTGGATCGAGCGCTGGGGCAAGGACGTCGCGCTGAAGATGCACGACGAGATTCTCGAAGGCTTCGAGCACTTCAAGTCGCTCGTGGCGGAAATCGACTGCGAGCCGCAGCCGGGCGGCCACTTCCTGATCGCGCATCGCCCGCGCATCATGGCGAAGCTCGCGGCCGAGGCGAAGGTGTGGAAGGAGGTGTTCGGCTATCCGTCGGAACTGCTGAGCGCGGAGACCTTCCGGCGCGAATTCGTCAACGATCACGAGGCGGCCGGCGCGCTGCACGAGCCGGAAGGCATCGGCATCCACGCGCTGAAGCTTGCGTTCGGCTATCTGCGCCTCGCGCGCGAAGCGGGCGCGAAGGTGCATACGGGCAGCCCGGTGCTCGGCTTCGAGACGATCGACGGCGTGCACCACCTGCGCACGCCCGGCGGCGTCGTGCGCGCCCGCGCGGTCGGCATCGCGACCGGCGCATATACCGCGCAGACGCTGCATCCGTCGCTGCGCAGCAAGGTGATGCCGATCCTGTCGAACTCGATGGTCACGCGCCCGCTCACCGACGCGGAGATCGACGCGTGCAACCTGCGCACCACGCAGGTGCTGACCGATACGCGCACGCTGCGCTTCTACTATCGCTTCCTGCCCGATCGCCGCCTGCAGATCGGCAGCCGCAGCGCGATCACCGGCGACGACGCGCCGAACCCGCGGCACCTCGAATTGCTGAAGGAAGGGATGGCCCGCAAGTTTCCCGCGCTGCGCGGCGTGCAGATCGATTATTCATGGTGGGGCTGGGTCGACGTGAGCCACGACATGATGCCGCGCGTGTGCCAGCCCGATCCGCGGCAATCGGTGTACTACGCGCTCGGCTACGGCGGCAACGGCGTGTCGTACTCGCAGCAGGCCGGCCGCCGCCTGGCCGAACGGATCGCGGGGAAGGGCGCACGCCAGACGCTGCCGATCTTCACGTCGCCGTTGCCCGGCCACCCGTTCGCGCCGTTCCGGCGGCTCGGGCAGCGGATGCTCTACCTGTCGTATTTCAGGAACGACGAGAAACCCTGAACGCGGTGCATGGCGCCCGGCGCGGCGCGCTCGCGCCGGGGCGCCCAATACAAGAACAGCAACGCAAATCCGTGCGGGCGGGGCTGCGGCCCTGCACGCGCTGTCGCCGGCTGCGTTCGCGTTCACCCGACGGTGACGCGCGGGCGGCGCCGGACAACTGGATATGGAGAAGACATGCAACCCTCGATGGAACAGAGTGACCTCAAGTGTGGGCTCAAGCAGCGCCACATGACGATGATCGCGCTTGGCGGCGTGATCGGTGCCGGGCTGTTCGTCGGCAGCGGCGTGGTGATTCAGCAGACCGGGCCGGCCGCGATCCTGTCGTTCCTGATCACGGGCGGGCTGGTCGTGCTCGTGATGCGGATGCTCGGCGAGATGGCGTGCGCGATGCCGGCCGTCGGTTCGTTCTACGAATACGCGCGGCTCGCGTTCGGCAACTGGCGCGGGCCCGGCAAGATGGCGGGCTTCCTGACCGGCTGGATGTACTGGTATTTCTGGGTGATCGTCGTCGCGCTCGAGGCGGTCGCGGGCGCCAAGCTGATCCAGTTCTGGCTGCCCGATACGCCGGCCTGGATCATCAGCCTCGCGCTGCTGATCGTGCTGACGCTCACGAACCTGATTTCGGTCGGCAGCTACGGCGAGTTCGAATTCTGGTTCTCGTCGATCAAGGTCGGCGCGATCATCGTATTCCTGTTCCTCGGCGGCCTCTACGTGCTCGGCCTGTGGCCCGCGTCGCTGCACACCACGGCGGTGCTGCCCACTCTGCTCGGCCACGGCGGCTTCATGCCGCTCGGCATCGGGCCGGTGATGAGCGGGGCGGTCGCGGCCACCGGGTTCTACTTCGGCGCCGAGATCGTGACGATCGCGGCGGCCGAGGCGAAGGAACCGGCCAAGGCCGTCGCGAAGGCCACCAACTCGGTGATCACGCGCGTGCTGGTGTTCTACGTCGGCTCGGTCGCGCTCGTCGTCGCGCTGGTGCCGTGGAATTCGCACCAGATGGCCACGCCGTACGTCAGCGCGCTGGAAGCGATGGGCCTGCCGGCCGCCGCCAACGTGATGAACGCGATCGTGCTGACGGCGGTGTTGTCCGCGCTCAACTCGGGGCTGTACGCGGCGTCGCGGATGCTGTTCGCGCTGACCCGCCACGGCGACGCGCCGGCCGCGCTCGCGAAGGTCAACAAGCGCGGCGTGCCGGTGCGCGCGATCCTGCTCGGCACGGTGTTCGGCTACGTGTCGGTCGTGATGTCGTACGTGTCGCCCGACACCGTCTTCGCGTTCCTCGTCAACTCGTACGGCACCGTCGCGCTGTTCGTGTACGTGCTGATCGCGTTCTCGCAACTGCGCCTGCGCAAGCGCCTCGACCCGGTCGCCGCCGGCAAGCTGCGCGTGAAGATGTGGGCGTACCCGTACCTCACCTGGGTTGCGATCGTCGGCATGCTCGGCATCCTCGTCGCCATGGCGTTCATTCCGGACCAGCGCAAGCCGCTGTGGCTCGGCGTCGCGAGCCTCGGCGTGCTGGTGGTCGCATACGGGCTGACGCGCCGCGGCCGCCGCGAGCATCTGGACGACAGCGAACTGCTGGCGTACCCGCCGCGGTAACGGGCGGCAGCGCCTGACGCCGAAGGCCCGGTGCGCGCGCCGGGCTTTCGCGCATGCGGGGGGCGGCGGCGCGCCGATGGCGGGGCGGCCAACTATCGGGCCGACCGATAGGACCGATCGGCGGATGCGACTTTATATCGGCCGCCTGCCGGCATAGCATGGATGAACCGATTCACGGGCGCGCCCCGGCAGGGCGCGCCGTTACCCGCGATCGAGGAAGACGATGGAACATCGGGCACGCGAGCGCGACGAGCAGGCCGAGGTCAGGACGACGACGTGCTACATGTGCGCGTGCCGCTGCGGCATCCGCGTACACCTGCGCGACGGCGAAGTGCGCTACATCGACGGCAATCCTGAGCATCCGCTGAACCAGGGCGTCATCTGCGCGAAAGGTTCGTCGGGCATCATGAAGCAGTACTCGCCCGCGCGGCTCACGCAGCCGCTGATGCGCAAGCCGGGCGCCGAGCGCGGCGACGCGCAGTTCGAGCCCGTGTCGTGGGAGGTCGCGTTCGACGTGCTCGAAAAGCGCCTCGCGCACCTGCGCGCGACCGACCCGAAGCGGTTCGCGTTGTTTACGGGCCGCGACCAGATGCAGGCGCTGACCGGCCTATTCGCGAAACAGTTCGGGACACCGAACTATGCGGCGCACGGCGGGTTCTGCTCGGCGAACATGGCGGCCGGGATGATCTACACGATCGGCGGCTCGTTCTGGGAGTTCGGCGGTCCCGATCTCGACCGCGCGAAGCTGTTCTTCATGATCGGCACCGCCGAGGATCACCATTCGAATCCGCTGAAGATCGCGCTCGGCAAGTTCAAGCGCGCGGGCGGCCGCTTCATCGCGATCAACCCGGTGCGCACCGGCTACGCGGCGATCGCCGACGAATGGATTCCGATCCGCCCCGGCACCGACGGCGCGCTGTTCATGGCGCTGATGCACGAGCTGATCGCGCGCGATGCATTCGACGTCGAATTCGTGTCGCGCTTCACGAACGCGGCCGAGCTGGTCGACCGGCGCGACGGCGCCGACACGTTCGGGCTGTTCGTGCGCGACGCCGGCGCGCCGGAACTCAACCCGCTGTATCCGCAGAACCGGATGTGGTGGGACCGCAGGACGAACCGCGCGGTGCTGCACCACACCGAGGGCGCCGAGCCGGCGCTCGACGGCCGCTACACGCTCGACGACGGCACGCCCGTCGCGCCGTCGTTCACGCTGCTGCGCGAACAGGTGGCCGCCTGCACGCCGGAATGGGCGGCCGACATCACCGGCATCGCGGCCGACACGATCCGCCGCCTGGCCCGCGAGATGGAGACGGTCGCGCGCGAGCACGCGATCGAGCTGCCGGTGCGCTGGACCGATTCATGGGGCAAGACCCATGCGACGGTGAAGGGCGTGCCGATCGCGTTTCATGCGATGCGCGGGCTCGCCGCGCATTCGAATGGCTTCCAGACGATCCGCGCGCTCGCGGTGCTGATGTCGCTGCTGGGCACGATCGACCGGCCGGGCGGGTTCCGGCACAAGACGCCGTATCCGCGTGCGGTGCCGCCCTCGGCGAAACCGCCGAACGATCCCGACCAGATCCGGCCGAACACGCCGCTCGCCACCGGCCCGCTCGGCTGGCCGGCGGGCCCCGAGGACCTGTTCGTCCATCCGGACGGTACGCCCGCGCGGCTCGACAAGGCGTTCTCGTGGGAGTACCCGCTCGCGGTGCACGGGCTCATGCATTCGGTGATCACCAATGCGTGGCGCGGCGATCCCTATCCGATCGACACGCTGCTGATCTTCATGGCCAACATGGCGTGGAATTCGTCGATGAACACGACGGAAGTGCGCAAGATGCTGGTCGACAGGCGCGACGACGGCGAATACCGGATCCCGTTCCTCGTCGTGTGCGACGCGTTCGCGTCGGAGATGACGGCGTTCGCCGACCTGATCCTGCCCGACACGACCTACCTCGAACGGCACGACGTGATGTCGGTGCTCGACCGGCCGATCTCCGAGTTCGACGGGCCGGTCGATTCGGTGCGCGTGCCGGTGGTGCCGCCGACCGGCGAGTGCAAGCCGTTCCAGGAGGTGCTGATCGAACTCGCGAGCCGGCTGAAGTTCCCGGCCTTCACGACGGCGGACGGGCAGCGCAAGTACCGCGACTATCCGGATTTCGTCGTCAATTTCCAGACCGCGCCGGACTCCGGCACCGGCTTCCTGATCGGCTGGCGCGGCAAGGACGGCGACCGGGCCGTCGTCGGCGAGCCGAATCCCGACCAGTGGAAGCGCTACGCGGAGAACAACTGCGTGTACCACCACCGGCTGCCGGAGGCGCTGCAGTACATGCGCAACTGCAACGGCCCGTACATGCAGTGGGCGGTCGACAACGGGATGCGCAAGTTCGGCGTGCCGATCGTGATCCAGCTCTATTCGGACGTGATGCAGAAATTCCGGCTCGCCGCGCAGGGCCGCACGTCGGGCCGCCAGCCGCCCGACCATCTGCGCGAGCGCATCGCGCGCCATTTCGATCCGCTGCCGTTCTGGCACCCGTCGCTCGAGAGCGGGCTGACCGATGCGGGCCGCTATCCGCTCGCGGCGATCACGCAGCGGCCGATGGCGATGTATCACTCGTGGGATTCGCAGAACGCGTGGCTGCGGCAGATCCACGGCGAGAACCACCTGTTCGTGAACCCCGTGACGGCCGCCGCGCAACGGATCGACGACGGCGCGTGGATCTACGTCGAATCGCCGTGGGGCAAGGTGCGTTGCCGCGCGCGTTACAGCGAGGCCGTCGAGCCCGGCACCGTGTGGACGTGGAACGCGATCGGCAAGGCGGCCGGCGCATGGAACCTCGGCCCGCAGGCGGGCGAATCGCAGCGCGGCTTCCTGCTCAACCACGTGATCACCGACGAGCTGCCGGATGCGGCGCGCGCCGGTGCGCGGGTGTCGAATTCGGACCCGGTGACGGGGCAGGCCGGCTGGTACGACGTGCGGGTGCGGATCTATCCGGCCGAGGCCGACGCCGCGACGACGCTGCCGCAGTTCGCGCCGATGCCCGCGCTGCCCGGCACGCCGCGCGTGCTGCAGCGCGTGCAGGCGTATTTCGCGGGAACCGGCGCATTCGCCGCGCGGCTGCGGCGCGCCGCGTCGGCCGGCCCGAAGCCCGACGAACGCTGAGCGAAGGAGTGCAACCATGACCCAGATGGCCCTCGTCATCGACCTGAACGTGTGCGTCGGCTGCCATGCCTGCGTGACGAGCTGCAAGGAGTGGAACACGTCGGGCGAAGCCGGCAGTCTCGCCGATCTGCGCCCGTACGACGACGATCCGTCCGGCACGTTCTTCAACCGCGTGCAGACCTACGAGGCCGGCGTGTTCCCGCTGACCGACACGATCCATTTCCCGAAGTCGTGCCTGCACTGCGAGGATCCGCCGTGCGTGCCGGTGTGTCCGACCGGCGCGAGCTACAAGCGCAAGTCGGACGGGATCGTGCTGGTCGACTACGACAAGTGCATCGGCTGCAAGTACTGCGCATGGGCCTGCCCGTACGGCGCGCGCGAGCTCGACGAAGGGCGCAAGGAGATGACGAAGTGCACGCTGTGCGCGGATCGCATCGACAACCCGGCGCTCGCCGAACGCGACCGCAAGCCGGCCTGCGTGCTCGCGTGCCCGACGTCGGCGCGCCTGTTCGGCGACGTGCACGATCCCGAGTCGGACGTGTCGCGCGCGATCCGCGAGCGCGGCGGCTATGCGCTGATGCCCGAGTGGGGCACGCGGCCGTCGAACCACTACCTGCCGCGCGTGAAGACCGAAGCGTCGTGTGCGTGCGGCGGCGCCGGCGGATGCGGCGACGCCCCGGACGGCCGCGACGAAGGCGCGTCGTTCGAGGCGCGCGCGGCGCGCGGCGATCTCGATCTCGTGTCGCTCGCGACGCGGCGCTGAGTGCGCCGCCTGTCCATCAGAACCAGACGGAGTTTCCATGCGTCCCGCCTTTTCGGTCGTTTTCCTCACCACGCTGTGCGGCGCCGCACAGGGCCTGCTGCTGACGCTCGTGCTCGTCGAGGCGCTCGCGCGGCCGGCCGGCCTCGACGTGGCCGCCGCGTTCTACGTGACCGGCGCCGCGCTGTCGGTCGGGCTCGGCGCGCTCGGCCTGCTCGCATCGTTCTTCCATCTTGGCCATCCCGAACGCGCATGGCGCGCGATCGCGATGTGGCGCACGTCGTGGCTGTCGCGCGAGTGCATCGCGCTGCCGGTGTTTCTCGCGTGTGCGTTCGCGTACGGCGCGGCGCACCTGTTCGGCTGGCCCGGAACGCTGCTGATCGGCGCGGCCGGCGCGCTGGCGAGCATTGCGTTGTTCGTCTGCACCGCGATGATCTATGCGTGCCTGCGCTTCCTGCAGGAATGGGCGAGCCCGCTGACGCTCGTGAACTTCGTGCTGCTCGGCTGCGCGTCGGGGTGCACGCTCGCGACGGCCTGCGCGGCGTGGCTCGCGCCGGCACTGGTCGGCCGGCTCGCGGCGGCCGCCTGCGTGCTGACGCTGGCCGGCGGCGTCGCGCGGCTCGCGTCGCTCGCACGCAATGCGCGGCTGCGGCCGAAGTCGACGGTACAGAGCGCGACCGGGATCCGCCACGCGAAGGTCGAGCAGAAGTCGCGCGGCTTCACGGCCAGCGCGTTCAACACGAAGGAGTTCTTTCACGGGCAGGCGAGCGGCACGCTGCGCGCGGTGAAGGCCGGCTTCCTGACCGGCGCGTTCGCGGTGCCGTTCGTGCTGACCGGTGCGGGCGCGCTCGCGCCGACGTCGGCCGCGGCGGCCGTCGCGCTCGGCGCGGCGTTCGTGATCCAGTATGCGGGCCTGGTCGCGGAACGCTGGTTCTTCTTCGCGGATGCGCGCCATCCGCAGAACCTGTACTACCAGCGCGCGTCATGACCGTGCGCGTGCGCCGCCGCGCCGGGCCGGTGCTAGAACGTGGCCGCGAGTGCGCGCGCCGCTTCCTGCAGGCGCGGCACGTGGTCGAGCAGCCGCGACAGCGGCGCGCGCGACACGGGCGCATGAACGGCGACCGCGGCGAGGCAGGCGCCGTCGTCGCCGACGATCGGCGCGGCGACGCACACGATGCCCGCGACGAATTCCTCGTTGTCGATCGCGATGCGCGTGTGCGCGGTGCGGTCGAGTTCGGCTTCGAGCAGTTCGGGATCGGGGATCGTGTTCGGCGTATAGCGCGGCAGCGCCAGCGCGCGCACCAGCGCGGCGCGTTCGTCGCGCGGCAGCAGC
Organism: Burkholderia sp. MSh2; assembly: GCF_000731655.1. NCBI lineage: Bacteria > Pseudomonadati > Pseudomonadota > Betaproteobacteria > Burkholderiales > Burkholderiaceae > Burkholderia > Burkholderia sp. MSh2. The sequence continues at coordinate 7,925 of NZ_JPGM01000079.1, read as the reverse complement.
GCGAGCAGGAGCTTGCCGCTGGCGCTGCAGTGCGCGGGCACGCGCGAGCCGGGCTTCAGGTCGAGCCGCAGCGGCCAGTCGGCCTCGACGCGGTCGAGATAGACGACTTCGGTGTCGTGCAGTGCGGTCAGGTTGCAGGTTTCGCCGAGATCGGCGACGAGCCGTTCGAGGATCGCGTGGCGCAGCCGGCGCGCGCCCGCATGCAGCATCACGCCGGTGCCGAGCCGGGCGAGGCGCGGGCCGACCGCGTAGGCGTTCCTGCGGCCCGGCTCGCGGATCACGAGGCCGCCGGCTTCCAGCGACGCGAGCATGCGGTGCAGCGACGCCTTCGGGATATCGACGTCGCGCGCGAGATCGGCGAGCGACACGGCTTCGCCGGCCTGGACGAGATGTTCGAGCAGCGCGAAGGCGCGCAGCGTGGGCGTATCCGCGGGCAGCATGGCGGGCGTTCCGGAAACTGGACTGCGGCCATTGTACCGAACGCCCCGGCGGGGCGACCGCGCGCGGGCGGCCGCGCGGCATGCATTTTCGGCGGCGGAACCGTGCGTTCCGCCGGCAGGATCGACGCGGGCGCGAACGACGCCCGCGCAACAGGCGACGACAGGAGCGCAACGCAATGGATGGGGTGACGAACAAGCCGGACTGCATGGTGTCGGTCCGCGAACGGTTCGGTTTCGATTCGGACCTGACGGTGCCCGCGTTCAGCGCGCGCGACGATCACGTGCCCGACATCGACGACGCATACCGTTTCAACCCGGACGTCACGCTCGCGATCCTCGCGGGCTTCGCGCGCAACCGCCGCGTGCTCGTGCAGGGGATGCACGGCACCGGCAAGTCGACGCACATCGAGCAGGTCGCGGCGCGGCTGAACTGGCCGTGCGTGCGCGTGAACCTCGACGGCCACGTCAGCCGGCTCGACCTGGTCGGCAAGGACGCGATCGTCGTGCGCGACGACGTGCAGGTGACCGAGTTCCAGGAGGGGATCGTGCCGTGGGCGCTGCAGCGGCCCGTCGCGCTGATCTTCGACGAATACGACGCGGGGCGGCCCGACGTGATGTTCGTGATCCAGCGGATCCTGGAGCGCGACGGCAAGTTCACGCTGCTCGACCAGAACCGCGTGATCCATCCGCATCCGTCGTTCCGGCTGTTCGCGACCGCGAACACCGTCGGGCTCGGCAACCTGAACGGGCTCTATCACGGCACGCAGATGCTCAACCACGCGCAGATGGACCGCTGGAACGTGGTCGCGACGCTCGACTATCTGCCGCGCGACGAGGAGATCGGCATCGTGCGCGCGCGCGTGCCGGCGCTCGCGGACGATGCCGGCCGCCCGTTGATCGAATCGATGGTGAGCCTCGCGGAGCTGACGCGCAACGGCTTCGCGACCGGCGACCTGTCGACGCTGATGTCGCCGCGCACGGTGATCGACTGGGCCGAGAACTGCGGGATCTTTCGCGATCCGGCGCTCGCGTTCCGGCTCACGTTCCTGAACAAGTGCGACGACGCGGAGCGGCCCGTCGTCGCCGAGTATTACCAGCGCTGTTTCGGCGAGGAGCTGGCGGTCGCGTCGCGCGCCGGCGGCAACGGGCCCGGAGCGGGACGGTGAGCACCGATCGCGACGCCGCGCGCCGCGCCTCGGCGCGCGAGGCGCTGGGCGCGTCGACCGTGCGCGCGCTGACGCGGGACGCGACGCTGCATTACCGCGCGGGCCGCGTGTGCCGCGACCTGCGGCCGCTGCCGATCCATGCGCCGCACCTGCGCGCGCAGGCCGACGACGATCCCGCGTCGTGGCGTGGCGCGGCCGACGGCGCCGCGCTGCGCATCCTGCACTCGGATGCGGAACTGCATCGCACGCTCTCCGGCGACGATCCGGTCGAACGCGTGCTGTTCGAGCTGCTCGAGCAACTGCGCTGCGAATCGCTGGCGCCGCCCGCGCTGCGCGGCGTCGTGCAGAACCTGCGGCATCGCTTCGAAACCTGGTCGCGCGCGTTTCATCGGTCGGGGCAGGCCGACACGCATGTCGGGATCCTCGTGTACACGGTCGCGCAGATCGCCTGGTCGCGGCTGACGGGCTGGCCGGTGCTCGCGGAAACGGAAGACCTGATCGAAGCGCCGCGCGCCGCGATCGTGCCGGAGATCGGCACGCCGCTCGCCGGGCTGCGGCGCTGCCGGCACGACCAGCGCGCCTTCGCGGAGCATGCGCGGGCGCTCGCGCGGCGCATTGCGGCGATGATCCGCGACGCGCGCGCGGCCGTCGTCGACACGGAGGCGGAAGACGCGCGCCGGCAGGACGACGCGCTGACGCAATTCTCGCTGTGGGTCGACTTCGACGAGACAGGCATCGACTTGCCCGCGCTCGTGGAGACGGGCGACAGCGTCGTGCTGCACGGCGGCGATGCCGTCTATCGCGCGTACACGACGCGTTACGACCGCGAATTCCGGCCGGCCGCGCAGATCCGCGCGGCGCTGCTGCGCACGTATCGCGAGCGGCTCGACGCGCAGGCGGCCGCGCAGCGGATTCACGTCACGCGGCTCGCGCGCGTGCTGCGCGCGGCGCTCGTCGTGCCGCAGGCCGACGGCTGGTCGTTCGGCGAGGAGCATGGCCGTCTCGACGGCCGCCGGCTCGCGCAGCTCGTCAGTTCGCCGGCCGAGCGGCGGCTGTTCCGGCTCGAACGCGTGCGGCCGCGCGCCGACTGCGTGCTCGCGTTCCTGATCGACTGCTCGGGGTCGATGAAGGCGTGGATCGACGGCGTCGCGCTGATGGTCGACACGCTGGCGCGCGCGGGCGACGCGGCGGGCCTCGCGACCGAAGTGCTCGGCTTCACGACGCTCGCGTGGAACGGCGGTCGCGCGCGGCAGGACTGGCTCGCGCGCGGCAAGCCGCGCCACCCGGGGCGGCTCAACGAAACCGGCCATCTCGTGTTCAAGGATGCGGACACGCGCTGGCGGCATGCGCGCACGGGCATTGCCGCGCTGTTCAAGTCCGACCTGTTTCGCGAAGGCGTCGACGGCGAGGCGGTCGAGTGGGCGTGCGCGCGGCTCGCGGCGCGGCCGGAGGCGCGCAGGATCCTGGTCGTGATTTCGGACGGCAGCCCGATGGACGGCGCGACGGCGCTCGCGAACGATCCGTACTACCTCGACAATCATCTGAAGCAGGTGGTCGCGCGCCAGTCGGCGGCCGGCCGCGTCGAGGTGCTGGGGCTCGGCGTCGGGCTCGATCTCGGCCCGTACTACCGGCACCGGCTCGCGATCGATCTCGCGTCCGCGCCCGACATGAAGCGGCTCGTCGAAATCGCCGGCTGGATCGGCGCGCGGCGGTGACGCGGAGGACGACAGCGGATACGGCCGTGGCTGCGGTTGCGGTTGCGGCGATGCGCGGGCGCGGGCGCGGTTCGCTGCGATGCGGTGCGTCGCGGCGAGTGCCGCGCGGCGTCACGCGCCGTGCAGCAGCGGCGGCAATGCGGTCGCGATCAGCCCGACGCCGATCGCCGTCAGCACGCCGAACGCGAGCCGGCGCAATGCGACCGCCGACAGCGGCGGCGGGTAGCGGCGCGCGGCGACCGTCGTCAACATCACGACCGGCGTCGCGAGCGCGGCCAGCAGCCAGATGTCGCGGTCGAGCTGGCCTTCGCATGCGCTGGTGAGCACGCGGGTGGCCGAGGTCGTCGTGAACAGCACGATCAGCGCGCAGCGGATCTGCACGAGCGTCAGCGGCTGCCGGTAGAACTGGAAGATCAGCGGCGGGCCCGACACGCCGAACATCCCGCTCAGCAAGCCGCCGAACAGGCCGCTGACGAAGAAGCTGCGGTTGTCCGAGCGCGCCGTGAGCGGCGCGGGGCGCAGCGCCGCGCTCAGGCCGCCGTACAGCACGACCGCGCCGAGGATCAGTTGCAGGAGATCGGCGGCGGAGCGGCTCAGGCATTCGAGCAGCACCACGCCGGCGACGACCGAGGGCAGAATGCCGAGGGTGGCCGCGCCCACCGCGCGCCAGTCGATGTGATGCAGCCGGCCCGGCAGCGCGGTCGCGCCGTTCGCGAGCGACACGATGCTCATCAGCGTCGCGACGGTCGCGAGCGGCGCGAGCCCGAACCCGCTCGTCGCGCCCATCACGATCATCCCGAGCCCGAAGCCCGTCACCGTCTGGAAATAGCTGCCGGCGCCGATCACCGCGATCAGGATCGCCAGTTTGTCGGCCGTCATGCGGGCGCGGCCTCGCCGGCTGCGGCGCGCCGCGCGGCCGCCTGGGCCTGCACGGTGGTCGTCGCGATCACGTGGTACACGTCGTCGGCGCTGCAACCGCGCGACAGGTCGTTCGCGGGCCGGCGCAGCCCCTGCAGCAGCGGGCCGACGGCTTTCGCGCGGCCGATCCGCTCGGCGAGCTTGTAGCCGATATTGCCGGCTTCGAGGCTCGGGAACACGAGCACGTTCGCATGGCCGCCCACCTGCGAATGCACGATCTTGCGCTCGGCGATCTCCGCGACGATCGCCGCGTCGAGCTGCACGTCGCCGTCGATCGCGAGCGCGGGGCGCCGCTCGCGCACGCGCGCGGTCGCCTCGGTCACCTTGTCGACGGCCGCGTGATGCGCGCTGCCGCTCGTCGAGAACGACAGCATCGCGACGCGCGGCGCCTCGCCGAGCAGCGCGTGCGCGCTGTCGGCGGCGGCCATCGCGATCTCGGCGAGCTGGCCGGCGTCCGGATCGACGACCAGCGCGCAGTCGGAGAAGATCAGCCCGCCCTTGATCGTGTGGAACGGCTCGCACAGCATCATCAGGAAGAAGCTCGACACGATCCGGAACGCCGGATCGACGCCGATCAGCTGGATCGCCGCGCGCACGACGTCGGCCGTCGCGTGCACGGCGCCCGCGACCGAACCGTCGGCGTCGCCGAGCCGCACCATCAGGTTCGCGTGGCAGAGCGGGTCGAGCACCGCGTCGCGCGCGGCGTCCGCCGTCATGCCCTTGCCTTTGCGCAGTGCGTGCAGCGCGTCGGCATATGCGTCGCGGCGCGGCGCGACGGCCGGATCGACGAGCGTCATGCCGTCGAGATCGATCGCGTCGCGCGCGGCCGCCGCGTGGATCGCCGCGCGGCGGCCGACGAGCACGATCCGCGCGATGCCGTCGCGCGTCGCGCGCGCGGCGGCGTGCAGCACGCGCGGATCGTCGGCTTCGCACAGCGCGATGCGCATCGGCTGGCGGCGCGCGGATTCGAGTATGCGGTCGAGGGCTTTCATCGTTCGCTCGGGAAGGAAAGAAAAACGGCCGGAAGCGGCAGCCCGCACGGGGCGCGGCGTCCGGCCGGAAGGCCGGCCGCGCGAGAGGGGCGCACGACCGGCGGCGGGGCGCGTCAGCGACGCGGCGTCACACGTAGTCCTTGTACTTGTCGAGCATGCGCACCGGCTTCGACAGCGCGTCGCGGCGGAACGGATCGCCGAGCTCGCGCGTGCACATGATCTCGATGATCGTCGTCTTGCCTTCGTTCATCTGCATGTCGATCGCGCGCTTGAGCGCCGGGCCGACGTCCTCGAGACGGTCGACCGTGATGCCTTCGGCGCCCATCGCACGCGCGATCGCCGCGAAGCTCTGGTTGTCGAGTTCGCCCGCGACGAAGCGGCGGTCGTAGAAGTCGACCTGGTTCTTCTTCTCCGCGCCCCACTGACGGTTGTGGAACACCACGGCCGTCACCGGGATGCGGTGGCGCACGCAGGTCATCGTTTCCATCAGGCTCATGCCCCATGCGCCGTCGCCCGCATACGACACGGCCGGGCGGTGCGGCGCGGCGACCTTCGCGCCGATGATCGTCGGGAACGCATAGCCGCAGTTGCCCCAGCTCATCGCCGCGAAGAAGCTGCGCGGCTTGTTGAAGCGCAGGTAGCTGTTCGCGACCGAGTTGATGTTGCCGATGTCGGTCGACACCATCACGTCCTCGGGCATCGCCTTCTCGAGCTCGCGCAGCACCTGGCGCGGGTGCAGGTACTGGCCGCCGCTGAACGGCTTCTCGTGCTTCTGCTCCTCGATCATGTCGAGGCTGTACGCGTCGCGCTCGTGCGTCCAGTCGTCGAGTTCCTTTTCCCACGCGGCCTTTTCGGTCGCGATCTGGTCGGCGCGTTCGCCGCGCGATGCGTCGCTCGCGAGCGTGCGGCCCGCCAGGCGCTGCACGAGCGCGACGGCCGCGGCCTTCGCATCGCCGCAGATGCCGACCGAAATCTTCTTCACGAGGCCGAGCATCTTGTGGTCGGCGTCGATCTGGATGATCTTCGCGTCCTTCGGCCAGTAGTCCATCCCGTGCTGCGGCAGCGTGCCGAACGGCCCGAGACGCGAGCCGAGCGCGATCACGACGTCCGCGCGCGACAGCAGCTTCATCGCCGCCTTCGAGCCCTGGTAGCCGAGCGGGCCGCACCACAGCGGGTGGTTCGCCGGGAACGAATCGTTGTGCAGGTAGCTGTTGACGACCGGCGCGCCGAGCCGTTCGGCGAGCGCCTTGCATTCCTCGATCGCGTCGGCCATCACGACCCCGCCGCCCGAGATGATCACCGGGAACTTCGCCTGCGCGATCAGTTCGGCCGCGTCGTCCAGGCTCTGTTCGCCGCCGGCGCCGCGATCGAGCCGGCGCGGTTGCGGGATCTCGACCTTGACCTTGCCGTAGAAGTAGTCGCGCGGGATGTTCAGCTGCGTCGGACCCATCTCGGCCTGCGCGCGGTCGAAGCAGCGCGCGGTGAACTCGGCCATCCGCGCCGGGTGCGTGACGTGGCCCTGGTACTTCGTGAACTCCTGGAACATCGGCAACTGGTTCGCTTCCTGGAAGCCGCCGAGGCCGATGCCCATCGTGCCGGCCTCCGGCGTGACGATCACGACCGGGCTGTGCGCCCAGTACGCGGCCGCGATCGCCGTCACGCAGTTGCTGATGCCGGGGCCGTTCTGGCCGATCACGACGCCGTGGCGGCCCGACACGCGGGCATAGCCGTCGGCCATGTGGCCCGCGCCCTGTTCGTGCACGACCGGGATCAGGCGGATGCCGGCCGGCGCGAAGATGTCCATCGCGTCCATGAACGCGGAGCCCATGATGCCGAACATGTCGGTCACGCCGTTGGCCGCGAGGGTCTCGACGAAGGCTTCGGACGGCGTCATGTCCTGCGGGCCGCTGGCCGTCACGCGCGGGGAAGTGGTTTGGTCGCTCATGGGTTGTCTCCGATCGTTCAATGAATGGAACATCTCGTTCCAGATGCTATGTGCGGCGAAAAGCCGGTCAAGTCATTCCGCCCGCTGGCGGGGAATGTGGAATGAAATGGAATGATTCGTTTCAAAATGCGCGTCGGGCGGCGTGCCCGGACGATGCGCGAGGCGTGCGCGCTCAGGCCGGCTGTTTCGGCCGTTCCTTGCGGAACGCGCGCTTGACGGCGATCAATCCGTCACGGAATTCGAACAGGTCGCAGCCTTCGGCCTCGATGCGCCAGCCTTCGGCGTGCGTGCCGGTGAACACCCACTCGGATACGCCGCGCTCGCCGGCGACGTAGTGGCGGCCGTGCCCCCAGTGCGCGTCGGGAAAGGTCTTGAAGACCGCCTCGAACGCGGCGCGCACCGCGTCGCGGCCGACGAAGCGCGTGCCGTGGATCTCGGGGCCGCCGGCCGCGTCGAACACGCAGTCCTCGGTCATGAAGCCCATCAATGCATGGGCGTCGTGCCGGTTGAAGGCGTCGGAAAACGCCGCGAGCGTGGCGGCCGTGACGGGGGCGGTGAGCGTGTCTGACATGACGTGTCTCCTGTCGAATGGTGGGCGTGCCGCAAGGCGCTGGCGCGCATGCGGTTCGCGGTATCGACACGTTAGTGAGCGCTCGTTTTTGACGGTAGCGCCAGTCGGGAGGTTTCGCTTGGGCCAGCAGTGAGGTCGATCCGTATCGGGGCGGGGGCGGGGCGGCGTGATACGTGCC
>NZ_JPGM01000078.1:0-42833 GCF_000731655.1 Burkholderia sp. MSh2 | reverse complement strand
GCCCGCCCCCGGCCCCGTCTCGAAGCCGACGCTCGTGCCGCCGTTGCCGCCCGAAATGACACCGGTGTTGGACACGCTGCCCGAATTGACCAGCACCCCCGAGCCGCCGCCGCCGCCGCTGCCGATATCGCCGCGGCCAAAGCCCGGCATACCGCCGTTGCCGCCGTTGCCGCCGGCGACCTTGCCCGAGTTGGAGAGGGTGGCGGAATTCACCAGAATCCCCGTGCCGCCGCCGCCGCCGCCGCCTCCGTTGGCGCAGATACATGTCGGATTGGAACCGCCGCTCCCCCCATCGCCGCCGTTCCCGCCGGAGATCGTTGAAGTGCCGGCAATGGAAATCACGTCCCCGGCATTGAAGATGGCGGCGGCGGCTCCGCCGCCTCCGCCACCGGGAGCGCTCCCGGTATAGCCCAAGGCGGAGCCTGTCGCACCGGTAAGGCCGTTGTTGCCCACGAAGGTACCGTTCACGGTTGTCGTGACGCCGGGCGCGACACCGCTACCGCCCGCGCCCCCTGCGCCGCCGGCCCCGCCCGCAGCACTGCCGGGAAGATAAAGGGCAGCCCCCGTCCCCCCCGCTGCGCCCGAACCCGCGGCCGATGGAACCGTTGGTCCCGAGGGCGGCATGCCGCCGGGCGCCGACAACACGCCGCCGCCGCCGCCGCCGCCATCGCCGCTCCCGCCCTGGCCGCTCATGGACGACGTTCCGCCTGCCGCGCTCTGCGCATGCACGAGCGGCGCCGACCCGATCAGCCCGAGCGCAAGCACGACCGCCGTGACCCGGCACGCGCCCGGTTGAAATGACATCATGTTCGACAGGAAACGGGGCGATTCAGACGCGTCGGCCTCAACCGTTCCATCCGCACGCTTGCTGCTCTTGCTCCCCTGTGCCCGTGCCAGTTCCGATACCACCTGGAACATCCCCTGACTCGTATTCCAAACGATCCGGTAAACATGATTCATTACTAACCCCATTTCCTATTGACGTATTTTTTATAAATTTGATTCGCCGACCGGCACTTGAATGTCCAATCGTGATATTCGGCACTGCGAGACAAAAACGCGTACACGCAAACGATTTACTATTGAAAACCGCCGCGATTCACTCAAATCATTTCATTGGCCTTTCATCGCCGTCATTTCTGCTTACGGCTCATTCCGGGCGCTTGCCGTCAGTGAACGACAAAGAGCCGGCCTCTTTCTGCAAGGCTTTTTTTGATGGTTTCTTCCGGAAGCCGAAGCATATCGAGGCCCGTCATGCGGAACCTGACAAATCCTGACATCCCCGACACCCCGCCGGCCATCGCATTTGATTCGCGGAGATCGATTCGAATACGGGTCATCTTTAATTTCTCGAATTCATCTGTAAAACCCGTTTCCTTTCAATTCAAAAACGATCGTCGCGGCGACTCGATGAAGGATTGCCGCCGAAGCGGCCTCGCCGCAAGCGATGGCGGTGCCGGCTCCGCCGTTCCCCGGCGTGCGCCTGTCGGCCGCTTGCCGTCACCCGGTCGTTCTGCATGCCTTACAAAATGAAAGAGCGACGCACGGCCGCTTCGGTGCCGCGCGGCTAAAGTTTTTGCGCATGCATACCGTAATAGAGGGGCGTGCCCACGGCGGGTTCTCTCCGTTCGCACGCGGCGCGACCCTCGCCCGCCAGTCGGACTCGACCGGCATCCCGGGTTGCGCCGCAGCGCTTCAGCGAAGCAGGACGAGAACGTGTAAGGCGGGGAGGTACAAGTGCACGATGGCGTGATGGGGAAGGTGCTTCTGCTCGACGATGAGGTCGAACTGCGCGAGGAAATTGCCGCTTTCCTGCGCAAATGCGGCTGGCTCGTCAGCGAGGCCGGCACCATCGCCGAGTTTCGGCAGCTCGCCATGCACACCGACATGGCGATCATCGACGTCATGCTGCCGGACGGCAGCGGTTTCGACGCGGCCGCATGGTTGAGAGCGCAACGGCAGGGCTGCGGCATCGTCATGCTGACGGCCCGCGGCGAGACGCTGGACAAGGTTTCCGGCCTGAAGGGCGGCGCCGACCACTACATCGTCAAGCCCGCGAAGCTGATCGAACTCGACGCCACCCTGCATGCCCTGAGCCGCCGGGTGGTGGCGAACTGGCGACTGGATCGCCAGGCCTTCGCGCTGTTCGCGCCGGATGGAAAGCGCCTGGATGTCTCCGGCAGCGAAATCAGCTTGCTGGAACTCATGGCGCGACATCCGGCCAGGCCCGTCAGCCGCCGGCAGATCGCCGAGACCTTCGGCTACGACTGGATCGATTACGACGAGCGCAGGCTCGAGGCCGTGGTGAGCCGCCTGCGGCGACGCTGGCGCAACGAGCTGGGATCGGACCTTCCGCTCCGGACCGTCCACCGCGAGGGCTATACCTTTGCCGAGCCGCTGTCGCTGGGTTGAGCATCGGCGGCAAACGAACCTGCCGCGCGCGGGATCGCACGCTGGCATTCAGTCCGGCGCGCCCGCGTCACGCGGCGCAGCCCGTGCGAACGATCCGATCCATCCGGGAGTTATCCGGTTTGCAGGCGTGCGCAGCGACCGCGTGCGGTCACTGCGCGGCGAGCGGCCGGCCGAGGCGGCCGCCCGCCCGGGCGACGCTCACAGCGCCTTGACGATCGCGCCGTCGACGCGGATGTTCTGCCCGGTGATATAGCCCGCGCCGTCCGACAGCAGGAACGCGACCGTCTTCGCGATCTCGCCGGTCTTGCCGAAGCGGCCGGCCGGAATGCGCGCGACGATCTCCGGCGTTTCCGGCCAGCTGTCGATGAAGCCCGGCAGCACGGCGTTCATGCGGATGTTCTCGGCCGCATAGCGCTCCGCGTAAAGACGCGTCCATGCGCTCAGCGCCGCGCGCAGCGTCGACGAGACGGGCATCGGCTGCTCGGGCGCGTCCGCCGCGAAGCTCGAGATGTTGACCACCGCGCCGCCGCCCTGCTTCTGGAAAATCGGCGTCACGCGACGCATCACGCGCACCACGTTCAGCAGGATCAGGTCGAGCCCCGCGTGCCAGTTGTCGTCGGTGATCGCCAGCAGGTCGCCCTTCGGCGGATGCCCGGTATTGTTCACCACCGCGTCGATGCGGCCATGGCGCGCCATGGTCTCCTGCACGAGCCGGTCGATGTCGGCCTCTTCCGTCACCGAACCCTGGATGCCGAAGCCGCCGAGTTCCTCGCCGAGCGCCACCGCGCTGCCCGACGGCGACATCAGCGCGACGCGATAGCCCGTCGCCGCCAGTTCGCGCGCGATCGCCGCGCCCATGCCCTTGCCCGCCGCCGTGATCAACGCCACTTTTTCTACAGTCACGATTTGCTCCTTGATCGATTCCTGCCGCCGCGCAGCCGCCGTTCGGCCCGCCATGGTGGTAATGTAGACGCATCGATGACGCCTGTCGAACCAGTATTTCTGCCTCCAGACAATAGTTTTTCTACATCCTGAAGATGCCGCTCCGCCCATCCCGCCTGCCGCCGCTGAATGCACTTCGCGCGTTCGAAGTGTCCGCGCGGCACCTCAATTTCCGCGCGGCGGCCGACGAGATCGGCGTCACGCAGGGCGCGGTCGCGCAGCAGGTGCGCCACCTCGAGGACGTGCTTGGGCTGAAGCTGTTCGAGCGCCTGCCGCGCGGCCTCGCGCTGACGCACGACGGCGCCGCGTATTTCTCCGACGTGCAGCGCGCGCTGCACGCGATCGCCGACGCGACCGACAAGCTCGTGAAGCGGCGCGCCGCGCTGACCATCAGCACGACGCCGTCGTTCGCGTCGAAATGGCTGATCCCGCGGCTCGCGCTGTTTACCGATGCGCATCCCGACTACGACGTGCGCGTGATCGCCGACCCGCAGATCGCAACGTTCCGCCACGACGGCGTCGATCTCGCGATCCGCTACGGCAAGCCGCCGTTCGGCAAGCATCTCGCCACACATGCGCTGTTTCCGCTCGACGTGTGCGCGGTGTGCAGCCCCGCGCTGCTGGCCGCGCCCGCGTCGCCGCGCGCGCTCGCCGGCCAGGTGCTGCTGCACGACGCGCACGACCTGTGGCCCGCGTTCCTCGCCGCGATGCCGGAGCACGTCGACATCGATCCGCACAAGGGGCTGCGCTTCAACCAGACGTCACTCGCGATCGACGCGGCCGTCGCGGGCCAGGGCATCGCGCTCGCAACCGATCCGCTCGTCGAGCGCGACATCGCCGCCGGCCGGCTGTGCAAGCCGTTCGATTTCGCGTTTCCGCTGTCGGTGGGGTTCTATCTCGTGTATCCGGCCGAGCGGCGCGATGACGATGCGATCGTCGTGATGCGCGAATGGATGATCGCGCAGGCGGCGTCGGACGGGCAGCCCTGAGCGGGCCGCGCCGGGGTCACGGCGCGATCCAGCGGCTGTCGTCGCCGCCTGCGCGCAGCTCGAATACCGCGCGGCGATGCCCGGTGCGCGCGAGTTCGAGCCAGTCGATGCGCGTGACCGTCATCCGGATCAGGCAGAAGTTTTCGTAGCCGTCGCCGGCCGGCGCGGCGCCGTCGGCGTGCGCGGCTTGCGGCGATTCGATCGGCGTGCCCGGCGGCAACGGTGCGCGATACAGCAGCAACGTGTGAGGGCGGCTCGACGCCCAGATCGCGCGCCGCTGCGCTTCGTCGTCGCAGAACGATGCCACGCCTTCCGCGCGAATCTGCACGAGCGCGTCGAGATCGGCCGCGACGATCGAGAGGCGCGGATCGCGGCGCAACTCCGCGACTTTCTCCGACCGCACGTCGGTATGAAACGACAGCGTGCGATCGGCGCGGCTCGCCTGGCGCAAAACGATCGTGCGCACCTTCGGCGCGCCGTCGAGGCCGAGCGTGGCCGCCTGGAGCATCGTGAACGGCGAGCGCCGGGCGCTTGCGCCGGATTCGAGGCAGGCCCACAGGCGGTCGTAGGTCTGCTCGAGCGATTCGAACGGGGCGTCGGGCATGGGCGGGCGATGAGCGGACGTGTTTCGATCGCGCAAGCTTAGCGGATTGCCCCGGCGGCGGCTCGCCCGCGACGCGGCCCGCCGCGCCGGCGCCGGCGCCGGTCAGTTGTAGCCGAGCACGACCGAGGCGGCTTCGCCGGCCTCGGCCGCCGGCTCCGCGCCGAACCGGCCGAGCACGTCGGCCACGTATTGCGGCCCCGCGCTGATCTGCGACGACCGGTGCGCGACGGGCCGGCTGTCGGCCGCGCCCGGCGCGGCGCCCGTCGATGCGGAATCGTTGACGGTGAGGTTCATCCCGATCTCTCCTTACGCGGCCAGCGCCGCACCGTACGCGCGCACGAGGCGCGCGACGCCTTCCCGGATCGCGTCGACATCCGGCGCGGCGAACGACAGGCGCAGCGAGGCCGCGTCGACGTTGTCCGCGAAGAACGCCTTGCCCGGCACGAACACGACCTTGTTCGCGATCGCCTGTTGCAGCAGCACGTCCGACGACACCGCGCCGAGCCGCGCCCATACGAACATGCCGCCTTCGGGACGATGGCATTCGATCGCGTCGCCGAAACCGTCGTGCAACGCGTCGTACATCGCATCGCATTTGCGGCGATAGGCCGCCGCGATGCGCGGCAGATGGCGTTCGAGCGCGCCGTCCGCCAGATAGTCGGCGGCGATCGCCTGCGTCCAGGGCGTGCTGCACAGGTCGACCGTCTGCTTCGCGATCACGCAGCGCCGCGCGATCTCGGCCGGCGCGATCGTCCAGCCCACGCGCAGCCCCGGCGCGACGATCTTCGACAGGCTCGCGAAGTGCACGATCCAGTCGCGCGCGCCGTCCACCTCGTCTGCCAGCGCGAGCATCGACGGCACGGCTTCGCCCGCGAAACGCAGGTCGCCGTACGGATCGTCCTCGACGATCAGGAAACGGTACTGCACCGCGAGCCGCAGCAGCTTCAACCGCCGCTCGCGCGTGAGCGTCGCGCCGGTCGGGTTCGCGAAGGTCGGGACCGTGTAGAGCAGCTTCGGCTGCGCGATCGCGCCGGACGCGAGCTGGTCGCCGAGACGATCGACGTCGAGACCCGCGCCGTCGACCGGGATCGTCGCGATGCGCGCCTGCTGCAGGCGCATCGCCTGCAGCGTCGCCGGATAGGCGGGCTGTTCGGTCAGCACGAGGTCGCCGGGCGCCACCATCACGCGCAGCAGCAGGTCGAGGCCCTGCTGCGAGCCGGTCGTCACGAGCAGCTCGGCCGGCGTGCACGATGCGCCGCGGCGCGCCATCAGCGCGATCAGTTGCTGCTTCAGTTCGACGAGGCCGTCGGTCGGGCCGTATTGCAGGCAGCGCACGGGCTGCGCATACGCGCGCGCGGCCGCGGCGTTCAGGCCGTCGACGTCGAACAGATCGCTGGCCGGATAGCCGCCCGCGAACGAGATCATGCCCGGTTCGGACAGGTACTTGAACAGTTCGCGGATCGGCGAGCCGGCGGGATTCTGGAATGAGGAAGTGAACGCGTACATGTCGTCGAGAGCTGGAGGGCACGGGGCCGGGATAGCCGCCGGGTGCCGGCCGCCGTGGCGCTTCCGGCGCACGGCGGTGAAATCGAGCCACGATTGTCGAGAGTCATTAACGCGTCGGCAAACGATATCTATGCACTAGGTCTTGCGGTTTGGTCATCACTTGGGGCATGGCGGAACACTACGGGCCGTGACGTGCGCGGGCGTGTCGACGCCGAGTTCCGGGCGCCCGTTCGCGCCGACGGCACGATCCGGCCGATCGTTTCGCGCGGCGGGCCCCTTTGCCGGCCCAGCCGGCCCAGCCTGCCCTGCCTGCCGGGCGCGCCGGGTCAGCGCGCCGGATCAGCGAGCCCGGCCGGCGGCCTCGCCGTCCACGCGGAAAGCGCGCGCGCGAGATCGTCCGACACATAGTGCGGGCCGTCGAACAGATAGACCGGATAGCCTCGATACGCGAGCAGTTGCCGGCCCAGCTCGTCGGCGCTGGCCGCGCGGAACCCGCCATGCTCGGCCGGCCGGAACGCCTCCGCGATGACCCGCACGCGTCGCTTGCCCAGCCTTGCAACGAGTTCGTCGACGTAGGTGCGCGCGACATACGGCTCGCGGGCGTAGACGCCGCAACCGTCCTGGAAGAACACGCCGACGTCGGCGGGCAGCCACGCCGCGAGCCAGTCGGCCAGCGCCTTTCCGCCGATATTGGTCTGGTCGTACACGCTCACCCAAAGCGGACGGGGCAGCCGCTGCAGGACGGCGGCGAGCCGGGGCGCGTCCTGCCAGGTCGGATCGATCTCGACCGGGAAGTAGTAGCCGGTCACGTGCAGCGGGACCGATGCGCGCGCCACGTCCAGCGACTGCGCGGCGAGTGTCTCCAGATGGGTGCGCGCCCGCTTCTCGTCCTGGTAGCCGGCCAGCCCGAGGATCACGTTGGCGGCCCACGGCTCGCGGCCGATGCGCGCCCAGTCGGGCACGTGCGCCGCCGCCGGGATGCCGGTGCCGGCGAGATACGCGGTATCGTCGACGACGGTCCATTGAATCAGCAGGTCGCGTACGCCGAGCACCTGCCAGTGGCCGACCGGATTCGTCGTCGCGTTGTCCAGCTGCCAGACGATGCCGTCGGCCTGCACGTCGTGCGCGGTCCAGCTGCAGGCGGCCACGACGAGCGACGCGCCGAGCGCCGCGAGCGACGCCGCCCGGCGCGAACGCGGCGCGCCGGCGGGCGGGCGCGCCGGGCGCCTGCGCCGGCCCATGCGCTGCCGGATCCTGCGCAACATCGCGATCGCATACGTGGTCATCGCCGGCTCCCCGCAAGCATGCCTGCGCGTCATCGTAGCGGCCCGGATACGAACGTGCGACCCGCGTTGCCGCCGCGGGTCGCACGAAGCTGCCGTTACGCCGTCGTCACTTGGCCGTCGTGCCGTCCACCCACTTGTAGCCGAGGTTCGTGATGCCGGAGATGAGGCTCTGGAAGTCCTGGTACGCCGGCAAGTTGAGATCGGGCTCGAGCCAGTACGGATGGAAGAAGAACGACGCGAAGCCGTCGCGCACCGCCAGGCCGTACTGGGCATTGGTGACGAGTTGCTGCCACGTGTACGTGATGCACGAGAACTTGTCGATACTGCAGATATCGTACTGGATGCTGCCGAGGTTCTCCGGAATGATCCGTTCTCCGTAGTAATCGGAGTTGATGATGTACGGGAAGAACTGTCCGGCCGAGAAGTCCTGGTTGGCGGCGCCCGTCCCGAGTTGCGGGTTGGTCGCGGTGTAGTACACGGCCCGCTGGAACGTGGTGGTAAACGTCGCGGCCGTCGCCGTCGCCGCATCCGGCGACATCTGGTACTGCGGCGCGGCCCAGCCGACCACCTTGTAGCCGTTGGTCGTGAACTCGGCCAGCCCGTCGGCCATCCTGCCTTCCGCCCATTGCACGGAATCCTCGTCGACCGGCCGGTTCTGCACCGCGTACCAGAACTCGTAGTCGCTGCCGCTCACCGCGTTCTCGACATTCGGCGTCGAATCGTACTGGTGCGTATAGCCGTGCATGATGATCGATCCGCCGTGCGCCAGCGCATAGTTCAGCGCACTCTTCAGGCCCGTGGCCTGCGCCAGGTGGATCGTCTCCGCCACGCCGCCGTTGTAGTAGCCGTTCGGGTCCGTATACA
Organism: Burkholderia sp. MSh2; assembly: GCF_000731655.1. NCBI lineage: Bacteria > Pseudomonadati > Pseudomonadota > Betaproteobacteria > Burkholderiales > Burkholderiaceae > Burkholderia > Burkholderia sp. MSh2. The sequence goes on along the minus strand of NZ_JPGM01000078.1, from coordinate 34,230 downwards.
ACGGGATGGTGGCCATCGTGAACGGGATCTTCTTCGAGTACAGGTAGTTCGTCAGCTGCTGCATCGAAGTGGTCGTCGTATAGGCGTCGAGATCCTCCAGCCGGACAAGTGCGCGATGATTCACCGCCGCATTGGTCTGCAGGATGTCATGCAGGATGTCGCATATCACCAGGTAGCGATCCGTCGGTCCGATGTACGAAAACGGCACGTCCGCGAAATACCAGAAGTTGCCCGAGCGCATCACGTACGGCGTCGAGGCGCCGCTCTGGCTGTTCGTGATGGTGACGAGCGCCTGCGCCTTGGACGTATTGAGAATCTGCGTCAGTCCGACGTCCGGGTCCGCGCTGATGACGCCGGTCGACGAGTTATAGGCGTAGTACTTGACCATCGACAGGTTCTTGTACGTGACCGTATCGTAGAAGCCCGGGTTCGGATTGCTCGCCGATGGCGTCGCGTTCATCCCCGCGAGGCCGAGAAAGCTGAACCCGAAGGTCTGGTTGAACGTGTAGGCCGTGTTCCATGCCAGCTGCCACAGGTTGTACTTGAACCAGACCACGGTCTTGGTGGTGGTCATCACGTCGCTCATGAACGCCGTCGGAATCGGGTTGTTGTAGTAGTCGCCGATATAGAACGTGACGTCGTGGCTGCCGACCATGCCCGCCGTGTAGTTCTGTATCGGCACCAGGTCGATCGTTGCGTTGAAATGCCCGAGCAGGTTCCTCAGCATGATGCTGTACATCAGGCCCAGCTTCGAATACGGGTCGTTGGCCGGATTGTCGTACAGCACGAGCGTATGGGCGGTGGTGGCCTGCGCATGCGCGGTGCCCGGCAAGGTCATTTGCGCGAGTCCGGCCAGCAGGGCGATGACGATCAAGATCTTTTTCATGGCCGCTTCTCCCTAGTCGCGTTCCACGTTGCCGCCGGTTTTCTTGACGGAGCTCCGGCTGAATGGCGGGCGCCCCGATTCCTTGTATGCCTTTTCCCAGTCCTCGTCGGACATGCCGGCCTTCACGTTCATGTGAGCGGAGCCGTTCGGCAACGGCGGCGGCTTGATCTTCGAGACCGACGTCTTGCTGGTCTCCTGCGCATGCGCATCCTGAACGACGACCGCGAATACAAGCGTGGAAATCAATGCGACGACTGATCCGACGGTGCTCAACCCGTTTCGAAGCAATTGGCCGTGATGAGAATTCATGATTTTCATCCTTTGATATGCAAAATACCTTCACCTCATTAAAGGAACGAGCACGTCGAAACGCCATCGGCAATCCATGACGTCATGTCGTGATTTTTCACTACTCGATTGATAACAGACGAATAAATCCGGGCGGTGATGGTTCGACATTCAAGCTAGAACCGTACCATCCGTCGCAAATGAGTACAGGACAAGGCGACGAAATCGACACATCGATGCGCTTCTGAATTGCATCGGCAAAACGTTTCAGCGATGCAACGCAACTGTCCGCGAGAATTTAATCGGAAGAACGCGCAAGGCCTGCTCGTACGATTCAGGGAAAACCAGTTATCCGCTGCGTTTTTAAAATGGCCGTGCGGCAATCGCGCCGGGCTGCATGCGCGCGCAACGACACTCGTCGTGCCGAATGGTCGGGTCGAACACACCCCGTCCGGCATGCGACCGGCGCAAGCGCGCGCCGATGTCGCGTCGCCCGCGTCCATCGCACCGCGGCGCGCGCGAATGCGACATTTCATCAGGCCGGTCGGCCGCGTGTTTCAGCACTGAAACATTTGGCGCGGCTCCGGCGGAGCGCGCCCGGGCGGCACGCGCCGACGCCCGGAACGCCAAGGGCGACGCGGCGATGGCGCACGACTTGCTTCATCGGCAGTGTGTAACGGAGACGGTGCGCGGGGCGTATTGCGCAAGTGCCGGACGAAGAACGGCGGCACGCGTCGACGCATGCAGGGGCGGAAGCAAACAGTCGGGACACCGGCTTTCAACAAGTCATCCACCGAACGCGTTGCATCGATCGCGATGTCGCGTGACGCACACCATGGTGTGGACATGACGGGGCGGCGAGGACGAGGAGCGTTTCTTCCTGCGCCGATACGAGTCTGAATAATCCAATAAAAGATAAAGCAGCGGAATAAAGATGGATAATATGATATGGAGTGCGTATTTATATGCACTTAATTTTGTTGCCATTCTGACCGCCATTGTCATCCTGGTAAGCACGCTGGATGACCTCACGCTGGACGCCTGCTATTGGTCATTTGAAATCGGGCGCATCCTGCGCCGTGAGAAAACGCAAACGGTCGATATCGCGATGCTGCGCGCGCTGGACGAACGCCATCTGGCGTTGATGGTGCCGGCGTGGAAAGAGTATGACGTGATCGCCAAGATGATCGAGAACACCCTGGCGACGCTCGAGTACGAGCGATACGTGATCTTCGTCGGCACCTATCACAACGATGCCGAAACCACGGCCGAGGTCGAGCGGATGGTGCGCCGGTATCCGGGCCGCGTCACGCGCGCGACGGTCATGAACGACGGGCCCACCTGCAAGGCCGACTGCCTGAACTGGATCGTCGAAGCCATCCTGCGCTACGAAGCGATCCACCACGTCCGGTTCGCGGGCGTCGTGATGCACGACTGCGAGGACGTGATTCACCCGGTCGAACTCAAGTACCTGAACCACGCGATCGCGGACAGCGACCTGGTCCAGCTTCCCGTCCTGTCGTTGCCGAGGAAATGGAACGAATTCGTCGCCGGATGCTACATGGACGACTTCAGCGAATCGCACCAGAAGGACATGCCGGTCCGCGGCCGCCTGACCGGCGTCGTCCCCGGCGCGGGTGTCGCATCGTGCTACAGCCGGCGCTCGATCGAAGCGGCGATGAAGGAGCGCAACGGGTGCCCGTTCAACACGTGCTCGCTGACCGAGGACTATGACTTCAGCTTCCGGTTGAAGGAGCTGGGCATGAAGGAAACCTTCGCCCGCATCCCGCTTTCCGGCACGCCGGCCGACGGCGCGCCCCGGCGCTCGAACGACCACGCGCACCGCAACCTGCTGGCCACGCGCGAGTACTTTCCAAAGACGTTCCGGACCGCCTACCGGCAGCGTTCGCGCTGGATCCTCGGCATTGCGTTTCAAGGCTGGGAACAGCTCGGCTGGAAAGGCGACCTCCTCACCCGCTACCTGTTCTTCCACGATCGCAAGGGCATCGTCACGTCGCTGTTCTCGGTGATCGCGTACGGCGTGCTGTTCAACTTCCTGATGCTTGCCGCGCTCCGGAACGCCGGCCACGTGATCCCCGCCGGCGCCTCCGTCGTCATGGCGGGCCACTGGGTCACGCCGCTGCTGTGGGTGAACAGCGTCATGCTGCTTGCGCGCGCCGGGCAGCGCTTTCATTTCGTCAGCCGGTTGAACGGCCCGCTCCAGGGGTTCCTGTCCATTCCACGGATGTTCGTCAACAACCTGATCAATTTCTCCGCGGTCTGCCGCGCGTGGCGCATCTATCTCGGCCACCTCGCGAGCGGCAAGCCCATCGCGTGGGACAAGACCAGTCATATCTACCTGTCGAACGAAGCGCTCGGGAAGACGCGCCTCAAGATCGGCGAGATCCTGGTCGGCTGGGGCGTGGTCACGCTGGAGCAACTGCAGGCGAGCCTCGAGAAGCAACTGACCTGCGGCAGGCGGCTCGGCGAGTTGCTGATCGAGGCCAGCGCGCTGTCCGCCGAATCGCTGGCGGACGCGATCGCCGAGCAGGCGGACCTCCCCCGGGTGAGCCTCGGCAACGTGGCGGTCGGCCACTTCGCGAACTCGCTGGCATTCGAGCTGCAATACGCGTACCGGGCGATTCCGTTCTCGACGGCCGACGACGGCACGTTGAACGTCGCGGTCGGGCGGCCGCTCACGCAGGACGAGCAGGACGTCATGCGGCGCGGCGCGCGCGCGAGGGTGGCCTATTTCATCGCCTGCGATGCGGAAATCGCCGCCGAGCTCGCCCGCCATTCGCGCTTCGTCGACATCGCCCGCGTGCGCGACGGCGCGCCGGACGCGCAACCCGTCTCCAAACCGTCGGGAGAGCAGGCATGAAGCATTCGAGACTCCCGATCGCGATCGACCTCGGGCGCTGCGCGCGCTCGAGCGTCGTGGCGCTTGCCGTCGCACTGGCCTGGCACGCGCCGGCCGCCGCCGCCCAGCCGCTGACGCCCCGGGCCTACAGGCTCGCCGACAGCGCGTACAAGGCGATCGACGCCGGCGACCTGCCCCGCGCGGAAGCGTATGCGTCGCGCGCCCTCAGGATCCAGCCCGGAAGCGAACAGCTCGGGCTGCTGCTCGTCGACGTGCTGAGGCGGGAAGGAAAGGTCGACGAGGCGGACGCGAGGGTGGCGTCGCTGATCGTTCGTTTTCCGAAAAGTCCGGCGGTCCTCGCGCAGCATGGCTACATGGCGCAGCGGCAGATGCGCTACGCGGTTGCCTGCGCCGACTTCTCGGCCGCCGTCGCGACCGGGAAATGGAACAGGGAACAGCAGCGCAACCTGCGCCTCGCGTGGTCGGACAGCGCGCTCGCGGCGAATCGCCCGCACGAGGCCGGCGTCGCGCTGGCGCCGCTCGCCGATGAAAAATCGGCCGCGGTCCAGTTGCGCATCGCGCAGTTGAGCCTGCAGGCCGGCGACCGCGACACCGCGATCCGCATGGCGGACCTCGCGGCCGACGATGCCTCGACCGACGGCGAGCGCAACATGGCCGCGTCGATCGCGGCGCAGGCGCGGCAGGACGATCAGCCCGCCGACGCGCCGGCGGACGACGGCGCGCAACGGAAATTGCAGGAGGCCTACGACCTGCTGCGCGACCACAAGGATCGCGAGGCGCTCGACGCCTTCCAGGAAGGATTCGCCGGCGGCGCCGGCAACGCGATGAACTACGCGGACGCCGGCTATGCAGCCAAGCGGATCGGGTTGAACGACACGTCCATCGATCTGTTCGAGCACAGCCTCGACGCCGACGACAACGAACACACGTTCGATGCGCAGCACAAGTTCGGCTACCGGCGCGAAGTCGAGCAGCTTCAGCGCACCTGGGGCTTCGTGCTGAGCGCACCGTACCAGTCGGCCGCGTTCGGCCCGCAAGGCACGATCAGCGTGTTGCAGCCGGGGATCGAAGCGTACTGGCAGCCGCCGAAGATCGGCTACCAGAACGGACGCATCTTCCAGTTCTTCGTGCGCGGATACGGCACGGCCTACGACGGGACGGGCAACGTGACCGGCATGCCGACCGTGCAGGGTTCGGTGGGGGCGCGCTACAAGCCGATACCCGACCAGAACGTGGTGCTGACCGCCGAGCGGCTGTTCCACATCGGCAGCCTGTCGACGACGGACTGGCTGATGCGCCTGGGTTATTCATCGGAAGCCGGCACCGACCTGATGGTGACCGAGCCGAGCTGGCGCAGCTGGCAGGCGTACGTCGAAGGCGCGTACTTCATTCGCGAGGGACGCTACATCATCTATTCGGAACTGCGTTACGGGCACACCTGGCGCCTGTCGACGCTCAGCGACCGGCTGACCGTCTACCCGCACGCCGCGATTGCCGGCGATCACGACAATCGCGAGCCGAACGAAACGGCGATCGGCGCGGGGCCCGGGGTCCAGTTGCGATACTGGTTTCGCGAGGGCCGCTACAGTGCGCCGGCAAGCTATCTGGATGTGACGGTGCAATACCGGTTCCCGTTGACGTCAGCGGCGCGCGCACGTGGTCTCGTGGTACGCGCGACATTGTGGTTCTAACCGGCGGCGCTGACGCTTGCACCTGGATCGCGCTGCCGCTTAGTTCGGCGACTTCAGCGGGATGATCGTTTGACGCAACAGCTGGAAGTACGGGCTCGTCGAATACGGGACCATTTCTTCGGCGTAGTACCACCAGAAGAACCCGCCGACGAAACGCGGATCGGTCATGCTGTCGACCATCGGATAGTACGTCTTGATCAGGTTCTGCTGTACCGAAGCGGGTGCGGAGGTTTCCGAGGTGCCGATTTCACCGAAGCCGACCTTCGCGTTCGGGAAGATGCTTTCCAGCGCCGAGAAATCGTTCGTCCACGTCGGATTCAGCCCCGGGCAATCCTGATACGGGTAGTAGCTGAACAGTGCGTAGTCGGCCTGCTGGCGAACCGTCGAGGACAGGAAGGTGGTCGGCCACGTCTTCCAGTAATCCTGCGGCTTCTCCCAGCAGTTGTTGCCCTTGCTGTCGTCGTTGTAGTACAGCGTGATGGCCGTCTTGCCGCCGTTCGATTTGACGATCGTGTTGGCCGCGGCAACCATCTGGCCGATCTGCTGCTCTTCCGAGTTGACCACGGTGTTCGAGCCGTCCGGGTCGTTACGCAGCCATTCGCCGTTGATTTCGTTGGCGATCTCCCAGACGTCGACGGTGTTCTTCAGTTGCGACACCAGTTCCTGCGTGCGGGCCTGGTAAACCGAAAGCGTCGTCGGGAAATAGTAAGAATCGTAGACCTCGCCCATCACGTACGCGACGGCATGCAGACGCAGCAGCGGCGCGTAGTAGTCGGCGGCCGACGTACCCGGATCGAACACCACGCGCACGGTGGGCTTGTACGGCAGGTTCTGCAGCGACGCGATGATCGCGTCAAGTTGGGACAGGTCGTCGAGGGTCACACCGTAGACGGGATTCTTCAGAGGTTCGACCTGGGCTTCGGCGGGCCGGGACAACGGCATCAGTGCGGCACCGGCAACGCATGCGGCAATGGCCGTACGCGAGAGATTTTTCGTCAGTCCTTTCAAAACGCTTTCCTTCAAAAAGTAAGAAGAAGCGCGATTTTAGACGAAAATAAAAGATAATTATCCGACGATAAAGAAAGTTGCGAGCCCTAAAAAATGTTTAGGATTATTATCAAAATTGATGCAATCACGGCCTTCGATCGTGCGATTACTACGCAATACTTATTGATTGCACTGCAGCATCGCGGCGGGATGCCGGCACATGAAATATGTCGAGGCTCGCCATGCTCGAGTGGCGCATTCACGACCCGTGCGCCGGCACCCGGGAAGCACGCGTGCGGTGCGCACGGCACGCTCCGCACACGCCCGGCACGGCACGCTTCCGGCACGGCGCCGGCGAGTCGATGCAGGCCGACACAAACCGGGACGGGCAGCGGCTCAGCCCTTGAACCGCCGCAGACGATGCATGAGCCAGAACGCAAAGCCCGCCACGGCGCCGAGACACACGAACGCCAGGAACCCGAGGGCGGCCGACAGGCTCGCCTTGAAGAGATCGTCGTTCCAGATGGCGGTGTAGATCGCATAGGTGGCGATCCACGTCAGCAATCCGGTCACACCGCCGCACAGACACGACGCAACCAGGGAGACGCGCCAGTATTTGACGACCAGCAGGTATTGCGGGATCGCAAACACCGCCGTGCCGAAGCAGGCAATGGGAATCGAATATTCGAGCGAGCCGGGATCGCCGGTGAAGTACGACCACAGCAGGCCCGGCACGAGGGCCGAGAGCGCAAAGGCGAGAAAAGGTATCTGACGCATCGGTGCAGGCAGCCGTTCGCTGCGGAAAGTCCATCGATGCCGGTCGCGAGGCCGGCGCGGGCCGCACGATCATACTTGCACCGGCGCCGATGCGCTTCCCTCACGCCGCGACCGCGCCGGCCCGGGCGCGTCGGACCGCGTCGCCAACGCACGGCCATGCGTCCCGCGAGCCGGTGCGCCCGGACGGATGCAATGGCCATGGCGACGCGCACCGCGAACGAAGCAACCCGCGCGAATCGCCGGCGGGCGGATCGGGTGCGTGCGAACGCCCGCACACCCGGAGAGCCCGCCCCGCGACGGCGTCCGCTCAGGCGGACGCGCTGCGATTCGCCTCGATCACGGTCAACGCGGCCATGTTCACGATCCGCCGCACCGTCGAACTCGACGTGAGGATGTTCACCGGCGCATTCACGCCCAACAGGAACGGCCCCACCGCCACGTTGCTGCCCGCCTCGGTCTTCAGCAGGTTGTACGCGATGTTCCCCGCATCCACGTTCGGGCACACCAGCAGGTTGGCCGCGCCCTTGAGCGGCGACATCGGCAGCAGCCGCGACCGCAGGCCCTCGTCGAGCGCGCAGTCGCCGTGCATCTCGCCGTCCGCCTCGATATCCGGCGCCTGCTCCCGCACCAGCTCCAGCGCCCGGCGCATCTTCGCGCCCGAAGCCGCGCTCCCCGACCCGAAGTTCGACCGCGACAGCAGCGCGGCCTTCGGCGTCAGGTTCAGCCACTCCATCTGCCGCGCCGCGGCGATCGTGAACTCGGCGATCTGCTCCGCGTCGGGATTGTCGTTGACGTGCGTATCCACCAGCGCGACCGTCCGCTGGTCGAGCAACAGGATGTTCATCGCCGCATAGGTGGACGCGCCCGGCTTCCTCCCGATCACCTCGTCGACGAAGCGCAGATGGTTGTGATACTCGCCCACCGTCCCGCAGATCATCCCGTCCGCATCGCCGAGCCGCACCATCATCGCGCCGATCAGCGTCAGGCGGCGGCGCATCTCGACCCGCGCCATTTCCTTCGAGATGCCGTCGCGGCACCGCAGCTCCCAATACGTCGCCCAGTATTGCGGGAACCGCTCGTCGTACTCGGGATTGGTCACCTCGACGTCCTGCCCGAGCCGGATGCGCAGGCCGAACCGCTCGATGCGCGCCAGCAGCACTTCCGGGCGGCCGACCAGGATCGGGCGCGCGAGCTTCTCGTCGACGATCACCTGCACCGCGCGGAGCACGCGCTCGTCCTCGCCCTCGGTGAAGACGATCCGCGCCTTGCCGCCGTCGCGCACGAGCTGGCGGGCCGTCGCGAACAGCGGCTTCATGAACGCGCCGGAGTGATAGACGAATTGCTGCAACTGCTCGACATAGGCATCGGGGTTCGCCAGCGGACGCGTCGCGACGCCGCCCGCCATCGCCGCCTTCGCCACGGCCGGTGCGATCCGCACGATCAGGCGCGGATCGAACGGCTTGGGAATCAGGTATTGCGCGCCGAACGCCACGTCGTACGCGCCATACGCCGCCGCGACGACGTCGTTCTGCTCCTCCTCGGCCAGGCCCGCGATCGCGTGCACCGCGGCGATCTCCATGTCGCGGGTGATCGTCGTCGCGCCCACGTCCAGCGCGCCGCGGAAAATGTACGGGAAGCACAGGACGTTGTTGACCTGGTTCGGGTAGTCCGAGCGGCCCGTCGCAATGACGACGTCGTCGCGCGTCGCGTGCGCCAGCTCCGGAAAGATTTCCGGCGTGGGGTTCGCCAGCGCGAGAATCAGCGGGCGCGGCGCCATCGCCTTCAGCATGTCCGCGCTCAGGATGCCGCCGACCGACAGGCCCAGGAACACGTCCGCGCCGCCGATCACGTCGGCCAGCTTGCGCGCGTCGGTCGGCTGCGCGAAGCGCGCCTTGGCCGGGTCCATCAGCGCGGTGCGGCCGCGATAGACGACGCCCTCGATGTCCGTCACCCAGACGTTTTCCACCGGCAACCCGAGGTCGACCAGCAGGTCCAGGCACGCCAGCGCCGCCGCGCCGGCCCCCGACGTCACGACCTTCACTTCCTTGATCGACTTCCCGACCACCTTCAGCCCGTTGATGAACGCGGCGGACACGGTGATGGCGGTGCCGTGCTGGTCGTCGTGGAAGACGGGAATCTTCATCCGTTCGCGCAGCTTCTGCTCGACCGTGAAGCATTCCGGCGCCTTGATGTCCTCGAGGTTGATGCCGCCGAAGGTCGGTTCGAGACCGGCGATGATGTCGACCAGCTTGTCCGGATCGGTCTCGTTGATCTCGATGTCGAAGACGTCGATCCCCGCGAACTTCTTGAACAGCACGGCCTTGCCTTCCATGACCGGCTTCGACGCGAGCGGGCCGATGTTGCCCAGGCCCAGCACGGCGGTGCCGTTCGTGATCACGCCCACCAGGTTGCCGCGGCTCGTGAAGCGGTGCGCCTGCAGCGGATCGGCCGCGATCGACTCGCACACGCTCGCCACGCCGGGCGTATAGGCCAGCGCCAGGTCGCGCTGGGTCACCAGCGGCTTGCTCGCCACGACCGAGATTTTTCCGGGGGTCGGGAATTCGTGATAGTCGAACGCGGCCTGCTGCTGTGTCTCGGTCTGTTTCATGTTTTCGGTCCGGGCAAGGGCGCCAGGCCAGTCCCGGCGCGATCCATGAAGGGCATTCTAGGGATCCGCCATAACGTGATGATTCTGTTTTAATATCAACCCATCACTTTTTCCTGATGAGTGCATGACCAGTCAATGAATTTTGACGCAACCGACGTGGTCAGGCGGCTGGGCGCGCGCCTGAAGATGCGGCATCTGGTGCTGTTGCTGCAGATCCGCCAGCACGGGTCGCTGACGCGCGTCGCCGAGCACATGGCCAGCAGCCAGCCGGCCGTGACGAACGCGCTGTCGGAGCTGGAGAGCATGTTCGGCACGCCGCTGTTCGAGCGCTCGTCGCGCGGCATGCGGCCCACCGCGCTCGGCGCGGTCGTGCTCGAGCGGGCGCAGGCGATGCTCGAGGATCTCGACCACCTCGCCCGCGAGATGGAGGCCGTCGCCGCCGGGCATGCGGCCCACCTGCACATCGGCGTGATTCCGTTCATTTCCGGCCAGATGCTGTCGGCGGCGCTCAAGCGCCTGCAGGCGCGCATGGAGCGGCGCCTGACCGTGACGATTCACGAAGGCACCAGCGATCAGCTCCTGCTGCAGCTGAAGGACCACGGCGTCGACATCGTGATCGGGCGGGCGTCGGCGGTGATCGATCCGGGCCAGGCGTCGTTCGAGGTGCTGTACCGGCAGCAGCCGCGCATGATCGCGAGCCGGCGCCTGGCCGCGAAGCTGGCCCGCACGCCGCTCGACTGGCACAAGCTGCACGCGCTCGACTGGATTCTCGGCGCGCCGCATACGCCGATGCGCGAGCAGGTGGCCGACCTGTTCCTGTCGGCCGGCATCGCGCCGCCCGTTCCGATCGTCGAAAGCTACTCGTCGAAACTGATCGGCGAGATGATCGCGTCGAGCGACGAGGCCGTGTCGATCGTGCCCGCCGATATCGCGGAAGAACTGGTGCGGATCGCCGGCGTGGCGATCGTGCCTTACTCGCTCGTCTGGACGCTCCCGCCCATCGCGCTGTTTACCCGCGCCGCCGGTTCGCATGCGCCGGCGCGGGATCTGCTGGTCGACGCGTTGCGCGAGGTCTGCCGGGAGACTTACGGGGATGGGCAGCGCTAGGGGTTCGGGAGCCTGCGCGCGTGCAACTGGCGCGGCGCTCGCTGGAAACGCACAAGACGGAATCCGCGAGCACCGGCAACGCATCCGGCGCCCCGGTCGGCGCCGCCGATTATCACCGGTCGACTTCGCCCGGCACACCCGTCCTGCTGAGCTCTCACGGATCGTGGTCGAAGGCGTGCGTCGCGCGCTTCACGCCGCAGGTCACCGTGGTGCAGCAACCGCTGCACGGGAATCTCGACATCCGGGAAGGCGACTACGAGATCGGGCACGACTCGCGATGCGCCGGGCAGATGGTTCACGGCACCCAGGTTTTCTACACGCCCGACGCGAGCTTCAAGGGGCAGGAAACCGTTCGCTATATCGCCGACAGCGTTCCCGGCGTGACCCGCACCGCGTTGATCGACGTACGGTGACGGCGGCGGCTCGCGGCCGGCCGACGTTGCCGCCGCGACAGCCGGCTGCCGTCGGACACCTGCGTATGAATGACCGCTCGGGCCCGCCGGCGGCGCTCGCGCGCCCCGGCGCATACCCGGCGCATCCGTGTCAGGCTACTTGCTCGCGGCGAGGCGCCGCATGATTTCCGCGCGCTCGGCGCTCAGCACGTGATCCGAGCCCTCGCCGCGGTCGTAGCGCCGCGTCGTCCGGTACGAAAACCGCTTCGCGTACCGACCGGTGGCGGGATCGAACGCCCATGCGTCGACGACGAACAGGTGCTTGTCGAAGTGACTCTCGTTGTCGGCCCACTCGAAGTCCGCCCGCACGAACAGCGGATACGGCGACACGTCCGGCACGTTCCACATCGCGCGGTCGGCCATCTCGGTTTGGGTCACCTCGGGCATCAGGTTCTCGAACTTGCCGTTCGCGCCGTAGCGCAGGATCGCCACGCGCTCCAGCATCGAGCTGCCGCCGCCCGAGAACATCCCCGAGAAGAACACCCACGCGCCGCCCGACGCGATCGGCAAGCGTTCCGAGCGCGGCATCAACCCGAACTGGTAAAGCTCCTTCGGGGAATTCGGCACGGGCGCGGCCGGCATCACGAAGCACGGCGCACGGTCGGGCAGCACGCAGAGTTTCACGCCGGACAGCGGGAGCCCGTCGCTATCCTGCCGCCCCTCCGCCTGCGTGAAACGCGGGAAGGTCGTTTCGCCGGCCACGGCTCGACCACCGGTGAGCCCGATGATGGAAATGCCGAGGATCGCCCCGAGCGCCTTGATGTACCCACGCATGCACCTGCCCCCTTCTCTCGTTTCTTGAAATCGGCAGATTGTCGATGATCCGGCCGCGCCTGTCGAACGATCGGCGGCGGCCGGTCATGGCCAGGCGCGCGGGCAGGCGCCGTCAGACGGTGGCCAGCGTCAGGCGCGCGGGGGACGCGCCGATACGCAGCCCGTCGGCACGGTTCGCGAGATAGCGCCGGTTCAATGCATCCGGCGTCCACGTGCTGCTGTGGCTGAAGCCGAGCGCCGCGAGCCGCACGGCCAGCGCGTCGGGTTCGAAGAAACTCTTCCACGGCTCGCCGTGCGCGGCCAGGCGCGCCGTCATCTGCTCCATCGTGATGCGCATGAGCGGCGGCAGGTTCGCGAGCGGCATCACGTATTCGAACAGCACCGCGCTGCCTTTCGCGCAGCCGGCGATGAAGCGCAGCGTGTCGATCACCGCGGCCTCGTCGAGGTACATCGTCACGCCGAGCCAGCTGAACACGGCCGGGGCGTCGGCATCGAAGCCGGCACGCGCCAGGCCTTCCGCGAGGCCGACGCGCTCGAAGTCGACCGGTACGAAACGCAGCGACGGCGGCGGCGCCATCCCCGCATCGCGCAGGCGGGCCTGCTTCCATGCCTGCGTCGCCGGGAGGTCGACCTCGAAGACCCGCCCCGGCGCATCGGGATGCCGGAACGCGCTCGTATCGAGCCCCGCGCCGAGCACCACGTACTGGCGGACGCCGCGCCCGAGCGCATCGGCCCACACATCGTCGGCCAGCCGGCTGCGCACGACCACCGTGCTGCGCAAGCCCACGGTCATCGGCTGGCGGAACTTGTCGAGGTTGTCATGCAACGCCTGCACCTCGGCCGCGCCGAGGACGGTCAGCGCCACCGGATCGTCGAGCACCAGCGGCCGGTCGAGCAACTGGTGCGCGGCGCGCTGCGTGGCCACCAGCAACGCGCTCGGCTTGGGTCCGGCATTGACCGGCGTGGCGCCGTGGCCGACGAGATGCGCCCTGTTCAGATAGGCCAGCAACGCGTCGTCCAGGCCCAGGCCAAGTTGCAGGTCCGGTTCGCGCATCATCGCGTCGCGCACGCGCGCTTCCAGCGCCGCGTCGTCGCCGCAGAAGCTGTCGACAAACAGCTGCTCCCAACGCTTGACGACGGCCTGCACCGGCGCCGCGGCGACGTCGACGTCCGCGTCCATCAACGCCCGCAGTTCCACCACCAGCGCCGGCCACGCGCGCCGCTCCGCGCTCGCGAACTGGCGCCGCCGCACCTCGTCGGCCTGCGCCGGATCGAGGTACTTCGCGAGCAGCGCGCAGCGCGCATGCGTGAACGCCGCGTCGATCCACTCGAGCATCTCCGCCGTGATGCCGACGATCTGCCGCGCGCGCGGCTCGCCAAGCTGCATCGCCATCAGCTTGGTTGCAAGCGTCGGGTCGTTGCGGGTCATGCTGACCACGAGCCGGACCCAGCGCCACGCCAGCGCCTGGGCGGCCTCGCTGTCGGGCGGCAGCGCCTGCTGCCCGGCCGCGCGGACCTCGTCGACCAGCGCGGCCCATGTCGGGTCCGTCGGCGCGATCGTGTCCGGCCCGGATGCCAGCAGCGCATCGAGTTCGTCATCGTCGAGATGTTTCTGAATCATGTTCATCAGCTCCAGGGCGTTCAGCCAGTCGGTCTCCGTGGTCTCGCCGCCGGCGACGATCATGTCCACGAGGTATCGGAGGTGACGACCGAGGCGCTGCGCACGCGCTGCCTGCGCGTCGAGTGCCGCGATCTGGCGCCGCAGAAGCTCGAGCGGCGAGCCGGCCAGGTGCCCGTCGAGGCTGGCCTTGATGTCCGGAAGCGCGTACCCGAACCGTTTCAGCGCCTCGATCCGGTGCAGCCGGATCAGGTCGTCGCGCCCATACAGGCGCGCGCCGCCGTCGCTGCGCAGCGACGGCGACAGCAGCCCGATCGCATCGTAGTGATGCAGCGCCCGCACGCTCAATCCCGCCTTCTTCGCCAGATCGCCGATCTTCAGTCGCATGGTTTTCCCGGTCGTCGGTATCGACCTTAAAAGCTGACGTAACGTCAGGTGCAAGCGAAATCGACGGGGGGCGGCCCCGGCCGCATGAACGCAGTCTCGACCGCCGCATTCCGCGCGCTCGCGCCGCCCCGCCGGCAACGACGCATGCACGGCCGCCCGCCGGGCAGCCGCGCGGCGGCTAGCGACCCGCCTGCGTGCCGGACGGCAGCGGGCCGACCGGTCGCTCGTACAGCGCCCAGACTTCGCCGTCCGTCTTCAGTCCCGCGCGGACGAAACCCAGCGACTCGTAGAACGCGCACAGCGTCGTGTTCGCGGCGGCGCAGTCGAGCCTCACCCAGTGCCGGTTCGACGCGCCGATCTGCCGCGCGCACCAGTCGAGCATGAAGCCGCCGAGCCCCTGCCCGTTGCAACCGCGTCGCACGCTCAGCCCGTGTACGTAACCGGCGATCGGCTCCTGCGGCCCCCAGTGCCGGTCCTCGCCGAAGCCGAGCGAAAACGTGCCGACCGGCGTGCCGTCCAGCTCGACGACATACACGTCCTTCTCGCGGACGTTGTTCCGCACCCAGGCCTCGGAAAATCCGTCCCCTTCCCTGCCCCATGCATGGTCGCCGTACGTCACCTTCTTCGCATGCGCATCGTTGCGTATCGCGGTGAGCACCGGCACGTCCTCTTCCGTTGCGCGGCGGATGCTTTTCGAAACCATGGTTCGTCTCTCCGTTGATGCGTATCGGTGAAGGGAAACCCGCCCGCCGCCGCCGGCTCGCGGATCACGACTTCCTGCAAAAGATCCTGGCGTCGTCCGTGTCGATCCTCACGGGGTAGGCCTGCTCGATCAATGCCCGCTCCGCGCCGCTCGGGTTGCCGATCCACACGGGCACGCAGCGGTTGACCAGCCGTCCGGCCGTGCGGTGCGACTCTTCGTCGTAAAGCAGTGCAACGTTCGTCACGCCGCACTGGTGCGCCTGGCAGGCGTGATAAAGCCACTCGCGCGACGCCCCGACTTTCCACAGCGCGCCCTCCGTCGCGGGGCCGCTCAGCAGGCGTGCGCGCAGCGCGGGCGAACCCTGGCCGGCCTGACGCAGAAAATCGTCGAACGCGGCCGATACCGTCCGGCCGATCGCCGTCCCGTATTGATCCCCGTCCGGGTCGACGAAATTGAAGATCTCCGTCTTGTATCGGGAGCTCGCCGGCGTGATGTCCTGCGGAACCGGCGCTTCGCTCCGGGCCTGACCGTGACACGCCAGCGGGAACGCCAACGCCGCCCACAACAGGACGGACAGGCCCGGCAAGGGGGACATTCCGGCGCCGCTGCCGGCGCGCATCGTGTTGCCGCGATCTCGCTTCATTCTTCCATGCAACCTTTTCGACTCGTTGTTGGCGTGGCGATCCACGTACATCGCCGTCATGCCCGTTCGCTTCGCCGCCGCCGCGATCCGCGCATGGACACGCCGCGCCCGGCAGCGCTTCGCACACGATGCATTGTTCCGGGCCGCATGTTACCCGCACGGACGCGGCGCGAGCCATGCGCGATCGCGTGCCTGCGACGCGGCACCCCCGCGCGACGGGTTTGAATCCGGCGACGGTCGCAGTGGCTCCCATCGGCAATCAGCAGCGACGAACGCCAGCGCGACGACGCGCGACCAGCGCCCGGCCCCGAGCGGAAAAATCGCCGACATGCCGATCGACAGGAAATCAGCGGATGTCCGTGGCGGCGACCGGATCGCGCGAACGCGCCTGCGGGATATCCGCTCGGGCAGGCAATACCCATTCCGCCAGGCGCAACGCGGCCCGGTTGCCGACGCCATGCCCGTACAGGGTTGCGCGCAGCCATGCCAGCATGCCCGGCACCACCCGCATCGAAGCCTCGGCCGCGCAATGCCCGAGGCCGCGCAGCAACCAGACCCGGGCCGACGGATAGGCGCTGAAAACCCGCACGTCCTCACCGGGGATGTACGGATCGCAATCGCCGTTGACCGCCAGCAGCGGTGCGCAGTCGGCACCGTCGAGCCATCCCTGGTTCCTCAGCGAGAACCGGCCCAGAAAGCGCTCCATGGCCGCGACGTCGGGCAACCCCGGCAGGCGCGCCGCGTTCGCGACGATGCCCGTCATGCCGTTCGGCAACTGCGCCAGCGCGCCGGCGTCGCGATGCGCGGCGCCGATCGGGCCGCCCCAGTCGATCGCGGCATCCACCTCGTTGCGCAGCGCCAGCTTGGCGGCCCAGTGCCCGCCGAAGCTCACGCCGACGATCGCCTTCTTGCGCCGCCCGCCGAATCGCGACAGGACCGTGCGATACAGCCGGTCGCTGTCCGGTTGCAGCGGCGTATCCGTCTCCCCCGTTCCCGGCATGTCGATCGCCACCACCGTCAAGCGCCCGTACAGGGCAAGCACGAGCGCGAGGCGATGCAGTTCCATCTTTCCGGTATCGACGCCGCCCGTCAGGCATACGACCGGATATTCCCCGCGCTGCCGGGGCTGGTAGACATGCGCGGGGAACCGGACGGCGCCGCCGTCGTCGTCGTGACGCACCTCGATGCGCTCGAAATGCACGGGGAAGCTTGCCGACGCGCGCAGGAAGCATTGCACCTGGTTGCGCAATGCTTCCTGCCGGGCCGGCGTACAGACCACCGGAAACCGCGCGGCGCCGTAAAGCATCGCCGCCAGCAGCCAGCGGTTGTCCGCCTGCGCGGCGGCGGCCTCCCGCGACCATTCGCGGGTCCATCCTCCGGGGCCGTCATGCCAGTTGTCCGTGACGCGCTGCTCGACGCGCGCGATCGTCGCACGCGGAATCCCCCAGCGTACGAACTGGATGCGCCGCTCGTCGAACAGATCGCGCGGATTGACCGGAAACGCGAACATGGCCTGGTTCCTGAATCGTGGTATCGATTGCCGACGGGGTGGCTCGCGATGCCGAACCGCTGCCCTGAAGCGGCGCCGCGCGACGGCACGCATCGCCCCGGGCCGCTCCCGCGAAGGGAGGGGCCCGCCGGCACCCCGACGTGAAATGGGAAAGAGGAAATCACCGCGATGTTGCCACACGCGGCCGTCGACGGCACGCCCGCCCGCCGGCAAAAAAAAGGCCCGACACGGTCGGGCCAACGAGCGAGATACCAAGAGAATCCCGCTCCCCCTCATCGAGCGCGCACACCGCGCTGACCGATGCCGCCGTGATCCCGGCGACACCCGATGACCTCGCAGGATGTGGCGACCGGTCGGCCGCCGCATCCTGCCGGGAAAAATGCGGAAAGAATCGCTTACTGCGTCACCGGCGCACCGGACGGCGCTTGCGCGGGCAGGGCCGGCAGCGGAATCGCCGCGCTGTCCGTCCCGCTCCCCGACGTGCTCGCCGTGTTCGTGGCGCCCGTCTGTCCGCGGCGGCCGCGGTGCCCGCCATGCGTGACCGTGGGTGCGCTCGCGGCGACCGGACGGACGGGCGGATGGGTGATGTACTGGAAGTTGTCGTTGATCGCGCTGTTGCCCGTATCGTAAGACCGGTGCACGAATACGCTGCTGGTCACGGGCTCGCTGGCTTGCGCGAACGCCGCCGGCATGACAAACATGGTTGCGGCTGCCGTCGCCGCGCTCAACGCGGCGATCCGCACGAGCGAACCGGCATCGCGGACTGTCGGGCGTGCTGTCACGCTGGGGTTCCTCCACAAGGTGCATCCGCTCGGCGATCGTTCTGCGGCCGCCGGCGCCCGCCCGAAAAATCGGCCCGCGCCGACAGGTCGACGAGCGCGGGCCCAGCCAAGAAAACACAACACCTTGGGGGGGATCAAGGCGAGCCCAGTCTAGCCCGAGTCGCCGGATGGAAGATTTCAGGCGGGATTACAGCTATTACTTCATATGACGACGCATCGGCGGCCGCCGTTCGCGTGAAACGCCCGCACGTCGCCCGTCCGCCCGTGCAACGGCCCGGCGGGCCGCTCGCCGGCGGCGCTTCGGGCCGGCCGGTCGGCATCGGCTGGCGGCCGCCGCCGCTTCGGTCCCCACCTGCCAGCGCCTTTGGAAACAGCCGGCGGCGCCGTTCCTGCCAGCGGCCGGCACCGCGAGCGCCGCGACGGGCCGGTCAGCGCGCGTCCGACAGATGCAGGCTGAACCACGCCAGCGCCGCCCGGCTGGTCGTGTCGAAGTGCTCGATATACGGCGTGAAATGCCCGCCCTTGATCTGCAGCAGGCGCTTCGGTTCCAGCGCGTTTTCCCACGCCTTGAGGCAAAGATCGGTGGGCGTCAGCAGATCCTGGTCGGCCACGATCATCAGCAACGGGGTCGGTGAAATGCGCTCGACGTACTGGCCCGGCTCGTTCTCGCGGGACATCTCGGCGCTGCGCAACGTCACCTCGTTTCGCCAGTTCGGCGCGCACCGCGCCGCCGACTCGACGAAGAACCGGTACGCATCCGCGCCGGCCATCGCGCAGGCCGCCGTCGGATCGGCACTGACAGCCGGCAGCATCGCCGGCTGTCCGCCCGCGAACCGCTGCCGGCGATCTTCCTCGAAGCGGGCCAGCGTCGCGGGCACCAGATCGGCACGCGTGCGGCGCAGCGCCGACTGATACCCACTGATCGTCGGCACCTGCGACACCACGCATTTGACGCGGCGATCGACGGCGGCGACTTCGAGCACGTGGCCGCCGCTGTAGCTGGTGCCCCAGATGCCGATGCGTGCGGCGTCGACGTCCGGGCGGGTCAGCAGATAGCTGATCGCATCGCGATAGCCGCGCTTCTGCTGCACCGGGTCGATCTCCTGCCGCGGATGCCCGTCGCTCGAGCCGAAGTTCCGGTGATCGTAGAGCAGCACGCCGAAGCCGCCGGCGGCGAACACCTCGGCGTAGCGGTCCAGATACTGCTCCTTCACGCCCGAGAAGCCGTGCGCCATCACGATGGCGGGATACGTTTCCGTATCGGCGCGCCGCGCCGGCGCGTAGAACCAGCCGCGCAGCGTGGCGGCTTCGGACGGGAATTCGATGTCGTGTCGTGTCATGTCGGCTTACCTCTTTCGGTCGGTGGTATCGATGACCGACACGATAAGCGCGCCTGCCGCCGCCCGCGTGGGCTGGAAGGACGTTTGCTACGCGGAATCGGACAGTTTCGCGTAAGCGCTGGGCGTCATGCCGGCGCATCGGCGAAACACGGTCGAGAATGCGCTCGTGGTTTCATAGCCCAGCTCGGCCGCGACCGCGATCACGGAGCGCCCCGACGCCAGCAACGGGCGCGCGGCCGAGATCCGGGCCTGCTGCCGCCACTGGCTGAACGACAGCCCGGTTTCCGCGTTGAACAGCCGGGCCAGCGTGCGGCTCGACGCCCCGACTTCGCGGGCCCATTCCGTCAGCGTGCGCGGATCGGCCGGATCCGCGAGGATCGCGTCGCAGACCCGGGCAAGACGCCGATCCTGGCCGGACGGAAGCGGCAACGGCTGCTCGGGGGACCACGCGATCTCGGCGAGCATGAGCCGGATCACGAGATCGTCGCGTCCGTCGGGGCGGATCTCGATCGGGAACGACGACGCGCGCACGATCAATTCATGCAGCAGCGACGATACGTTGACCAGTGCCGGCCGATCCGGATGCGCCGACCGGTACGCTCGCGGATCGACGTACGCGGTGCGCATCTCGAGCTGCCCGCGCGCGCGCATCGCATGCGGAAGATCGGGCGGAATCCAGAGCGCGCGACGAGGCGGGATCATCCACAGCGACTGACCGACGATAACTTCGGCGATGCCCGTCGTCGTATAGACGAGCTGCGCGCGCGCATGCCGATGCACGTCGACGACAAAACCGTCGAGAAACACTTTCGGCATGACGGCCGCGATCCCCGGCGCGTCCTGGTAGTCACGCGGGTCGGTGCTCTTTGCGACGGGCCCGACGCCCGCATGCCGCGCGCCGGTTGCCGCGTGACGCCCGGTCGCGCCGGCGCGGCCGCGCCCTTCGACCTTCATTGCCATTCCTCGTCTCTTGCCGGGGCGGACATGCCGGGGCGTGCGCGCCCCGTGCGTTACGCGATGCGCAGGAACATCCCCGCCTTCTCCGGCAGCAGCGAAGGCTGAAAACCGTAGCGTTCGTAGAACGTCGGCGTGCCGTGATCCGCCATCAGGCTGACATAGGCGGTCGGCGGCGCGTTCTCGTGAACGTAGCGCATGAGCGCCCGCATGATCAGGTCGCCCACGCCCTTCTTCTGGTGCGCCGGCAATACCGCGATATCCACGATCTCGAAGAAACACCCGCCGTCGCCGATCACCCGGCCGATGCCGACCGGCACGCTGCCGAGGTAAGCCACGACGCTGAAAAGCCCGTTCTTCAGGCCGATCGTCGCGGCCTGCTCCGACTTCCTGCTCAAGCCCGCGGCAAGACGAATTCCGATGTAATCGGACACCGACGGGACTTCCCGTCGAACGACGTATTCCATGCAAACCCTTCCGGTTGACGGTGTCGATGGATGGATCGAGAGGGCCGCGCCAGCGGCGACGCAGCGACGCGGCGGGCCGCCGGCGCGCGCCGCCCGCGCACCGGGCCCGCGAACCGGCCTACAGAATCCGGTCCAGCGCGTCGGAGAACCGGGCGACCGCGCCGTCGACGTCATGCAGCTTGTCCAGGCCGAACAACCCGAGGCGGAAGGTCTTGAAATCGTCGGGCTCGTCGCATTGCAGCGGAACGCCGGCCGCGATCTGCAGGCCGACGTCGGCGAACTTCTTCCCGGACCGGATGCCGTCGTCGTCCGTGTAGCTGACCACGACGCCCGGCGCCTCGAAACCTTCGGCCGCCACGCTCCGGAACCCCTTGGCGGCCAGCAGCGCGCGAATGCGCGCGCCGAGTTCGAGCTGCTCCGCCTTCACCTTGTCGAAACCGTAGGCCCCGGTTTCCTTCATCACGTCGCGCAACGTGGTGAGGCTGTCCGTGGGCATCGTCGCGTGGTACGCGAACCCGCCGTTCTCGTACGCCTCCATGATCTGCAGCCACTTGCGCAGATCGCAGGCGAAGCTCGTGCTGGTCGTCGCGTCGATCCGCTCGCGGGCGAGCGCGCCGAGCATGACCATCGCGCAGCACGGCGACGCACTCCAGCCCTTCTGCGGCGCGCTGATCAGGATATCGACGCCGCTGGCCTGCATGTCGACCCAGACCGTGCCGGACGCGATGCAGTCGAGCACGAACATCCCGCCGACCGCGTGCACGGCGTCGGACACCGCGCGCAGATAGCCATCGGGCAGCATCATCCCGGACGCGGTTTCGACGTGCGGCGCAAAGACCAGATCCGGCTTGTGCTCGCGGATCGCGGCCACCACTTCGTCGATCGGCGCCGGCGCATAGGCGGCCTGCCGCCCCGCTTCGACCGGGCGCGCCTTCAGCACGATCGTTTCGGACGGAATGCCGCCCATGTCGAAGATCTGCGACCAGCGATAGCTGAACCAGCCGTTGCGGATCACCAGGCACTTCCGGTTCGTCGCGAACTGCCGCGCCACGGCTTCCATGCCGAACGTCCCGCTGCCCGGGACGATCGCGACCGACTTCGCGTGATAGACGTCTTTCAGCGTGCCGGAGATGTCGCGCATGACGCCCTGGAAGCGCTGCGACATATGATTGACCGAGCGATCGGTGTACACCACCGAGTATTCGAGGAGCCCCTCGCGGTCAACATCGGGAAGTAAACCTGGCATGCTCGCCTCCGGTGAAAGATGAACGATGGAATCAGGATGAGCAGTGTCCGTGACGCGATACTGCTCTGCACCAATGCAATGGCGTTGTTTCTTCGACGAAAGCAGATTCTAACGAACGCCGCGCGCCGCTTGGGCATATTTTGCCCGCCGCCCTTCGCATGCGTCGCGGAGCGCCTTCCGGGCGGGCGCCGCGCACGTAGCCCTGTTCCACGTATGGATTAATGGCGCGGCCGGCATGCGACGCCTAACATGTCGGCTCGCCCTTTCACGACAGAGTCCTCGATGACCCCGAACCGAGCATCGTCACTTCAGCCGTCGCCCGATCCCGCACTCGCCGAGCGCGTCGATGCGGTCCTGTCCCGTCAACTCGAAACGCGGCGCCTGGTCGGCGCGGTCGTCCTGATCGCCCGCGACGGCGAGCTCGTGTATCGCCGCGCGGCCGGGTTCGCCGACCGTGAGGCGCGCACGCCGATGCGCGAGGACACGCTGTTCCGGCTCGCGTCGGTGACCAAGCCGATCGTCTCGGCAGCGGCCATGGCGCTCGTCGCGCAGCGCCGGCTGTCGCTCGACGACGACGTCACCCGCTGGCTGCCCGAATTCCGTCCCGCGCTGCCGGACGGCCGCGTGCCGGCGATCACGGTGCGTCACCTGCTCACGCATACCGCCGGCCTCGGCTATCGCTTCGCGGAAGCCGACGCCAACGGCCCCCGTGCGCGCGCGGGCGTCTCCGACGGGCTCGACGGCGCGTCGATCACGCTCGGCGAAAACCTGCGCCGGATCGCGAGCGTGCCGCTGCTGTTCGCGCCCGGCACCGGCTGGAACTATTCGCTGGCGATGGACGTCGCCGGCGCGCTGATCGAGGCCGTCTGCCGGCTGCCGCTGGCCGACGCGGTCGATACGCTGGTGCTCCGGCCGCTCGGCATCCGCGACACGGCATTCGTCGCACGCGATCCCGCGCGGCTCGCGACGCCCTACGTCAACGATACGCCGCAGCCGCACCGGCTCGCCGAGAACGAAACCGTGCCCATCTTCGATGGCACCGTCGGCGTGACGTACTCGCCGGCGCGCGCGCTCGATGCGCATGCGTTCGCGTCGGGCGGCGCCGGAATGGTCGGCACCGCCGGCGATGTGCTGAACGTGCTGGATACGCTGCGCGCGGGCGGCGGCGCCGTGCTGCCGCCCGAGCTGGTGGACGAGATGGGCCGCGTGCAGACCGGCACGCTCGCGTTGCCGGACCGGCCCGGCACGGGCTTCGGGATCGGCTTTTCCGTGCTGCACGACCCGCTCGCGGCGGCGTCGCCCGAGTCGCCGGGCACCTGGCGCTGGGGCGGCGTCTACGGCCACTCGTGGTTCGTCGACCGCGCACGCGGGCTCACCGTCGTGTCGCTGTCGAACACGCTTTATGAAGGGATGAACGGTCAGTACACGGTCGATCTGCGCGACGCGGTTTACGGCGTCGGGTAGCACGCGATCGATTAGGGGATGGGGTTGCACCCGTCCCCTGTCATGCCGCCGTATGTGTCGTTCCGCGTACGGCGGTTCACTGGACACACCGGGCGCGCCGCTGGATTTCCGGCTGCAAAAGTTGCGCCGCGTACCGGCATGACCGCCTCCGCCCCCGCGTGCGCGACATCCCGGCCGCCCCGTTCGGGCGCGGCGTCATGGCGAGCCACGAAACGCTTCGTCTCGAATGCGACTCGTTCTGCGTCGGCTTCGCCAAGCAGGTCGAGGTCGAGCAACGCAAATGCAGCTTCCACGCCGCGAAGCGCATTCATGCCGTCTTCTCCTGCTTCGGCCCGATCCGTCGGCATTTCGCCCTGAAGCAACATCTTTCACGCTACCCGCTAGCGCAAGCATCTTCCCGCGCATTGTTCGACGTGGCGTAACCGTCTGTCTCACGAAGCAGCAGGCCGCTCCAGCGTGCCTCGCGAACATCCCCCACCACGCAGCTTGTGTCCTTCGGTGTGCCAGACCAAAGCAAGGGGCAGTTTCTGCCCCGGACGAAGAAGCGCGTGTATCGACGCTCATTCGTTAAACAAACTCGAAGCAAGTCATCCGGCAGTTATAGAAGCGCGATCGATCATCACGTCGCATACCAGCTGTCCAACTGACCAGTCCTTTTTACGTCTCCGTCTCCATCACCGTGACTAACAAATAGGATCACGTAGAGTTCCGTATCGCCATTGCTGTTTTTTGAGATTCGTTAAAATTTTCATTCTGTACAATCCCGCCAAATGGCAATGCGTCATCACTAGTTCGCACGCCTATGAATGAATATAGAAAGGTATGCAGATGGATACTCGCAATCTGATGCAGATTTTTCGAGGCGGGCTGATTCAGCAAGACCGTCTTCTCAAGCTGGACACGTCGTTGGGTGGCAACGTTCTGCTTCCCCACCAGACGATTGGGGAATCGCGGCTCGGGCGCGATTTCGAGTTTGTTGTCGACGTCGCAACGACAAGCTCGAGCATCGAACTCAAGAAACTTATCGCGCAACCCGCTACCCTCTGGATTCAGCAGCGCAACGGATCGTATGCACCACACCACGGCTATGTGCATACGGCGCGGCGCCTGGGTGCCGATGGCGGGCTGACATTTCATCAGATAACGATGGCCTCATGGATGCATTTCCTGCGCTTTCGTCGTGATCAGAAAATCTGGCAGGACCAACCCGCCGATGCAATCGTTACGGACGTGTTCAATGCGCATCCACAAGCGCGCGGCCTCTACGAGTTTCATCTTTCCCGCTCTCTTCCTTCGCTCTCATTCTGCCGCCAGAACGAGAGCGATTGGAATTTCGTTCACCGGCTTCTGGAGTCTGAAGGGCTATATGGCTACTGGAAACACGACAGTGACGGCAAGGCGCATCGACTCATCATTACAGACCGCCTGACCGCGCTCGACGAAGCGCTGCCGCTCGACTTCTCCAGTGCCGGAACGACGCTTGCATCAGACGCACTGACGCAATGGAGCGGCACGCGTACATTGCAGAGCACGTCGCTGACCACGCGCACGTTCGACTACAAGAACCCGGCGGGCGCGTTCAATTCAAAGGGAACGTCATGGCCGACGATGCCCAATCAGGGTGAGTTGCCTGATCAGGCAGAGGTCTATCAGTACACGGGCGCCTACACCTTTCTCTCACAGGAGCGCGGCGACACCCTGTCGAAGACTCGCATCGAAGAATGGGAATCCCGGTCGAAGCGTTTTTTCGGCATTGGCGGTTGGCGCGCGGCCGACGCGGGCAAACGTTTCACATTGAATGCCCATCCCGATCACGACGGCAACTCGCTCGAGCAGCGTGAATTCGTCACGATTGCGGTGCGATGGACCATTCGAAACAACCTGCCGATCACGCGATCGTCGGCACGAATACCCCATAGCCTCGACCAGTTGATCGCCGATTCCGGGATAGACGACCTGAGCAGCGCGTCGCATGTGTCGTCGGATATCGACGGATCGACGGGGGCCTATCAAGTCGAGATCGAAGCACAGCGGACCACCGTCCCGTTTCGTAGTCCGTTCGAACACATCAAGCCGACGACACACCTTGAGACTGCCGTGGTAGTCGGCCCGAAGAACGAAGAGGTCTACACCGACGTGTTGAACCGCATCAAGGTGCGATTCATCTGGGACCGTGTGAACGACGGCAACGAGAGCGCTTCGTGTTGGGTCCGGGTCGCGCAGTCCGATGCCGGCAGCGGGTATGGCTCCGTTCATCCGCCGCGAATTGGAGAAGAGGTCTTGATCGACTACGTCGGAGGCGACTGTGACCGACCGATCGCAATCGCACGCGTTTACAACGGTGCAGCGAAGCCGCAGTGGCACACGAACGGCCTGCTTTCGGGCTACCGGTCGAAAGAGTTTTCCGGAACAGGGTACAACCAGATGGTGATGGACGACTCGACCGGACAGAACCGTGTGCAGTTGTTCAGTAGCCAAGGAAACTCCGTGCTCCATCTCGGTTACCTCATCCAGCAAACCGGCAATGCGCGGGGCGACTACCTGGGAAGCGGATTCGACCTGCGGACAGACACTTACGGCGCCGTTCGCGCGAATCGCGGACTATACGTCACCACGTATTCGAAAGCACCCGACAGCCAACCGCTCGACGCTCGCGAGACGCAACAGCAATTGGTACGCGCCGAAAGCTTGCTCGAATCACTATCCGACGCGAGCATCGCACATGACGCCGAGGGCCTGCAGGCCGGATACGATGCGCTGAAGCTGCTATCCGACGCAACGCAGGATTCGGCCACCGCGGCCGTCGCGGGCGGACGAACAGCCGGGGGTGGAACCGGAGCGGCAAACGCCTTCAGAAAGCCCGTGATGTTGTTCGGCAGCCCATCGGACATCGCGCTTTCCACGAACGAAACTGCTCACCTGTCGGCCGAGCAACACGTCAACATCGTCAGTGGCCGGAACACGCATCTGGCGATCGGGAAGTCGCTTCTCGCAAGTGTCGCCAACAAACTGAGCATCTTTGTCCGGGGCGCCGGCATGAAACTGTTCGCCGGGCGCGGCAAGATCGAACTGCAGGCCCACTCGGACAACATCGAGTTGATCGCCCGGAAATCGGTGAAGGTGCTTTCGACAACGGCCAAGGTCGAAGTCGCGGCCGATCAGGAACTCCTCCTTACGTCGGGTGGCGCCTACATCCGGATCGCGAATGGCGACGTCCAGATCCATGCGCCAGGCAGGATCGACATCAAGGGTACGACGCACAGCTTCGACGGGCCGACCGCGCAAGGCTACGCGCTTCCCGGCCTGCCCCATGCGGGCGATGCCCCGCGGTATCACGAGCAGTTCCACCTGGTCGACGACGACGGCACGACCGTCCTGCCGCACACACACTACGAGATCGAAAGCGAGTCGGGCAAGAAGTGGAGCGGTTACAGCGATGCAGATGGATTCACTCGGCACGTCTACACCGATCAACCTGAATCCCTTTCTCTCACCGTCTACAAGGAGGTCGACGATGACAGCGACGAAGAAACGTAAGACCGTGACGCGGCACGTAAAACATGCGTCGACGACCGGTACCGATCAAAAATCGCTGGTGAAGGCCGTTATTCAGAGCGACATCGGCGAATGGGTCCACCCGAAGACCGGGGACAAGTTCTATATCGACGAGACTACTCGGTTCCCTTCCGTCACGTTCGAGATCGAGACGAATGATCCACCACCTTACCAATGGAAATGGAGCATCGTGTGGGACGCCCAGGTCAGTTCGTTGCGCGAGTCGGCCAAGCGAGGGAAGAAGGTCAGGTCGTTCTCGGAGACCGGCTCATTCACGAGCAACGACACGACCTGGGACGCAAAGCTGAACGACAAGATCATCGGCGGGAAGCTGTCCGTCGAAGTGAAGGCGGGTACGACTGATTTTCGACGAACCGTCTTCATTCTTGGAAAGAATCCTGCGAAAGACGATGTCCTGAACTACCTTAAGGCGATTCCGAATACTGCTGGATTCGATCTGATCCTCGAGCAAGAGAGCCGCTTCAAGAACTTCATCAACGCCGACAACGAACCGGTAGTTGCCGGCGACAGGGGCTACGGGATAACGCAGATGACGAATCCCGCACCCAGCTATGAGCAAGTCTGGAACTGGAAGGAGAATATCAAGGCCGGTGTCGCGCTATGGCAGTTGAAGCAAAAGGCAGCGATTGCCAGCTTCGACGGGGTGCCCTACACCGAAGAGCAATTGAGGCGCGAGACCTTCACTCGCTGGAATGGGGGGAGCTACTACAAGGCCAACACGAAAACGCAGACGCTTGAACGTCGCGACATACAGTGCGACACCCAGACAGGCAACATTGGCTGGGACATGAAAGATCCGACGAACATCGGGAAAACCGAAGCGGAACTACACGACCGCGATAAGGACGAATACAAGAAAATGAAGGGCGGTCAGGGCAAAGACCATCGATGGATGTATTCCGGAATCTGCTATGTCGATCATATCTTCGGTCGTTAAATGTTGTGTCATTTCCGTCGCCCTCGCCGGTACGGCGAACGTTCTTGCAGACGAAGAGGCGCCCACCTCGATTCGACTGTCAAATGGGCGCCACCTGCAGCAGGATGAGGATGGGAAGCGACTGATCGAGGTCGACATTGCCCATCACCGCTCGATCACGGTGAAGTTACCGACTGCACTGCGTCGGGCTGTCTCTTCCGCATCGAGCATCGGCTTTCCGTCGGCGGACTCGAAGGTCGTCGACGGAAAGGAGATCGTGCTGGTTGTCGTCAGTCAGTCGTCGAGCAACAATCCGACGGGATATTGCGGCGCGGGGGAGGAAAGCACCCTGTATGCACTCCAGATCGACGGGAATGCCGCAGTGCCGAGATATTCGATGCCCGTGCAAAGCTGCTTGCACACCGTGTCGCTCGATACCTACGTCAACAATCGATCGCCCTGGCTAGCGATCGAGTGGCTTGACGATCCGCTCGGATTCAAGATCAACTGGTCTTTCATCGACGAGACCGCGCACGTGACGCGTCAGTATCGCTACAACGGCAGCACCTTCGTGCAGAGCAAGAAGTGACGTGCGCAGTCACGAATCAGCAAGACAGTCGCGCTGCCGTCGGTGGTGCACCGTGCGGCACTGTCATGTTGCTGGAGGTGATCGCGCAGGATGAGGGGATGACGAATAGCACATCACTCTGCCGCGGACACCGAATCCCGGCGGCAGTCATCTGTATTCGCCGGGACTCGATCTGACAGGTAGCCGGCCCGACAGCCGGGCGCACCCACAAAAAAAGCCCGACACAGTCGGGCCAATGAGTCGAGACACAAGGAGAATCCCGCCCGCTCCACGGCGGGCGGGCTACGCCGCGCTACACGACGTTCTTTTCGACGATCGGGCGGTTTTCCAGCACGCGCGCCCAGCCGAGCGTCGACAGGTCGAGCGTGTCGTAACGCCCGCCCAGGATGAGTTCGCTGACGCCGCGCCCCGTCGCCGGCCCTTGCTGCAGCCCGTGGCCGCTGTAGCCGTTCGCGAACACCACGTTGTCGAGTTCCGGGTGATACCCGATGATCGCGTTGTGGTCGAACACGTTGTATTCGTAGTATCCGGACCAGCAGTTCTGCACGCGCAGCGCCTCGAATTCCGGCACGCGATGCGCGAGCGTCGGCCAGATCACCTCGTCGAACAGTTCGTGATCGACTTCGTCGAGCGGCAGGTCGTCCGGGTCGCGGTCGGCGCTCGGCGACATCCCGCAGATATACGTCCGCCCTTCCGGCCGGAAATACACGCCCGTCGGGTCGATCAGCAGCGGACAATCCGCGAGCTTCGCCGGCGACGACACGTTGAAGATGCTGCGGCGCCGCGCATGCACGGGAATGTCGATGCCCATCATCGCCGACAGCGTGCGCGTCCACGCACCGGCCGCGTTGACGAGCGTGTCGCACGCATGGCGCTCGCCGTCGTGCGTGACCACCTGCGTCACCTTGCGACCGTCGCGCTCGACGCCCGTCACATCCGCCGCCACGTAGCGCGCGCCCAGCGCCTGCGCCTTCTTGCGCAGCGCCTGCACGAGCCCGTAGCCGTCGAACCACCCCTCGCCGCTCACGCCATAGGCGCCCGACACGAGATCGTCGACGTTCAGCCACGGAAACTTCGCGCGCAGCGCATCGCGATCCATCAGCCGGATATCGGCGCCGAGGCGCGTCTGCAGCGCATGATTCTCCTGCAGCGTCGCCTCGCCGGCCGGCGTCGCGAGGAACAGGTAGCCGCCTTCGTGCAGATCGATCGACGGCCGGTTGCCGTCCACTTCGAGCCGTTCGCCGATCGTGCGCAGGAAATCGATGCCGAACAGCGACATCTGGATCGACAGCGGCGTCGAGAACTGCTGGCGGATCGACGCGGCCGACAACGCCGACGACGATTTCGCATAGCTGGGATCGCGCTCGATGACGGTCACGGAAACCGTGGGATCGGTGGCGCGCAGGAAATAGGCGATCGAGCTGCCGATCACACCACCGCCGACGATGACGACTTGAGAACTCACGACTGACTCCAGTTGCACATGAAGGGCGCAGCCGGCCGGCCGCGCCCGTGGGTTGTTCATGCCGCGTCGCGCGGGCAGGCCGGCCCGTCGGCCGGGCCGGCGGGCGCCGCGATCGCGCCGGACCGCCAATGGCATTTCAGCACGTCCGGCATCGCAGCGAAAGCCCGCGCGCGCGTTGCGTTCAGTCCGCCGATTTCGTCGTGACGGGCTGCCACGCGGCGTTCTTCACTTCGTACAACGTCGAGCTCGGGTTCTTCAGGTCGCCCGTGCTCGTGAACGCGATCGTGCCCGTGATGCCGTCGTAGCGCGTGCCCTTCAGCGCGCCGTTGAAATCGGCCGGCTTCGTCGAGTTCGCCTTCTGCATCGCATTGATCGCGATCCACGTCGCGTCGTACGCGAACGGCGCATACGCGAGCATGTCGACGCCGTACTTCTGCTTGAATTTCGTTTCGAATTGCTTGCCCTTCGCGAGCCGCGACAGCGGCTGCCCGTACTCCCACACGGCCGCGCCTTCCGCCGCGTTGCCGGCCAGCCGGATGAAGTTCGCGTTCATCACGCCGCCGCCCGCGAGGAACTGCGCGCGGATGCCGAGCTGGCGCATGCGCTTCACGAGCATCGCGGCCTGGGCGTCGAGGCCGCCGAAGAACACGAGATCGGCATTCGTGCTCTTGATCTTCGTGAGCTGCGCGCTGAAATCGACGGCCTTGTCGTTCGTGAATTCGCGCGTGACGATCGTGCCGCCGTTCGCCTTCACGGCCTTCTCGAATTCGTCCGCTTCGCCCTGGCCGAACGCGGTGCGATCGTCGATGATCGCGATGCGCTTCGCCTTGGTGACGCTCGCCGCATACGCGCCCGCGTTGCCGGCGTTCTGCGTGTCCGTCGCGATCACGCGGTACACGGTGCCGAGCCCGGCGCGCGTGATGTCGGGATTGGTCGCCGACGGCGTGATCATCGGAATGCCGGCCTTCGCGTAGATCTTCGATGCGGGCAGCGTCGTGCCCGAGTTGAAGTGGCCGATCACGACGGCCACCTGCGCATCGGCCAATTGTTGCGCGGCCTGCACGCCGGTGCGCGGATCGCTCTGGTCGTCCTGCGACGCGACGACGAACTTCACGGGCTTGCCGCCCACCGTCGTATGCGCGGCATTCGCCTCGTCGACGGCCATGCGCACGCCGTTCTCGATGTCCTTGCCGTACGCGGCGCCGCCGCCCGTCAGCGGGCCGGCCACGCCGACCTTGACGACCGTCTCCTGGGCATGGGCCGCGCCGGCCTGGAACGCGAGGATCGCGGCGGTCAATGCGACGCCGGAAATCGAACGAATGCGGAACATCATGGCAGTCCTTCTTGTGTGGGTCGGGATGCAACGCGCGGCTGCCGCGCGTCGGCGACCTCCTGCGTGCGGCGGATCGCGTCCGTCACCGGGCACCTTCGACGAAGGCGCCGGACCGGCCGGTCGATCAATCACCGCGGTTCCGTCTCCGAAGAACCTTGCACCGCTAAAGAGGTGAAGGAATTGTGGGTAGCCAATACCCGTGCAGCAAACGAATTATCGGAACTACATAGTGAGGATTTGTCATCAAGTGCCGGCTGTGCGCCAGTCTGGCCGGCCTGCGCCGCCACGCTTCATGCTGCCGGATTGCGATGCCGCGCCAAAGGCACTTTGGCGCGGCACACGTCGTCCCGCCGTCGCCCGTCAGGGCGCGCGCTCGTCGTCCCGGTCGATCAGGAACACGCTGCGATCCTTGCCGCGAATCCATTGCGGCTCGCGGCCCCGGCCGGTCCAGGTCCGGCCCGTCGCGGGATCCATGTATTTCGGCGGTATCGCCGGCCGTACCCTATGCCCGGTGGCCGCGCGATATTCGATGAGGTCGCTCAGGCTGATGCCGTTCCTGTCGAGCAGATCGATCAGCTCGCCGAGGAAACGGCGCATCTCGCGCGTCCTCGCGCTCTCGATCTCCTGCTTGAGCCGGTTGAACTGTTGCAGCATCTCGACGTATGAATTCATGTTGCCCCCCTCATCTCGCCATTCCGTTGCGCAGCATCGCGCACGTCATCCGCGCCACGGACGCGGCGGCGGCGCGGTCGCGCAGCCGCCGCACCGCGGGCTCACCATTGATAACCCGCGCCAAGCACCGCGCCGGTGCCTCCGCGGCTACTCGTCGTCAGCGCACCCTTGTAGATCCACTTGCCGTTTTCCGACACGGTCGAGACGCCGAGCGCGAGCCCTTGCTGCCCCTGCCACGTCGAACCCGCGACCGCGACCATGCTCTTGCCCGGCCCGGTCGGCTGAGGCAGGCCCGCGACGGCCATCGCGGCCGCGACGCCGCTGTTCATGTCGTTCTTCAGCCCTTCGATCTGCTGGTTCGTGTACTGGTTCGCTTGCGCGACGGCATTCGAAACCCCGCTGTTCAACTGGTTCACGTTGACCGCATCGGTGCCGTTCACGCCCGGCGCAAGATTGCTGATCGTGCGCTCGTTGCCGACCGAGCCAACCGACACGGTGTTCGCCGCCGTCGCGACCGAATTCGCGCCAAGGGCGACCGAGTTCGCTCCGCTCGCGGTGGCATGATCGCCCAGGGCGGTGCTGCCGCTGCCGGACGCGACCGAACCGCTACCGGCGGCAGTCGCGTTCTGGCCGCTTGCCGAAGGCGGCGTGAACGTCGTCGGGTTGCCGGTGATCCAGGTCTGATCGCCCCCCGTCGACGGTACGACCGTCTGGGCGGGCAGGCTGTTGATCGTCTGGTCCAGCGTGCTGATTGCACTCTCGAGCTGGCCCAGATTGACCGCATCGGTCAGTTGCGTGCCGGGCGCGACGTTCGTGATCTGTCGCAATGCGCCCGATGCCCCGACGGACACCGCACCCAGCGTCGTCGTGAAACTGCTTCCGCTGATCGGATCGACATAGGTACCGGCCGCACGGTCGGCTACCGACCCCGCGCCCAGTGCCACGCCGCCGAGCGTCGCGACGCTGGCGCCGTTGCCCAGCGCGAGCGAGTTGCCGCCCGTCGCCTGTGCGCCGCTGCCGAGCGCGACGTCGCCCGACACCGCCTGATTGCCGCTGACGCCCGCCACGGCGCCCGAGCCTTCCGCGATGGACGAATCGCCGTTGGCGGTCGCGGTCGGGCCGACCGCGATGCTGTCGGTACCCACCGCGTTCGAATCGGCCGCGGTCGAATTCGCATGGAAGTATTTGATGCCGCCGCCGTTCACGGCCGTATCCACCTCGCTGGCAACGGCATAGAGCTGACTGCCGTTGACCGCATCGGTCGACGTCGCCGTGACGCGCCCCGCCGCCACGTTGGTGATCTGCCGCTCCGCACCCGGCGCGCCGACCGACACCACGCTGGTCGGATTCGCGCCGGCAAAACCGGACAGCGTGAGTTGCCCGCCGGACGCGGTCGTGATGGTGGCGCCGCTGGTCGGATTGGCGGCGGCGGTCGTCGAGCCGGCGCCGAGCGCAACGTCGCCGTTGTTGTTCGCTATCGCGCCGGTGCCAAGCGCAACCGTGTTGCTCACGGCAAGGCCCGCCGTGCCCGTCGACGTGACCTGGCCGGTGGTCGCGTCCACGCTGTAGGACGCCGCGTTCGCCCCCGCGCCGATCGACACGTTGCCGTTGCCGGTCACGCCCGCGCCCGCCGCCGCGCCGATCCCCACGTTGGTGTTGCCCGTCACCTGGACGCCCGCGTTGAGCCCGAAGTTCGCGTTCGCATTGCCGACCGTCAGCGCACCGGCCTGACTGCCGATGTTGCTGTTGTAATTGCCCTGCACGCTTTCGCCGCTCAGGCTGCCGATGCTCGTGTTCAGCGTGCCGTTGACACCGTTCCCCGCGCCCGGGCCGATCGCCGTGTTCTGTCCGCCGGCCGCATTCGCGCCCGCGTCGTTGCCGATGTTCACGTCCGACACGCTGGTCGCGTTCGCGCCCGCGTTCTGGCCGATCGACACGGTACCGGTCGTCGACGCCGACGCACCGCTGCCGATCGCCACGCCGGACGCACCCGCCGCCGACGCGCCGACGCCCGCCGCCAGCGCATCCGCGCCGGTCGCGCCGTCGTTCGCGTAGTTGCCGCCCTGCGCGCCACCGTCGTTCACGCTGTAGTAGTGCGTCTGGCCGGCCGCCAC
>NZ_JPGM01000077.1:0-43936 GCF_000731655.1 Burkholderia sp. MSh2 | reverse complement strand
CCCCGCCCGCCGTCAGCGCACCCGCCATCAGCTCCCCGAACCACTCGATGAATGCGTTGAGCCGACGCGACCGGTGGCGCCGGTGCGGATACACGACCGACACGTCCATCGGCGCGGCGCGATAGCCGGGCATCACGTCGACGAGCGCGCCGCTGTTGAGCAGGTGCGCGACGTCGAAGCGCGGGATCTGGATCAGCCCCATCCCGGCGATGCAGGCGGCAATATAGGTTTCGGCGTTGTTGACGATCACGCGGCTCGGCAGCGTCAGCGCGTGCCGCTGGCCGTCCGTGCAGTACTCCCAGTCGAGCTCGCGCCCCGTCGTCGGCGACGCATAGCCGATCGCCCAGTGCCCGC
This sequence comes from Burkholderia sp. MSh2, assembly GCF_000731655.1. Taxonomy (NCBI): domain Bacteria; kingdom Pseudomonadati; phylum Pseudomonadota; class Betaproteobacteria; order Burkholderiales; family Burkholderiaceae; genus Burkholderia; species Burkholderia sp. MSh2. The sequence goes on along the minus strand of NZ_JPGM01000077.1, from coordinate 43,582 downwards.
GCACAAGCGCATCCGGGTGCTCGGGCACGCCGCATTCGCGCAAGTAGTCGGGGCTCGCGCAGTTGATCAGCGTGAACTGTCCGAGCGGCCGCACGACGAGGCTGCTGTCCGCGAGCCGCCCGACGCGTATCGCGCAGTCCACGCCCTCCTGCACGAGGTCGATCGAACGGTCGGTCGAGCCGAGCGACAGTTGCAGCTTCGGGTAACGCTGAAACAGCGAAGGCAGCGCGGGCGCGACCACGCGGCGCGCGATCCGGCTCGGCACGTCGACGCTCAGCCGGCCGATCACGTCGCGCTCGCGGCGGCGGAACAACCGGTCGAGTTCGTCGGCCTCCGCGAGCAGACGCCGGCCGCGCTCGAGCAGCAGCGCGCCGTCGGCAGTCAGTTGCACCTGGCGCGTGGTGCGATGCAGGAGGCGCGTGCCGAGCCCCGTCTCGAGCTGCTGGACGGCCGCCGATACGGTGGCGCGCGGCACGTCGAGCGCATGCGCGGCCTTGATGAAGCTGCCCATTTCGGCAACCTGCAGGAAGATTCTGACCTGGTCCAGCTTGTCCATCGACGGGAAACGTAGGTTCGGACGATCGCCGCCGCCCGCCGTCGCGCACGGCGCGGCAAGGCCCGGCGGCACCGGGAGAGGGTGCGCGGCCCGATGGCGGCGCACCCGTCCATTGTCCACGCAAACGCGCCATTGCGGCGCGCCGCGCGCTCGCGCCGGTTGCCGGCGCGGCCCGCTGCACGGCGGGTTACTTGGTCGTGTAGCCGCCGTTGATCAGGATCGTCTGGCCCGTGATCCACCAGCCGTCGGTCACGAGATGGCGGATGAACGGCACGACGTCCTCGATGTCGGTCAGGCCAGTCTTGCTGAACGGCGACAGCGCGGCGGCCGTCTTGTGATACGCGACCGCATCGGCGCCTTCGGCCGGATAGAAGAACGGCGTGTCCATCGGGCCCGGCCCGACGGCCGTCACCGAGATCCCGCGCGCGCCGTATTCCTTCGACGCCGCGCGCGTGAAGTGTTCGACCGGCGCCTTCGACCCCTCGTACGCCGCATAGAACGGCGTAAATGCGCCGAGCAGCGACGTCACGAGCGTGACGAGCTTGCCGTGATCCTCGAGGTGCCGCCCGGCTTCCTTGATGAAGAAGAACGCCGACTTGCTGTTGACCGCGAACATCTCGTCGTATTCGGCCTCGCTGATCTCGGTGAACGGCTTCTTCAGCACCTTGCCGACCGTGTTGATCGCGATGTCGATCTTGCCGAAGTGCCGCTTCGCGTCGTCGAACAGCTTCTCGACCGCGGCGGCCGTCGTCAGGTCGGCCTGGAACGTGGCGGCTTGCGCGCCGGCCGCGCGCACCGCGGCGGCCGTCTCCTCGGCCTGCGCCTGCGACGCCGCGCTGTTGTAGTGAATCGCCACCGCTTTCGCGCCGTGGCTCGCCAGATCCCGGGCGATCAGCCCTCCAAGATTCTTTGCGCCGCCTGCGATCAGGACGACCTTGTCTGCGAGCGTATGATTTGCCACGGGTAACTCCTTTTTCGGTGAACGAAGCTAGCAGTGTAGGCACGCGCAAGACGCCGGTCAGCCGGTCGCGGCTGGATGGATTATCCATAAAAACCGGCCAATCGGAGTCGCGTACCGTGCGCTGCCGTACCGACAAGCGCCCCGGATTCCACGCACGACCGCGCTATTGCCGGCCGGCTTCGCGCGCGTGCCGCGCCGCGTCGATCTTGCCGAGCAGCCACTGCATGCCGGCCAGATGCTGCTGGTCGTGGCTGCACAGGTAATGGACGAGCCCGCGCACGGTCAGCGCCCCGTAGCCGTCGAACTCGCCGGTGCGAGCCAGCTGTTCGGGCGTCAGGCGCGACACGAGGTCCAGCGTCTCGCGCCGCGCTTCTCGAATGGCCGCAAGCACGTCGGACGAATCGGCATCGTCATAGCGACGCTCGATCGCGAGCGCATCGCCGTCGACCGACACGAGCAGCGGCCGGTCTTCGTCGAGCATGCGGCGCAGCCGCACGTGGTAGCCGTCGATTTCGATATCGCGCACGTGGCAGAGCTGCCCGAGCGGCGAGAAATGTTCGCTCGGAATCCCGGCCCAGTCGTCGGGCGTCCAGCGCGCATAGCCGTCGGGCACGGCGGCGAAATGGGCTTCGAGCAGCCGGGGGAAATCGGCGAGTGCGGCGAGCGTCGTCGGGTTCATGCGGATTCCCCTGTCGGATGCGGGCGGCGGCCCTGGCACGGCCCTGCCGCCGCTGCGTTACTTCACGTTGAAACCGTACGAACCCTGCGTGCGGTGCCCGTCGGCCGCGACGGCCACCCATTTCACCGTATAGGCGCCCGTGCCGACCGCGGTGAGCGGTATCGTCATCCGCTTGCGGTTCGACGCGTCGATGCGCGCCTTGCCGTCCGACACCGTCTTGCCTGCGTTGTCGACGACGACGATCGAGCTGAACGCCGGCTCCAGCGGCTCGGTGAAATCGATCGTGACGGCGGCCGGTGCGGCTGCCACCGCAGCACCTGCCGCCGGGTCGCTCGTCGCGAGATGCGCATGCGCGAACGCAGCCGACGAAACGGTCGCGGCAAGGATGGCGGCGGCCGCCTGGCGGCCGAACGGGAACGAAGCGATGAGCATGGGCTTTCCGTGAAAAATGAACGGGCGCCGCGCACCGCGCGGCGTTACGGCAGCTTACCAGCGCAAATGCGTTCATGCCGGCCGCGGCGCGGCGCCGCTTGATAGAATGCGCGCGCTATGGATCTCGAAAGCATTCTCTACACCCAGGGTTTCGGCTCGCGCCGCCAGTGCCGCGGCCTGATCGAAGCGGGCCGCGTGGCCGTCGCGGGCGCCTGCGCCACCGATCCCGACGCCGCGTTCGACACCGAAGGCCTCGTGTTCTCGGTCGACGATACGGCGTGGCCGTTCCACGCGCAGGCATACCTCGCGCTCAACAAGCCGGCCGGCTACGAGTGTTCGCGCGATCCGCAACACCACGCCAGCGTGTTCAGCCTGCTGCCCGCGCCGTTCGTCGCGCGCGGCGTGCAGTGCGTCGGCCGGCTCGACCAGGACACGACGGGCCTGCTGCTGCTCTCCGACGACGGCCAGTTCGTGCACGCGTACACGTCGCCGAAGCGCAAGGTGCCGAAGACCTACGTGGCGACCGTACGCCATCCGCTCGACGATACGCAGTTGCAGGCGCTGCGCGCCGGCGTGCAGCTGCACGGCGAGCCGAAGCCGATCGCCGCGGTCGCCGCAGACGCGCGCGGCCCGCATGCGCTCGCGCTGACCGTCCTCGAAGGCAAGTATCACCAGGTCAAACGCATGGTCGCGGCGGCGAGCAACCGCGTCGAGCTGCTGCACCGCGAAAGCATCGGCGGCTTCGCGCTGCCGGACGACCTCGCACCCGGTGCGTGGCGCTGGCTCGATGCCGCCGACCTTTCAGCGCTGCGCAATCCCGTCAAAACCCTGTAAGGGAAAATCCGCACGACCGTTCGGTGTCCGGCCGCGTCCCGGCCGCATGATCCCCCGCTATACTGAAATCACAAGCTGTACGAGCAGCGATGCGGGGGAGACATCATGAACATCAACCACACCTGGGAACTGTCATACGTGATGATCGCGTTCGCGGTCATCGGCGTCGTCGGGATCGGCGGCCTGCTGGCCGCGATGCACCTGAGGCACAGATATCATCCGAACCTGATCGGCGCGCTGATCGGGGCGCTGCTGTGCTTCCTGCTGATCGAGGCGTTACCGGCGCTCACCTGACGCGCTGCCCGGCGCGAGCGTTTGAAGGAAATCGTCTACGGTCGGATACCGCAACGTCACGCACAATTCGGCCTTGAGCCGTGCGTTGGACAGTCGCCTCGATTCGCGCATGAACGACAGCAGCGTCGGTTCCAGTTGGCGTTCGGCGTCCGCGCGGCTCACGCGCGGCGGCTTCGGCAGGCCGAGCACCTGCGCGACCCGGTCGAAATACTCCCCCATCCGCAGTTCGGTGTCGTCCGACGCGTGCACGGCCCGCGCGGGCTTGCCGCGCTCGGCCGCGCGGCGCAGTATCGCCGCGAGATCGTCCGCGTGGATGTGGTTCGTATAGACATCGTCGGCCGGCTCGAGCGCCGGCGTGCCGCGCTCGAGCCGTGCGACCGGCAGACGGTTCGCCGCGTAGATGCCGGGGATCCGCACGATGCGTGCGGACAGCACGCCGCGCACCGTCGCCGCGCGCAGTTGCCGCTCGGCCGACACGCGCCGGAACGCGCGCGGATTCGCGGGACGCAGCGGGTGCGTCTCGTCGATGCACGCGCCGCCGCAGTCGCCGTACACGCCCGTCGTGCTGGCGTATACGAGCCTCGGCGCGCGAGGGCCGTCGGGTACAATACGCGCTGCCCGAACGGGCGCGCCGGCCCGCCGGGCAGCGGTGCGCAGCGTCCGGAGCCGGCCGACCGCCGGTGCTGCGGGCGCCGGTGGCCGCCGTGCAGGCACGGTCGTTGCGGCGATCAGCGCACGCGTGCGCCTGTCGTCGCGTCCGTCGGACTGCGGCGGCGCGAGGTGCAGGATCGTGCGGGCCAGCCCCGCGAGGCGGCCAAGCGTCGCCCGGCGATCGAGGTCGCCGACGATCGGCGTCGCGCCCGCGGCGCGCAGCGCGTCGCGGCGGGCCGGGTGGCTCGTCAGCGCGAAGATCCGCAGGTTGCGGCGCGTCTCGCGCCATTGCGCGACGCAACGCATGCCGACGTCGCCGCAGCCGACGATCAGTGCGCGCGGCCGGCGCAGGATTCGTGTCGCGATCATATTGGTTGCGAAGAAATCAGTAGCCATCGTTGCGCGGCGCGCAACGGGTTTGCATTGTAGCTGCCGTGCTCCAAATGCACGGTCCCCACATTTTGTTCTAGTTTGGTTCTATGGCATTCAACGTCACTCTCAAGCAAAGCGGCCGGCAATTCCAGGTCGAGTCGGACGAAACCGTGCTGGCGGCCGCGCTGCGCCAGAACGTCCATCTGCCGTACGGTTGCAAGAACGGCGCGTGCGGCTCCTGCAAGGGCCAGATCGTGTCGGGACAGATCGAACAGGGCCCGCACGCCGCGTCGGCGCTGTCCAACGACGAACGGACGCGCGGCCTCGCGCTGCTGTGCTGCTCGAAGGCGCAGTGCGATCTCGAGATCGACGTGCGCGAGATCGCCGGCGTCGACGGCGTGCAGGTCAAGAAGCTGCCGTGCCGGATCGCCGCACTCGAGCGCAAGGCCGACGACGTGATGGTCGTGAAGCTGCAGTTGCCCGCCAACGAACGCCTGCAGTACCTCGCGGGCCAGTATGTCGAGTTCATCCTGAAGGACGGTTCGCGCCGCAGCTACTCGATGGCGAACGCGCCGCACGAGGAAGGCCCGATCGAGCTGCACATCCGCCACATGCCGGGCGGCAAGTTCACCGACCACGTGTTCGGCGCCATGAAGGAGCGTGACATCCTGCGCTTCGAGGGCCCGCTCGGCACGTTCTTCCTGCGCGAGGATTCCGACAAGCCGATCGTGCTGCTCGCATCGGGCACGGGCTTCGCGCCGATCAAGGCGATCATCGAGCACGTGAAGCATACGGGCATCACGCGCCCGATGACGCTCTACTGGGGCGCCCGCCGCAAGAAGGACATCTACCTCGGCGAACTCGCCGAGCAGTGGGCGCGCGAGATCCCGAACTTCAAGTACGTGCCGGTGCTCTCGGAGCCGGACGCCGCCGATCAGTGGACGGGCCGCACGGGCTTCGTGCATCGCGCGGTGATCGACGACCTGCCCGACCTGTCGGGTCACCAGGTGTACGCATGCGGCGCGCCGGTGATGGTCGAGTCCGCCCAGCGCGACTTCACGCAGCACCACGCGCTGCCAGCCGACGAGTTCTACGCGGACTCGTTCACGAGCGCCGCCGATCTCGCGCATCCGGTCTGACGCCCGCGCGCCCGCGTCCCGCGCCGCGATGTCACATCCGTGGCATCGCGGCGGTTTACAGTGGGGCGCGGGATGCCTTATGCTTGCGCACATGAACCGCTTCCTGTCCGCTCTCCGACGTCGCCGCTCGCCGCTCCGCCCGGATGCCGCAGGCTCGTCACGGACTCGCGCGTAACCCCCACCGCTTCACCGGTTACGCACAAGCTGTTCGAACCCACCAGCCACGGCCTTCCGTGGCTTTTTTATTGCCCGTTTCCCTTTCAACGTCCGCTGGAGTCTGCTGCCATGCCCCTGAACGATTATCCGATCGACTCGCTGATGTACATCACGAACCGCCCCGACATCGTGTTTACGCACGGCAAGGGTTCGTGGCTCTACGATCACACCGGCAAGCGCTATCTGGACTTCATCCAGGGCTGGGCCGTCAACAGCCTCGGCCACTGCAACGATGGCATCGTCGAGGCGCTGAAGACGCAGGCGGACAAGCTGCTGAACCCGTCGCCGGCGTTCTACAACGAGCCGATGGCGAAGCTCGCGGGCCTGCTCACGCAGCACAGCGTGTTCGACAAGGTGTTCTTCACGAACAGCGGCGCCGAGGCTAACGAAGGCGCGATCAAGCTCGCACGCAAGTGGGGGCGCAAGTTCAGGAACGGCGCGTACGAGATCATCACGTTCGACCACAGCTTCCACGGCCGTACGCTCGCGACGATGTCGGCCAGCGGCAAGCCGGGCTGGGACACGATCTACGCCCCGCAGGTGCCGGGCTTCCCGAAGGCCGAGCTGAACGACATCAACTCGGTCGAGCGGCTGATCACCGACAAGACCGTCGCCGTGATGCTCGAACCGATCCAGGGCGAAGGCGGCGTGATTCCGGCGACGCGTGAATTCATGCAGGCGCTGCGCGCGCTGACGAAACAGCACAACCTGCTGCTGATCGTCGACGAGGTGCAAAGCGGCTGCGGCCGCGCGGGCACGCTGTTCGCCTACGAACTGTCGGGCATCGAGCCGGACATCATGACGCTCGCGAAGGGCATCGGCGGCGGCGTGCCGCTCGGCGCGCTGCTGTCGAAGGCCGACGTCGCGGTGTTCGAGGCCGGCGACCAGGGCGGCACGTACAACGGCAACCCGCTGATGACGGCGGCCGGCCATGCGGTGATCTCGCAGCTCGTCGCACCGGGCTTCCTCGAAGGCGTGCGCGAACGCAGCGAATACCTGAAGCGCAGGCTGCTCGAGCTGTCGGAGGAGCGCGGCTTCGAGGGCGAACGCGGCGAAGGCCTGCTGCGCGCGCTGCTGCTCGGCAAGGACATCGGCCCGCAGATCGTCGAGAAGGCGCGCGACATGCAGCCGGACGGCCTGCTGCTGAACGCCGCGCGGCCGAACCTGCTGCGCTTCATGCCCGCCCTGAACGTGACGACCGAGGAAATCGACCAGATGATGGCGATGCTGCGGTCGATCCTCGACACGCTCTAAGGAGACCGCCGCGATGGACGCCGCCGCAACCGACGCAATCGCCATCCGCCCGTTCGAACGCGCCGACACCGACGCCGTGCTCGCGGTATGGCGCGACGCGTTCCCGCAGTACGACGAAGACGGCGCGCCGCCGCACCGCGACCCGCTGCGATCGATCGCGCTGAAGCTCGCGACGCAGCCGGAGCTGTTCTTCGTCGCGACGAGCGGCACGCGCGTCGTCGGTACGCTGATGGCGGGTTTCGACGGACATCGCGGCTGGCTCTACTCGTTCGGCGTCGCGAACGACGCGCGGCGGCTCGGTGTCGGCCGCGCGCTGATCGCGCATGCGGAACGCGCGCTCGCCGCACGCGGCTGCCTGAAGATCAACCTTCAGGTGCTGCCCGGCAACGACGATGCGTGCCGCTTCTATGCGGCCCTCGGCTATCGCGTCGAGGAGCGCATCTCGTTCGGCAAGACGCTGCCGGCTGCGTAATACCGCCGCCGGCCCGACTCAGCGCGTGATCGGCCCCGCGCCCGGCAGCGGATTGCCGAGCGCGTCGGTCGGCACGGCCTGCTGCTCGAACGCCGCGAAATACGCGGCCCATTGCGTGTCGTTCACGCGCACGATCAGCGCGCCGTCCTGCCAGACGTCGTTGTGGTCGTTGTGGTCGTCGCCCTCGCGGTGCAGATAGTTCGAGCCGGTCGAGCCCTGGTTCATGTGCGTGTCGTGGATCCCGTTGCCTTCCGCATACGAGCGGCCGAACACGACGACGTCGAGCCCCTGCGACTGCGCGGCGTTCACGAGCCGCAGCAGCGACGGGATCGGCTCCGGGTTTTCGGTGCCGTCCATCACCTCACTCGCGCGCCACGCGCCCGTTTCGCTCAGGATGTCGCTGCGCAGGTAGTCGAGCGCGGGCAATGCCGCCTGCCCCGTCAGGTCCGTATAGCCTTCGGCCGCATCCGCGAGCGTCTGCGTGATCGGGTGGTGGAAATCGTAGACGAGCTTGTAGTTCAGCAGGTCGTCCGCGTCGCTGGTGCCGACGTTGATCGCGACGTCCCAGTCGCCGCCGGGCAGCGCCAGCGTCAGGTGGATGTGATACTGGATCTCGTTGCCGTGCGGCGAGCCCTTCAGCTTCGCCACCGATGTCACCTTCGCCTTCACGAAACCATAGTCGAGACTCATGCGTGCGCTCCGTATTTCGCCGGGCCTTCGATGCTACGCGGCCCGTGTGTCGATTTGCCGGCAACCCGCTGCCGGCGGCCGGCGGCCGGCGGCCGGCATCGAACGGCCGCCGCGGGCCCGGCGCAACAGTCGCATGGAGTCGCTTCCGCACGGACAAGTTCGCCGCGAATCGCCGGAAGACGAAAAAAAAGGCTGTCACGGCATTCCGTGACAGCCTTTCGAAAGCCCGCGTGCGACGCGCCCGGCACTCGCCGTCGCGCGCTACCGGGCCCGCTCATTCACTCGCTCATTCACCCAGATACGCGGCACGCACCTTCGGATCGTCGAGCATCTGCTTCGCGTCGCCTTCCATCGTGACCGTGCCCGAATCCATCACGTAGCCGCGGTCGGCCGCCTGCAGCGCAAGCCGTGCGTTCTGTTCGACGAGCAGCACCGTGATGCCCTCCTTCGAGATTTCACGCACCACCTCGAAGATCTTCTCGACCATGATCGGCGACAGGCCCATCGACGGTTCGTCGAGCAGCAGCAGCTTCGGCTTCGAGAGGATCGCGCGCGACATCGCCAGCATCTGCTGCTCGCCGCCCGACAGCGTGCCCGCGAGCTGCGTCGCACGCTCCTTCAGGCGCGGGAAGAAGCCGAACATGCGGTCGACGTCCTTCTTGATCTGGTCGTTGTCGTTGCGCAGATACGCGCCCATCTGCATGTTCTCGATGATCGACATCCGCGCGAAGATCCCGCGGCCTTCCGGCACCATCGCGAGGCCGCGCTTGAGCAACTCGTGCGACGGCACGCCCTTGATCGACTTGCCGTCGTACTCGATGTCGCCCGCCGAATACGCCTTCAGACCCGTGATCGCCTTCATCGTCGTGGTCTTGCCCGCGCCGTTCGCGCCGATCAGCGTCACGAGCTCGCCCTGACGGACTTCCATGTCAACGCCCTTGACGGCCTGGATGCCGCCGTAGTTGACCTGCAAGCCCTTGATTTTCAACATTGCCGCTGCCATCAGTGCACCCCTGCGCCGAGATATGCCTCAATCACCTTCGGATTCTTCTGCACGTCCTGCGGCAGACCCTCGGCGATCACCTTGCCGTAATCGAGCACCGTCATCCGGTTGCACAGCCCCATCACGAGCTTCACGTCGTGCTCGATCAGGAGAATCGTGCGGCCGTCCGAACGGATCTTGTCGAGCAGGCGCGTGAGTTCGACCTTCTCGGTCGCGTTCATCCCGGCCGCCGGCTCGTCGAGCGCGAGCAGCTTCGGATCGGTCGCCAGCGCGCGTGCGATTTCCAGCCGGCGCTGGTGGCCGTACGACAGGTTGCGCGACGTGTAGTCGGCGTACTGCAGCACGCCGACGTAGTCGAGCAGCTCGATCGCGCGTTCCTTGATCTCGCGCTCTTCCTGGCGTTCGGCCGGCGTCTGGAACACCGCGCCGAGCAGCCCGTGCTTGGTGCGCACGTGGCGGCCCACCATCACGTTCTCGAGCGCGGTCATCCCGCCGAACAGGCGGATGTTCTGGAACGTGCGCGCGATGCCGGCCTTGGCCACCTGGTGCACGGCCGTCGGCGTGTAGTTCTGGCCGTCCAGCTTGAAGTCGCCCGAATCCGGCGTGTAGAGGCCCGTGATCACGTTGAAGAACGTGGTCTTGCCGGCACCGTTCGGGCCGATCAGGCCGTAGATCTCGCCTTCCTTGATCTGCAGGCCGACGTCGGACAGTGCCTGCAGGCCGCCGAAGCGTTTGTTCACGCCCTGCACGGACAGTCGGATTTGCTTGTCGCTCATGTGTGTATCCCCTGTGTCCGTAGGTTAAGCGCGCACCGGCTTCTTGCTGTTGCGCTTCGCCAGTTTCGCGATCTTGTCCTCATGCTTCGGCGCGGGCCACAGACCTTCCGAGCGGTACAGCATGATGACCACCATCGCGAGGCCGTACAGCGCCTGACGGATCACTTCCGTGTCGACGATGTCGTGACCGAACAGCGCGTGCTGCAGCGGGCTCATCGTCGAGCGCAGGAATTCCGGGAAGATCGCGAGCAGCACCGCACCCAGGATCACGCCCGGGATGTGGCCCATGCCGCCGAGCACCACGCACGCGAGCACGACGATCGATTCCCAGAACGTGAACGATTCCGGCGACACGAAGCCCTGGAACGAACCGAACATCGCACCCGACAGGCCGCCGAACGACGCGCCCATCGCGAATGCGAGCAGCTTCACGTTGCGGGTGTTGATGCCCATCGCCTTCGCCGCGATCTCGTCTTCACGGATCGCCGCCCATGCGCGGCCGATACGCGAGTGCTGCAGGCGCGTACACACCCAGATCACCAGCAGCGAGCAGAGCACGAACAGGTAGTAGTACATGTAGACCGACGGCAGCTGGATCCCGAACAGCGAGTGCGTCTGGGCAAGGCTGAAGTCGCCGAGGTGCACCGGATCGATGCCCGTGATCCCCTTCGGGCCGTTGGTGATGTTCACCGGACGGTCGAGGTTGTTCATGAAGATCCGAACGATTTCACCGAAGCCGAGCGTCACGATCGCCAGGTAGTCGCCGCGCAGGCGCAGCGTCGGCGCGCCGAGCAGGATCCCGAAGGTGGCCGCCAGCGCCATCGCGATCGGCACGATGATCAGGAACGGCACATGCAGCCCGTTCGGCGCCAGCGCCGCGATCCACTCGAATTGCGAGCTCAGGTGCGGCGAGCTCAACAATGCCGCCGTGTACGCGCCCACCGCGTAGAACGCGATGTAACCCAGGTCGAGCAGGCCGGCGAAGCCGACCACCACGTTCAGGCCCAGCGCGAGCATCACGTACAGCATCGCGAAGTCGAGCACGCGGACCCAGTAGTTGCCGCCGGCCGAGCCGATGATGATCGGCGCCGCGATCACGAAGACCGCGGTCAGGAGGCCGATGATGACGGTCTTGGCGGTGTTGCGCTCTTCGACGAGCGACGTCGAGGATTCGATCGGTTGAATGGATGTCATGTCGTTTGCTCCCTTCCGTTACGCGCGATCCGCGACCCGTTCGCCCAGCAGGCCGGACGGACGGAACACCAGCACGATGATCAGCACGATGAAGGCGAACACGTCCTGGTAGTTACTGCCGAATACGCCGCCCGTGAGGTTGCCGATGTAGCCGGCCCCGAGCTGCTCGATCAGGCCGAGCAGCACGCCGCCGACCATGGCGCCGCCGAGGTTGCCGATCCCGCCGAGCACCGCGGCCGTGAATGCCTTCATGCCGGGGATGAAGCCCATGTAGAAGTGCACGTTGCCGTATTCGGACGCGATCATCACGCCGGCCAGCGCGGCGAGCGCGGAGCCGATCATGAACGTCGCGGAGATCACGAAGTTCGGGTTCACGCCCATCAGGCTGGCGGTGTTCGGGCTTTCGGCGATCGCGCGCATCGCACGGCCGAGCTTGGTCTTGTGCACGAGCAGCAGCAGGCCGCCCATCACGATGAACGCAACCGCGATGATCACGATTTCAGTCACCGAGATCACGGCGCCGGGCGTCGTGTCGGTGGCCTTGATCACGTTGATCGGATCGGTCGGCAGCAATTGCGGGAACGGCAGCGGGTTGCGCGACCAGATGATCATCGCAGCCGTCTGCAGCAGGATCGACACGCCGATCGCGGTGATCAGCGGCGCGAGGCGCGGCGCGCGGCGCAGCGGCCGGTAGGCGACGCGTTCGATCGTGAAGCCGACGAACGCACAGACGACCGCGGCAATACCCAGGCCGATCGTCAGCGTCGCGACGTTGCCGAGTCCGGGGAAGTGGTTCTGCAGCACGGTGATGGCCGACAGGGCGACCATCGCGCCGATCATCAGCACGTCGCCATGTGCGAAGTTGATGATGCCGAGAATGCCGTACACCATCGTGTAGCCCAACGCGATGATGGCGTAGACACTGCCGAGCACCAGCCCGTTGAGAACCTGCTGGACGAAAATATCCATTTAAAGCTCCTTGGCCCGTGCTGCCGGAGGACGTTGCGCCCCGCGGGTAAGCGAGGAATCGCGCCTTCTCGGCGACACTGCGGGTACTAGTCGATACCGGTAAGGGTGGATCGTCCCGGCGCGCGCCGCCCGGCCTGTACGGCCGGACCTGCCGCCGGAGCGGATACAAAAACGGCACCGCACTGTTCCGGTGCCGTCATGAGTCCCGTCGCTAAATCGTCACGACATCGAGGACGGTGTTCGTGGCCTCCTTGAAGTCGTAGGGCAGCATGCCGAGACGGCCTTCGTCCGGTTGCCCGGCATCCGTGCCTGTTTCCGTCCGGTGCGGGGCAAACCCCGCACCCGGGCGGATCGGATTCCGTGCCGCGCCGCCCGTCCGGGCGCCGCGAAGACCGCACCCGACATTCGTCAGGACTGCGTCGGAATCCATCGTACGAACCAGACTGCGCGTCGCAACACCACCGATCGCGGCAACGCGCAGTTTCGTCGAATCGAAATGAAAGGGGGCCGGTGACTTCCGCACGCGGCCCGCAGCGCCAGGCGCTGCTGCCGGCTGCCGTCGGCCGGCACGCCCGGTCGCCGTGGCACCATGGCCGGCGGTGTACTGCAATGCAACCTGCATGCCCGCTGCCCGGCCGATCGCCAGGCCAGGCGCGTTGAATTCCTCGATCGCCAAACGTGCCCCGTCTTCCTTGTCCTTGCCCAATTGCGCGCTGCGGCACACGGATGGCGCCACACGACCGGCTCCGGCGACGCGCACGCCGCTGGCCGGCGGTGCCGCGAACGCCGCAGCCTCCCTGCCCGCCCCGTCGTCGCTCTTTTTGCTGCAGCCGGCAAGCATTGCAACCGGTGCGGCGACGGACATGGCGTACGCCAACTTCACATGCATTGAATGGTCTCCCGCGCCTTGCCCAAACCCGATCTCAAAGCCATTCAGGCCTGAAAACGGGCGCATTGTAACTCCATTTATAGGACGCCAATAATCCTGATTCGATGGGGTTTTCCTGCATTGCAACCAATTTTGAGAGACGCTTGGAAACACGCAGGGCAACCCGGTTGCACCGCGAACACGAATAATGGTTGCGATTACAATTTCGACAGGCAAAAAAAAGCGCGCCGGGAGGCGCGCTTCGGTGTTCCGCGGGTGCAATGCGTCAATCAGGCGGCGGGCGGCAGGTTCAACCCGCGCGGCAGCGGGAACGACACGTTTTCCTCGATGCCGTCGAGGGCGCGGACGTTGCGCACGCCGAGCTCGCGCAGCCGCGCGATCACGGCCTGGGCGAGCACCTCGGGCGCCGATGCGCCGGCCGTCACGCCGATGCGGCGCTTGCCCGCGACCCATGCCGGATCGATCTGGTCGGGCGCATCGACCATGTAGGCGTCGACGCCGCGCTTCTCGGCCACTTCGCGCAGGCGGCTCGAATTCGAACTGTTCGGGCTGCCGACGACGATCACGACATCGCACTGCGGCGCCATGAACTTCACCGCGTCCTGGCGGTTCTGCGTCGCGTAGCAGATGTCCTGCTTCTTCGGCTCGCGGATCTTCGGATACTTCGCCTTCAGCGCCGCGATGATCTCGGCCGCGTCGTCGACGGACAGCGTGGTCTGCGTGACGAGCGCGATGCGCTCGGGATCGGCGAGCTGCAGCTTCAGGACATCCTCGACGCTCTCGACGAGATGCATGCCGCGCTCGACCTGCCCCATCGTGCCCTCGACTTCCGGATGGCCCTTGTGCCCGATCATGACGATGTCGACGCCGTCCTGGCGCATCTTCGCGACCTCGACGTGCACTTTCGTGACGAGCGGGCAGGTGGCGTCGTAAATACGCAACCCGCGCACGTCGGCCTCGTCGCGCACGGCCTTCGACACGCCGTGCGCACTGAAGATCACGGTGTTGCCGGCCGGCACTTCCTCGAGCTCCTCGACGAAGATCGCGCCTTTCTTCTTCAGATCCTCGACCACGTACTTGTTGTGGACGATTTCGTGACGGACGTAGATCGGCGCGCCGTGCATCGAGATCGCCCGCTCGACGATCTCGATCGCGCGATCGACGCCTGCGCAGAAACCGCGCGGCTGGGCCAGCAGGATTTCGGCGTCGGCGGCGACGGTCTGCCCGGACAGCGTATCGGTGGTGCTCATGATTACAGGATTCCGATGATTTTCACTTCGAACGTGAGCGCTTGGCCCGCGAGCGGATGATTGAAGTCGAACAGCGCCGAGGTTTCGCTGACTTCCTTCAGCACCCCCGCGTACCGGCCGCCGTCCGGCGCATTGAACTCGATCAGCTCGCCCGGCGTGAAATCGTCGCCGACCATCCCGTTCTCGCGCAGCGTCGACAGCGTCACGCGCTGGAGCATGTCGGGATTACGGGGACCGAACCCCTGCTCGGGCGTTAGCTGATAAGTCGAGTGGTCGCCGACCCTGAGCCCGAGCAGAATCTGTTCCAGCGACGGCGCCAGCTGCCCCGCGCCGAGCAGCAGCGTGGCCGGCTTGTCGGTGAAGGTGTTGACGATGTCGGCGCCGTCGGCCAGTGCCAGGCGGTAATGCAACGTGACGTGGGAACCGGGCTTCACTTCGGATAGATCGATGAGGCTCATGAATTACTCGTTCAGTCGGCGCCCGAAACGGCCGAAAGGCCCGGCGCAAAGCCAATATTGTAAGTCACCTGAGCGCGCAAGGCGGAAAGTGCGACGACGTCGCGCACACCGCCCGCCGCCAATGGAGTTCCAAGCATGCTGTCACCCTGCCTCGCCCCGCCGCCGCTCGAATGCCGCGACGCCCACGACCGGCCGGCCGCCGCGCCCGGCTGCGCCCTCCCTGTCGGCCGGTGCGGGCGCCTCCCGCGCGGCTGGTGCCCCGAACGCCCCCGCGAGCGGCTGCTGGAACGCGGGCCGGCCGCGCTGACCAACGACGAACTGATCGCACTGCTGCTCGGCACCGGCACGCCGGAGCACGATGTGTTCGTCATCGCGCGCGCCCTGGTCGCGCAGTTCAAGACGTTGCGCGGGCTGCTCGAGGCGAGCGACGCCGATTTCCAGGCGCACGCCGGCATCGGCCCCGCGCGGTCGGCGCGGCTGATGGCGGTCACCGAGATCGCGCGGCGCGTGCTGAAGGAGAAGGCGCGCGAGACGACGCCGATCGATTCGCCCGGCGCGGTCGAGGATTATCTGCGGCTGAAGATCGGCGCGCGCCCGTACGAAGTGTTCGCCGCGGTCTACCTCGATGCGCGCAACGGCCTGATCGAAACGGAGGAAATCACGCGCGGCTCGCTGACGCGCATGGCCGTCTACCCGCGCGAGATCGTGCGCCGCGCGATGCAGCACAACGCCGCGGCGCTGATCGTCGCGCACAACCATCCGTCCGGCGCGGTGCAGCCGAGCGCGGAAGACCGCCGCCTGACCCGCGTGCTGCACGATGCGCTCGCACTCGTCGACGTGCGGCTGCTCGATCATGTCGTCATCGGCACCGGCGATACTTTTTCGTTCGCACGTGCCGGTTGGCTGTAGACTGTGGCGCGGCGGCCCGCCAACGGGCGCCGCAACGGTGAAGCGAAATTAGGTTTGATTTTTCTGAACTTTTTCTGCTAGAATCGCCGTCTGTCTTTTTTCCAACCAGTTCTAGCCATCGAAGGGCCTTGTCTGTAAGGGCTTCGGCGTTCTGAGTGCAGCCATGGATCACGTGGCGGTGCGATGGAACCTTCATCGGCGATCGAACCCCGAATTTAGCGTATTAGGAGTGCTCTCATGGCACGCGTATGCCAAGTAACTGGGAAAGCGCCGATGAGCGGCAACAACGTTTCCCACGCAAACAACAAGACGAAGCGCCGCTTCCTGCCGAACCTGCAAAACCGCCGGTTCTGGGTAGAGAGCGAAAACCGCTGGGTGCGCCTGCGCGTCTCGAACGCCGGCCTGCGCCTGATCGACAAGAACGGCATCGATTCCGTGCTCGCTGACCTGCGCGCACGCGGCGAAGCCTAAGCCCAAGGAGCACAATCATGGCAAAAGGCGCACGCGACAAGATCAAGCTCGAGTCGACTGCTGGTACGGGTCATTTCTACACGACCACGAAGAACAAGCGCAACATGCCGGAAAAGATGGCGATCAAGAAGTTCGATCCCGTCGTCCGCAAGCATGTGGAATACAAAGAAACCAAGATCAAGTAATCTCCGGTTTCTGCGAGCCCGCTGACAAGCGAAAAGCCCCGCATTTGCGGGGCTTTTTGTTTTGCGCGCACGCTTTGGCCCGACGCGGTATGCTCTCCCCTTTCCGCGGCCTTGGCCGCCGGAACGCACAAGATCAAAAGCGTAACGATGGAGATGCAGCATGAAATTCGACGTGGCGATCGTCGGCAGCGGCCTGGCAGGGCTGTCGGTCGCACTCAATCTGGCCAGCACGCGACGTGTCGCGCTGATCGCGAAACGCTCGATGATGGAGGGCGCAAGCGATAACGCACAGGGTGGCATCGCGGCCGTCCTCGACTCGACGGACAGCATCGAGAACCACGTCGACGACACGCTGGTCGCCGGCGGCGGCCTGTGCGACGAAGCCGCCACGCGATACATCGTCGAGCACGGCCGCGAGGCGATCGAATGGCTGATCTCGCAAGGCGTGCCGTTCACGAAGGACGACGCGGCCGAACTCGGCTTCCACCTGACGCGCGAAGGCGGTCACAGCCATCGCCGGATCATCCACGCGGCCGACGCGACCGGCCACGCGGTGCTCGCGACACTGTCGGAACGTGCGCGCCAGCATCCGAACATCACGTTCTTCGAAAATCACCACGCGATCGACCTGATCACGTCCGACCGGCTCGGCCTGCCCGGCCGCCGCTGTCACGGCCTGTACGCGCTCGATGTCGACAACGACCGCACGATCACGATCGAGGCGCCGCATACGGTGCTCGCGACGGGCGGCGCCGGCAAGGTCTACCTGTACACGACGAACCCCGACACCGCGACCGGCGACGGCATCGCGATGGCGTGGCGCGCGGGCTGTCGCGTGTCGAACATGGAATTCATCCAGTTCCACCCGACCTGCCTGTTCCATCCGTATGCGAAGTCGTTCCTGATCTCGGAAGCCGTGCGCGGCGAAGGCGGCCTGCTGAAGCTGCCCGACGGCACGCGCTTCATGCCCGCGCACGATCCCCGCGCCGAACTCGCGCCGCGCGACATCGTCGCGCGCGCGATCGACTTCGAGATCAAGAAGCGCGGGATCGACTGCGTGTACCTCGACATCAGCCATCAGCCGGAAGCGTTCCTGCGCGAACACTTCCCGACGATTCACGCACGCTGCCTCGAGTTCGGCATCGACATCGCGAAAGAGCCGATTCCCGTCGTGCCGGCCGCGCACTACACGTGCGGCGGCGTCGTCACCGATCTCGCCGGGCGCACCGACCTGACGGGCCTGTATGCGGTCGGCGAAACGTCGTACACGGGGCTCCACGGCGCCAACCGGCTCGCCAGCAACTCGCTGCTCGAGTGTCT
The DNA here is from genome assembly GCF_000731655.1 of Burkholderia sp. MSh2. Classification (NCBI taxonomy): domain Bacteria; kingdom Pseudomonadati; phylum Pseudomonadota; class Betaproteobacteria; order Burkholderiales; family Burkholderiaceae; genus Burkholderia; species Burkholderia sp. MSh2. Next base: position 25,608 of record NZ_JPGM01000077.1, on the reverse strand, counting down.
CGTGATCGGCCGTGCGGCCGCCGAAGCGATCGAGGCGGCCGGCTTCGACGCCGAAACGCCGGCCAAGCTGCCGGCATGGGACGAGAGCCGAGTATCGGATGCGGACGAGGAAGTCGTCGTTGCGCACAACTGGGACGAGTTGCGCCGCCTGATGTGGAACTACGTCGGCATCGTGCGCACCGACAAGCGTCTCGAACGCGCGAAGCACCGCTTGTCGCTGCTGCGCGACGAGATCCACGAGTACTACGCGAATTTCCGCGTGACGCGCGACCTGCTTGAACTGCGCAACCTCGTCGACGTGGCGACGCTGATCGTGAAAAGTGCGCACTCGCGCCGCGAAAGCCGCGGGCTGCACTACAGCCGCGACTGGCCGCACACGCTGCCGAAGGCGCTGCCGAGCGTGCTCACGCCGCGCGCGCGCCGCTAAGCGCCCCCCCTCCCGGGCTGCGGCCCGCACAGGAAAAAAGCCGTTGGCACTCACGTGCCAACGGCTTTTCTGTTCGGACGCGGACGCCCGCTCAGTCGACGATCCGCATCGAATAGTCCGTCGCGCGCACGTCCTTCGTCAGCGCGCCGATCGAGATGCGGTCGACACCCGTTTCCGCGAACGCACGCACCGTGTCGAAATTGACCCCGCCCGACACTTCGAGCACGGCCTTGCCGTGCGCCACGCGCACCGCTTCACGCATCATGTCGAGCGTGAAGTTGTCGAGCAGCACCGACTGCGCGCGATGCGCGAGCGCCGTGTCGAGTTGCGCAAGCGTCTCGACCTCGACCTGCACGGGCACGCCCGACTCCAGCGCGAACGCCGCGTCGAGCGCCTGGCCGACACCGCCCGCCGCCGCGATGTGGTTTTCCTTGATCAGGATGCCGTCGTACAGCGCGAGCCGCTGGTTCTCGCCGCCGCCCACGCGCACCGCGTACTTCTGCGCGAGCCGCAGGCCCGGCAGCGTCTTGCGCGTATCGAGGATCTTCGTGCGCGTGCCTGCCACGCGATCGACGTAGCGGCGCGTCGCGGTCGCGACGCCCGACAGCAGTTGCAGGAAGTTCAGCCCGTTGCGCTCGGCCGTCAACAGCGACCGTGCCGGCCCTTCGAGCTCGCAGACGGTCGAATCGGGCGTCATGCGGTCGCCTTCGCGATAGCGCCATTGCACGACGATCGCGGGATCGATGCGGGCAATCACTGCCTCGAACCACGGCACGCCGCACAGCACGGCGTCCTCGCGCACGATGATGCGCGCACGGCGGCGCCCGCCGGCCGGCACGAGCCGCCCGGTCTGGTCGCCGGCCCCGACGTCTTCCGCGATCGCATCGGCCACGTTGCGCGCGATCGCCGCGTCGAACGCCGCGCCGTATTGCTCGCGAACGCTGCCGAACAGCGGCGAAACGGCGCTCGCGCCCCCTTCGAGGACGGCGGCTTCATCGGCGGACGACGATTGAACCTGCGCGTGGAGGCTGTTCATCATGCGGCCCCCACGTTTGCAAACAGTTGCTGGTCGCGCTGCAGATCGCCGCTCGCCTGCACGCGCTTCTTGTGCGCGGCGGCGAAACCGAGCATCCGGTCGATCGGCAGGCGCGCACGCTCGCCGATCGCGGGATCGACGAAGATCTCGTTATGACCTCGTTCAAGCACTTCGGCGAGGTTCGCGAGGCCGTTCATCGCCATCCACGGGCAGTGCGCGCAGCTCTTGCAGGTCGCGCTGTTGCCGGCCGTCGGCGCGGCGATGAAGGTCTTGCCGGGTGCCGCGAGCTGCATCTTGTGCAGGATGCCGAGATCGGTCGCGACGATGAAGCGCGTCGCGTCGAGCTTCACGGCCGCGTCGATCAGTTGCGTGGTCGAGCCGACGGCATCGGCCAGCGCAACGACGTTTTCCGGCGATTCGGGGTGGACGAGCACTTTCGCGTCCGGATACTCGGCGCGCAGCAGATCGAGCTCGATCCCCTTGAATTCGTCGTGAACGAGGCACGAGCCCTGCCACAGCAGCATGTCCGCGCCGGTTTTCTTCTGAATGTAATTGCCGAGATGGCGATCGGGCGCCCAGATGATCTTCTCGCCGCGCGCGTGCAGGTCGGCCACGATCTCGAGGCCGATCGACGACGTGACCATCCAGTCCGCGCGTGCCTTCACGGCTGCGCTGGTGTTCGCGTAGACGACGACGGTACGGTCGGGATGCGCGTCGCAGAATGCCGAGAACTCGTCGACCGGGCAGCCGAGGTCGAGCGAACAGGTCGCATCGAGATCGGGCATCAGGATCCGCTTGTTCGGGCTCAGGATCTTCGCGGTTTCGCCCATGAAGCGCACGCCGGCGACGACCAGGGTCTGCGCGTCGTGATCGCGGCCGAAGCGGGCCATCTCGAGCGAATCGGCAACGCAGCCGCCGGTTTCGTCAGCCAGTTCCTGCAGTTCGCCATCGACATAGTAGTGCGCGACCAGCACGGCCTTTTCACGCACGAGCAACGCCTTGATGCGCGCCTTCAGTGCGGCGCGCTCTTCGGCGGACGGGGCATCGGGCACCTTGGCCCACGCCTGCCCCACACCGCACACGGTCCCCGCCGCGACGGGCCGGTCGTATTCGACGGGTTTGATCGTCGATTGCATCTCCATATCTCCTGTCGACCCGAGCCGGCGCTTTGGCGCGCTCAGGCCTCATCCCCTGCGCTCGCCCCGGGGCGTTGCTTCAACGCCGCCCCAAGGCTTGGACGGAATCCGGCCCGTCCGGTCATGTATCGAAACCGGCGGCCGAAATAAAAAAACCCCGCCAACGCGGGGTTTGTGACGTCCTTAGATTCTAATCGATTTCGAATCAGGCGTAGCGGCGCAGGCGCGTCGCGAATTCCTGCAGCGCCTTGATGCCGCTTTGTTCTGCGCGATGGCACCAATCCTGCAATTGCGCGAGCAGCTGTTCGCGCGAGGCGGTCGAACGATCCCAGATTGCAGCGAGATCCTGGCGAAGCTGGAAGTACGTATGCAGCTTCTGGCTGTTGGCGAAGATTTCCGGCAGCAGCTTCTTCTGCGGCTCGTCGAGGCCGTCGGCATCCTTGTGGAACCATTTGCGCGCGCCGCGCATCAGCTGGTACTTCTCGCTCGAGCCGAGTTCCTTCAGGTGCGCGAGTTCCTGGCGATACGCACGCTTCACGGCCTTGCCGTAGCGCGCCATCACTTCGTAGCGGTTCGACAGCACGGCCTGCAGCGTTTCCTGGTCGAGCACGGTCTTCGGCTTGTTCAGGCGCGGCGTCGGCGCGACCTTCTTCACCTTCGCGAGACCGAATGCCGACATGATGCGGATATACATCCAGCCGATGTCGAACTCGTACCACTTGTTCGACAGCTTCGCCGACGTCGCGAACGTGTGGTGGTTGTTGTGCAGCTCTTCGCCGCCGATCACGATGCCCCACGGGAACAGGTTCGTGCTCGCGTCGGCCGAGTTGAAGTTGCGATAGCCCCAGAAGTGGCCGAAACCGTTGACGACACCGGCCGCCCAGAACGGAATCCAGACCATCTGCACGGCCCACACGGTCAGGCCGAGCACGCCGAACAGCGCGACGTCGATCACCATCATCATGCTCACGCCGAGGATCGGGTACTTCGAGTACACGTTGCGTTCGATCCAGTCGTTCGGCGTGCCGTGGCTGAACTTGCGCATCGTTTCTTCGTTCTTCGCTTCCGCGCGATACAGCTCGGCGCCCTCGAGGAACACCTTCCAGATGCCGCGCGTCTGCGGGCTGTGCGGATCTTCCTCGGTCTCGCACTTCGCGTGGTGCTTGCGGTGAATCGCGGCCCACTGGCCGGTCAGCATGCCGGTCGTCATCCACAGCCAGAGGCGGAAGAAGTGGCTCGCGATCGGATGCATCTCAAGCGCGCGGTGCGCCTGGCAGCGATGCAGGTAGACCGTCACGCCGATGATCGTGACGTGCGTGACGGCAAGCGCGAACAGCGCGACCTGCCACCACGAAAAACGCAGGAGCCCGTGGGAAAGAAAATCGAGCAGGGAATTCAACAAGGCAGTTACCCGTGATGAGAGCGACGCCGGCTCGCGCAGACGTCAGAAAAATGAAAGCATACCGCGTGTAGACCAGAATTTTACTTCAACCGTTCCAAGTCTTTGTAAAAAATGAACATTTTCTTGCCCTGACGCAACCGGCGCAGTCCATGGGCGGACTTGGAAGGGCCCGCGATCCGGTTCCGGCCGCGGGCCGACGCGATTGGCGGCCGCCAGGCTACACGGCCGGTGCGCGCCCGTCCGCCGCGCCGTTGCCGGCCACCGGGCCGGGCGCAGCGGCCTCGCCTGCGGCGGCAACGCCGTCCGGCCACCCGACCACGCGCACTTCGCGCTGCGGGAACGGAATCGACACGCCATGCTCGCCGAACAGCCGCCAGATGTTGCGGTTCACGCTCGAACGCACGCCCGACGTGCCTTTCGCGGAATCCTCGATCCAGAAGCCGAGTTCCAGATCGATCCCGTCCGCACCGAAACCCACCAGATACGGGGTCGGAGCAGGCTCCGCCAGCACGCGCGGCACGCCTTTCGCGGCGTCGGCGAGCAACGCGAGCGCCTGCTCGACGTCGCTCGTGTACGCAACCTGCACCGCGACCTTCGCATAGCCGCGCGTCAGGTACGACGACTGGTTCTGCACGACGTCGGTGATCAGCTTCTCGTTCGGGATCAGCGTCTCGTTGCCGTCGAGGCCGCGCACGACCGTGTAGCGCGTGCGGATCTGCGTGACGACGCCCTGCAGCCCGCCGACGCTGATCGCGTCGCCGAGCCGCAGCGAGCGGTCGAGCAGGATGATGAAGCCCGACACGTAGTTGCTGGCGATCTTCTGCAGCCCGAAACCGAGGCCGACCCCGACCGCGCCGCCGAATACGCCGAGCACCGTCACGTCGATGCCGACGAGCGACAGCCCGATCAGGACCGCCGCGAACACGAGCAGCGCGCGGCCGACCCGCGACAGCACGACCTTCAGGTTGACGTCGAGCGTGCTCGAACGCGTGAGGCGATCCTCGAGCACCGACCCGAGCCACATCGCGACCATCAGCGTCACGCAGACCCACAGCGCGCCGGAGATCAGCGACAGCAGCGTGAGGTGCGCGTTCGCGACGCGGAACTGCACGCTGTCGAGCCAGCCGAGCACGTCGCGCTGGATGCCGAGCACGGTCAGCACCATCGCGGCCCACACGACGGTCGACACGATCTTCTCGACGATCGACAGCCACGCATGCGTATGGCCGTCGCGCGCGAACACGCGCCGCGCGAAGAAGAACAGCACGTAGATCAGCCCGATGCCGAACAGCGGCACGAGCGCGAGCGACAACAGCGACGTCGACATGAACGGGTCGAACGCGAGCTGCGCGCCGCCCGCGAACACGCCGCCGAACAGCGGAAACAGCGCGCGCTTCAGGCTGTGCGCGCCCGCGCCGGGCGCGCGTCCGGCCGCCCGGCGGCGCGCATCGATCCGGCCGTGCACGAAGCGCGCGGCCACCCATGCGAAACACAGCGCCCCGACCAGGATCGCCGCCTGCCAGATCATCACCGGCTGGTGGAAATCGCGAATGACCGACGCCAACCGGTGCGACAGCAGGCGGCTCTGCAGATTCTCCATCGTCCGTCCGGGCCGCCGTTACTGCGCGCGCCGCTCGAGCACCGCGGCGAAGAAGCCGTCGGTCGCGTGGCGATGCGGCCACAGCGACAGGTAGTCGCCCGTCTCGATCTCGATGCGCTGCTCGTCCAGCACCTTCTGCGCCGGCACCAGCACGAACTCGGGATGGTCGGCCAGGAACTGTTCGACGATGCGCTCGTTCTCGGCGTCCAGCACGCTGCAGGTCGCATAGACGAGCCGGCCGCCCTTCTTCACCAGGCGCGCGGCACTCGCGAGAATCGACGCCTGCTTCGGCGTCAGTTCGTCGATCGCCGTGCGCGTCTGGCGCCACTTCAGGTCCGGATTGCGGCGCAGCGTGCCGAGGCCGCTGCACGGCGCGTCGACCAGCACGCGGTCGATCTTGCCGGCGAGCCGCTTGATCTTCGCGTCGTGCTCGCTGTCGATCAGCACGGGGTTCACGTTCGACAGCCCGCTGCGCGCGAGGCGCGGCTTCAGCTTCGCGAGGCGCTTCTCCGACACGTCGAACGCATAGAGGCGCCCGGTCGAGCGCATCATCGCGCCCAGCGCGAGCGTCTTGCCGCCCGCGCCCGCGCAGAAATCGACGACCATCTCGCCGCGGCGCGGCGCGACCAGCGAGCACAGCAGCTGGCTGCCCTCGTCCTGCACCTCGATCTGGCCTTCCTCGAACAGCTTCAGCCGCGTCAGCGCCGGCTTGCCGACGACACGCACGCCGCTCGGCGCGAACGGCGTCGCGCCCGCGTCGATGCCGCTCGCGCGCAGCGCATCGATCACCTGGTCGCGATTGGCCTTCTGCACGTTGGCGCGCAGGTCGAGCGGCGCCGGGTAGTTCAGCGCGGCGGCGAGCTGCGCGAGCTCATCGGCGTCGAAACGGGCCGCCAGCGCCTGCAGGATCCAGTCCGGCAGGTTCGTGCGCACGCGCACCGGCAGGCTCGCCGGATCGATTTTCGACACGTGCTCGAGCCACGCGGACTCGGCATCGGACAGGAACGGCCTCAGCGCATTGCGGCCGACCGTCTGCATCAGGCCGAGCAGCGTGAGGCGCCGCGCGGGCGTGCCCGTGCCGCTCTCGGCCAGGTGCGAAAACTCCATCTTCCGGCGCAGCACCGCGAACACGGCCTCGGCGATCACGCCGCGCTCGGCGTGCCCGAGCTTCGGGTGTGCGCGGAAGAACCGGCTCGTCGTCGCGTCGGCGGGGCCGGCGAACTTCAGCACCTCGGCCAGCAATGTCTCGGTCTGGCCGATCAGGAATCCGTGCAGCTTCATACGCCCTCACTCGTTTCGGTATGCGGTTGATCCGCGAAAATCCAGCGCGCCTCTTCCGGCGCCAGCACTGCACGCCCGTTCTCGAGGCGCAAACGCCCGTCGACGAACCAGCGCACCGCACGCGGGTACAGCACATGCTCGACCGCCAGCACCCGCTGCGCGAGCGCCGCCGCGTCGTCGCCCGCACGCACCGGCACCGCGCCCTGCGCGACGATGGCGCCGCTGTCGAGCTCCGGAACGACGAAATGCACGCTCGCGCCATGCACCGCGACGCCCGCCTCGAGCGCCTGCTGGTGCGTGTGGATGCCCTTGAAGCTTGGCAGCAGCGACGGATGGATGTTCAGCAGCCGGCCCTCGTATCGTCTGACGAATGCGGGCGTGAGGATGCGCATGAAGCCGGCGAGGACGACGAGATCGGGCGCGAAACGGTCGATCTCGGCGGCGAGCGCCGCATCGAAGCTGTCGCGGCCATCGAACGACCGGTGGTCGACCACCGCCGTCGCCACCCCGTGCGACGCGGCAAAAGCCAGTCCGGCCGCATCGGGCCGGTTGGCGATCACGGCGGCAATCTCGGCCGGCCAGCGTTCCTGCGCGCACGCGCGGACGATGGCCTCCATGTTGCTGCCGCGACCGGAAATCAGGATCACGAGTTTTTTCATTCGCGAATTTTACCATTCGCCCCCGCGTTTCCCGCCTTCTCGGCCGCCGGCTCTCCCGAACGTTTATAATCTTCTGCTTTGCGGCATCCCACCGCCCATTCCCCGACGCTGCATCCGCTATCGTGAAAGTCTTCCGCGGCCTGCCCAACGCCGAGAGCCGCGCCCCGTGCGCGCTGACGATCGGCAACTTCGACGGTGTCCATCGCGGCCACCAGGCCCTGCTCGCGCGCGTGCGCGCGGCAGCGGACGCGCGCGGCCTGCCGGTGTGCGTGATGACGTTCGAGCCGCACCCGCGTGAATTCTTCAACCCGGCGGGCGCGCCGCCGCGCATCGCGATGCTGCGCGACAAGCTCGAGGCGCTGCGCGATCACGGCGTCGACCGCGTGGTCGTCGAGCACTTCAACCACACCTTTGCGAGCCAGTCGCCGCAAGCGTTCGTCGAACGCACGCTGGTGAACGGCCTGCACACGCGCTGGATGATGGTCGGCGACGATTTCTGCTACGGCGCGAAGCGCGCGGGCACCTTCGACACGCTGAAGGCGGCCGGCGAGCAGTACGGCTTCGAGGTCGAACAGATGGGCACCGTGGCCGGCAGCGACGGCGCACGCATCTCCAGCTCGGGCGTGCGCACCGCGCTCGCGGCCGGCGATCTCGACGCGGCCGCGCAGGCGCTCGGTCACGGCTACGCGATCAGCGGCCACGTCGCGCACGGGCTGAAGCTCGGCCGCGACCTCGGCTTCCCGACGCTGAACCTGCCGATCGCGCACAAGCGGCCGGCGCTCGCGGGCATTTTCGTCGTGCAGGTGCACGGCCTCGGCCCCGCGCCGCTGCCGGGCGTCGCCAGCCTCGGCCTGCGCCCGACCGTCGACGATTCGGGCCGCGTGCTGCTCGAAGTCCACCTGCTCGACTGGCACGGCGATGCATACGGCAAGCTCATCCGCGTCGAGTTCCTGAAGAAGCTGCGCGACGAGGCGAAATTCGACGATCTCGAAGCGCTGTCGCGCGCGATCGCGCTGGATGTCGCGAATGCGCGCGCGTACTTCGTCGAGCGTGACCGTGCGCCCGGCAGCCGCGCCACGGGCTTCTCGACATCGGCCACCGACCGAATTAGCTGATCCGGCCGGCGGCGCCCCGCGCCGCACCCTCGCGCCGCTCACTCGCGCGCATCCCCGATTCACGACGCTCGCGCGTCCCCCGATTTGATAGCGATCCCATCATGAGCAACAAGAAAGCCGATTCGAAACCGCAGGCCAAGTATCCGGTCAACCTGCTCGACACGCCGTTCCCGATGCGCGGCGACCTGCCCAAGCGCGAGCCGCAGTGGGTCAAGGAATGGGAGGAGCGCGGCATTTACGAGAAGATCCGCGCGGCCAGCAAGGGCCGGCCGAAGTTCATCCTGCACGACGGCCCGCCGTATGCGAACGGCGACATCCACCTCGGTCACGCCGTCAACAAGATCCTGAAGGACATCGTCGTCAAGTCGCGCAACATGGCCGGCTTCGACGCGCCGTACGTGCCGGGCTGGGATTGCCACGGCATGCCGATCGAGATCCAGATCGAGAAGCAGTTCGGCAAGTCGCTGCCGGCGGCCGAGGTGATGAGCAAGGCGCGGGCGTACGCGACCGAGCAGATCGAGAAGCAGAAGGTCGGCTTCAAGCGCCTCGGCGTGCTCGGCGACTGGGCCAACCCGTACAAGACGATGAACTTCGTCAACGAGGCGGAAGAGATCCGCGCGCTCGGCAAGATCATCGAGAAGGGCTACGTGTACCGCGGCCTGAAGCCGGTTAACTGGTGCTTCGATTGCGGCTCGGCGCTCGCCGAGGCGGAAGTCGAGTACAAGGACCGCACCGACCCGACGATCGACGTGATGTTCGCGTTCGCGGAGCCGGAAAAGACCGCGCAGGCGTTCGGCCTGCCGGCGCTGCCGCGCGCCGAGGGCGGCATCGTGATCTGGACCACCACGCCGTGGACGATCCCGGCGAACCAGGCGCTGAACCTCCATCCCGAAATCGTCTACGCGCTGGTCGACACCGAGCGCGGGCTGCTGATCATCGCGGAAGAGCGCGTCGCCGCGTGCATGGCCGACTTCAAGCTGACCGGCCGCGTCGTCGCGACCGCGCCGGGCGTGAAGCTCGCGAACCTGCGCTTCCACCACCCGCTCGCGTCGGCCCACCCCGGCTACAAGCGCACCGCCCCCGTCTACCTCGGCGACTACGTGACGACCGACACGGGTACCGGCGTCGTGCACTCGTCGCCCGCATACGGCATCGAGGACTTCATGTCCTGCAAGGCGCACGGGATGACCGACTCGGACTTCATCAACCCGGTGATGGGCGACGGCCGCTATATCGAATCGCTGCCGCTGTTCGGCGGCCTGTCGATCTGGGACGCGAACCCGAAGATCGTCGAGGCGCTGAACGCGGCCGGCTCGCTGCTGCGCAGCGAGAAGTACACGCACAGCTACATGCACTGCTGGCGCCACAAGACGCCGATCATCTACCGCGCGACGTCGCAGTGGTTCGCCGGCATGGACGTGACGCCGAGCGACGGCGGCAAGACGCTGCGCGAAACGGCGCTCGAAGGCGTCGATGCGACGGCGTTCTATCCGTCGTGGGGCAAGCAGCGCCTGTTCAGCATGATCGCGAACCGTCCCGACTGGACGCTGTCGCGCCAGCGCCAGTGGGGCGTGCCGATGGCGTTCTTCGTGCACAAGGAAACCGGCGAGCTGCACCCGCGCACGCTCGAGCTGCTCGACGAAGTCGCGAAACGCGTCGAGCAGTCGGGCATCGAGGCCTGGCAGACGCTCGATCCGCGCGAGCTGATCGGCGACGACGCGAACCTGTACGAAAAGAACCGCGACACGCTCGACGTGTGGTTCGACTCGGGCACGACGCACTGGCACGTGTTGCGCGGCTCGCACAAGGATCAGCTGCAGTTCCCGGCCGACCTCTACCTCGAAGGCTCGGACCAGCATCGCGGCTGGTTCCACTCGTCGCTGCTGACCGCGTCGATGATCGACGGCCGCGCGCCGTACAAGGGCCTGCTCACGCACGGCTTCACGGTCGACGGCGAAGGCCGCAAGATGAGCAAGTCGCTCGGCAACGGCATCGACCCGCATGAAGTCGCGAACCGCCTCGGCGCGGAAATCATCCGCCTGTGGATCGCGTCGACCGACTACTCGGGCGAGCTCGCGATCTCCGAGGAAATCCTGAAGCGCGTGACCGAAGGCTATCGCCGCATCCGCAATACGCTGCGCTTCCTGCTCGCGAACCTGTCGGATTTCGACGTCGCGCAGCACGCGGTGCCCGTCGACGAATGGCTCGAGATCGACCGCTATGCGGTGGCGTTCTCGGCGCAGATGCAGGCGGATCTGCTCGGCCACTACGAGAAGTACGAATTCCACCCGGTCGTCGCGAAGCTGCAGACGTACTGCTCGGAAGATCTCGGCGGCTTCTACCTCGACGTGCTGAAGGATCGCCTGTACACGAGCGCGGCCGATTCGCGCGCACGCCGCTCCGCGCAGACGGCGCTGTACCACCTGACGCAGGGCCTGCTGCGCGTGCTCGCGCCGTTCCTGTCGTTCACGGCGGAAGAAGCGTGGAAGGTGTTCCAGCCGGCCAGCGACACGATCTTCACGGAAACCTACTACGCGTATCCGGAAATCGCCGGCTCGGCCGCGCTGATCGAAAAGTGGGCGCTGCTGCGCAACGTGCGCGGCAACGTGGCGAAGGCGCTGGAGGAAGCGCGCACCGCGAACCGCATCGGTTCGTCGCTGCAGGCCGAAGTCGCCGTGCATGCGAGCGGCGCGCGTTACGACGCGCTCACGAGCCTCGGCGACGACCTGAAGTTCGTGCTGATCACATCGGCGGCGACCGTCGTCAGGGTCGACGACGAGGCGCAGGAGAGCGTCGACGTGGCTGCGTCGAAGTACCAGAAGTGCGAACGCTGCTGGCACTACCGCGAAGATGTCGGCGTGCACGCCGATCACCCGACGCTGTGCGGCCGCTGCTTCTCCAACCTGTTCGAAAACGGCGAAATCCGGAGCGCTGCTTAAACCATGGCGAAAACCCTGTCGAAACCGGCCAGCGGCGCGCTTGCGCCCTGGCTCGGCATTTCGCTGATCGTGATCCTGTTCGACCAGTTGTCGAAAATCGCGATCCTGAAAACGTTCGCGTACGGCGCGCAGCATGCGCTGACGTCGTTCTTCAACCTCGTGCTGGTGTACAACCGCGGCGCCGCGTTCGGCTTCCTGTCGACCGCGAGCGGCTGGCAGCGCTGGGCGTTCACCGCGCTCGGCATCGGCGCGACGCTCGTGATCTGCTTCCTGCTGAAGCGCCACGGTCATCAGCGGCTGTTCAGCGTGTCGCTCGCGCTGATCCTCGGCGGCGCGCTCGGCAACGTGATCGACCGGCTCATCTACGGTCACGTGATCGACTTTCTCGATTTCCACCTCGGCGCCTGGCACTTCCCGGCGTTCAACCTCGCCGATTCCGCAATCACGGTCGGCGCGGTGCTGCTGATCTACGACGAACTGCGCCGCGTGCGCGGTTCGCGCTAGGCGCGCATACTCGGCGTCGACGGCCGGCTTCGCGCCGGCCGTTCCGTTTGATCCTTGGAGGCCTGAGTTGGCACACGCAGAACTCGCAGGAAAACACCTCGTTCTCGGCCTGACGGGCGGCATCGCCTGCTACAAGATCGCCGAGCTCACCCGGCTGCTCACGAAGGCCGGCGCGACCGTGCAGGTCGCGATGACCGAAGCCGCCACCCAGTTCATCACGCCCGTCACGATGCAGGCGCTGTCGGGCCGGCCGGTCTACACGAGCCAGTGGGACGCGCGCATCGACAACAACATGGCGCACATCGACCTGTCGCGCGAAGCCGACGCGATCGTGATCGCGCCCGCGTCGACGGATTTCCTCGCGAAGCTCGCGCACGGCTTCGCGGACGATCTGCTGTCGACACTGTGCGTCGCACGCGACTGTCCGCTGCTCGTCGTCCCCGCGATGAACCGCCAGATGTGGCAGAACCCGGCCACCCAGCGCAATGCCGCGCAACTGCGCGCGGACGGCGTGTCGGTGCTCGGCCCGGATTCGGGCGCACAGGCATGCGGCGAGGTCGGCGACGGCCGCATGCTCGAGCCCGAGGCGATCTATGAAGCGATCGTCGCGCACTTCGCGCCGAAGGTGCTCGCGCATCGGCGCGTGCTGATCACGGCCGGCCCGACGTTCGAGCCGCTCGACCCGGTGCGCGGCCTCACGAACCGCTCGAGCGGCAAGATGGGCTTCGCGCTCGCGCGCGCCGCGCAGCAGGCCGGCGCCGACGTGCATCTCGTCGCGGGGCCGGTAGCGCTCGACACGCCGTGGGGCGTCTACCGCCAGGACGTGCAGACCGCGCAGCAGATGTACGACGCGGTCATGCATGCCGTCGCCAATGCCGACATCTTCATCGCGGTGGCCGCGGTCGCCGACTGGCGCGTCGACCAGCCGGCCGAGCACAAGATGAAGAAGACGGCCGACCGCAAGATGCCGGCACTCTCGTTCGTCGAGAACCCGGACATCCTCGCATCGGTCGCGGCGCTGCCCGATCCGCCCTTCTGCGTGGGGTTCGCGGCCGAAAGCGGCGACCTCGACGTGCACGGCGACGCGAAGCGCAAGCGCAAGAACGTGCCGCTGCTCGTCGGCAACCTCGGCCCGCTCACGTTCGGCCGCGACGACAACGAAGTCGTGCTGTTCGAGGCGGCCGGCCTCACGCGCCTGCCGCGCGCGCCGAAAGACACGCTCGCGCAAACGCTCGTCGCGGAGATCGCGAAACGCCTGCCCGACAACCGCCTGATCTGATCAACCGCGCGGCGGCCGCCGCCGCGCCCTTCCCGACCGATTCGACGACTGCATGAAACTCGACCTGAAGATTCTCGACGCGCGCATGCGCGACTACCTGCCCGCCTACGCCACCCCCGGCAGCGCGGGTCTCGACCTGCGCGCGTGCCTCGACGCGCCGGTCACGTTGCAGCCGGGCGAAACGACGCTCGTGCCGACCGGCCTCGCGATCCACCTCGCCGATCCCGGCTATGCCGCGCTGATCCTGCCGCGCTCGGGCCTCGGCCACAAGCACGGCATCGTGCTCGGCAACCTGGTCGGCCTGATCGATTCCGACTACCAGGGCCAGCTGATGATCTCGACCTGGAACCGCGGTCAGACCGAGTTCGTGCTGAACCCGTTCGAACGGCTCGCGCAGCTTGTGATCGTGCCGGTCGTGCAGGCACAGTTCAACCTCGTCGACGAGTTTGCCGAGAGCGATCGCGGCGAAGGCGGCTTCGGCAGCACCGGCCGCCACTGAGCGGCGCATCGCCAAAGAAAAGGGGCCGCGAGGCCCCTTTTTTTTCCGGTCGGCGGCGCGATTCGCGCGAGCGTCACGCCTGCGCCGTCAGCGTGCGTGTTGGTGCCGGTAGTGCAGCACGTAAGCAAGCGTGAGCAGCACGGCGAATACAACGCCGACCACCATCGTCATCCGGAATTCGCGCGTGAAGGCCGTGGTGAACAGGATCGACGCGACAAGCCCTGCACCGAGCAGGCTGCCGAACGGGTGCCCCCACATCCGGAACGCAAGCGCCGGGCCGCGATAGCGCGCCCGGAAGCGCAGGTGCGTGACGAAGATCATCAGCCACGTGAACAGCGCGCCGAACATCGCGATCGCCATCATCACGGTGAACGCCGTGTCGGGCGCGAGCACGACCAGCACGGCCGCCACCGCGACGCCGCTCGTCGAGATCCACAGCGCCGCTCGCGGCACGCCGTTCGTGCCGAGCCGGCCGAACACCGCGGGGGCAAGCCGCGCGCGCGACAGGCTGAACATCATCCGCGTCGTCACGTAGAGCTGGCTGTTCATTGCCGACAGCGCCGCGATCAGCAGCACGAAGTTGATCACGCCCGCCGCGTACGGCACGTGGGTCGCGGCCATGACTTTCACGAACGGGCTTTCGTCGGTGCCGGCCTGCGTCCACGGCACGATCGCGAGCATCAGCGACAGCGTCAGCAGGTAGAACAGCACGAGCCGGAACACGGTCGAGCGGAATGCGCGCGTGACCGCGTGCTGCGGATCGCGCGCCTCGCCGGCCGCGATCGCGACGGCCTCGATGCTCATGTAGCTGAAGATCGCGACGATCACCGCGACCCAGGTGCCCCACGGCCCCTTCGGCATGAAGCCGCCGTGCGCGGTGTAGTTTGCGAAGCCGATGCCCGACGCGGCCGGCGCGGACCACACGAGATACGCGCCGAGCACGATGAATACGACGATCGCCGCGATCTTCAGCAGCGAGAACGCATATTCGACCGAGCCGTACAGCGTGACGCTCGCGAGGTTCACCGCGATCAGCAGCGCGGAGAAGCCGATCACCCAGTACCAGCCCGGCACGGCCGGAAACCAGTACTTCATGAACACGGCGATCGCACTGATCTCGGTGCCGATGGCGAACACGACCGCGAACCAGTACGCATAGCGCACCAGGAAGCCCGCGAGCGGGCCGACGTAGTGCTCGGCATACGCGCCGAACGAGCCGGCCGTCGGATGCGCGACGGTCATTTCCGCAAGCGCGCCCATCAGCAACAACGCGATCAGCGCGCCAATCGCATACGAAACCAGCACGCTCGGGCCGGCGAGCCCGATCGCGAACCCGCTGCCGAGGAACAGCCCCGTGCCGATCGCGCCGCCGATCGCGATCATCGCCATCTGCCCCGACGTCAGCGCGTGGCGCAGCCCTTGTTCGCGCGCGACGATGTCGTCGAACGTCCGTTGTTGTTGTGTCACTGTATTGCCACTCCCCTGCACCACCGTGGCGCCGCCGGCGCCAGATAAAACGAAACGGCGCGGAGAACTTCCCGCGCCGTTCGCATGAACCTCGAATTATCGCTTACTCGACTTCGACCGCCTCTTCGTTCGGCTTGTGCGGCGGGTTCGCCAGCTTGTCGAACGACAACTGCACCTTGTCGTTTTCGTCGACGTCGACCGTCACGTGACCGCCGTTGACGAGCTTGCCGAACAGCAGCTCGTCGGCCAGCGCGCGACGGATCGTGTCCTGGATCAGCCGCTGCATCGGCCGCGCGCCCATCAGCGGGTCGAAGCCGTGCTTGGCGAGATGCTTGCGCAACGCGTCGGTGAACAGCGCGTCGACCTTCTTCTCGTGCAGCTGTTCCTCGAGCTGGATCAGGAACTTGTCGACCACGCGCATGATGATTTCCTCATCGAGCGAGCGGAAGCTGATGATCGAATCCAGGCGGTTGCGGAACTCCGGCGTGAACAGGCGCTTGATGTCGGTCATCTCGTCGCCCGTTTCGCGGCGCGTCGTGAAACCGATCGTCGCCTTCTGCATCGACTCGGCGCCCGCGTTCGTCGTCATGATGATGATGACGTTGCGGAAATCCGCCTTGCGGCCGTTGTTGTCGGTGAGCGTGCCGTGATCCATCACCTGCAGCAGCACGTTGTAGATGTCCGGATGCGCCTTCTCGATTTCGTCGAGCAACAGCACGCAGTGCGGCTTCTTCGTGACGGCTTCGGTCAGCAGCCCGCCCTGGTCGAACCCGACGTAGCCCGGCGGCGCGCCGATCAGGCGGCTCACCGCATGGCGCTCCATGTACTCCGACATGTCGAAGCGGATCAGCTCGATGCCGAGCGTGAACGCGAGCTGGCGCGCCACTTCGGTCTTGCCGACGCCCGTCGGGCCGGAGAACAGGAACGCACCGATCGGCTTGTCCATCTTGCCGAGGCCCGCGCGCGCCATCTTGATCGACGCGGCGAGCGCGTCGATCGCCGGATCCTGGCCGAACACGACGCTCTTCAGGTCGCGGTCGAGCGTCTGCAGCTTGCTGCGATCGTCCTGCGACACGCTTTGCGCCGGGACGCGCGCGATCTTGGAGATGATTTCCTCGATCTCGCTCTTGCCGATCGTCTTCTTCTGCTTCGACTTCGGCAGGATGCGCTGGGCGGCGCCCGCTTCGTCGATCACGTCGATCGCCTTGTCCGGCAGGTGGCGGTCGGTGATGAAGCGCGCCGACAGCTCGGCCGCGGCCGACAGCGCACCCGACGAGTACTTGACGCCGTGGTGCTCCTCGAAGCGCGACTTCAGCCCGCGCAGGATCGCGACCGTCTGCTCGACGGTCGGCTCGGTCACGTCGACCTTCTGGAAGCGCCGCGACAGCGCCGCATCCTTCTCGAAGATGCCGCGATATTCGGTGAAGGTGGTCGCGCCGATGCACTTGAGCGTGCCCGACGACAGCGCCGGCTTGAGCAGGTTCGACGCGTCGAGCGTACCGCCCGACGCCGCACCCGCACCGATCAGCGTGTGGATCTCGTCGATGAACAGGATCGCGTGCGGACGCTCCTTCAGCTCCTTCAGCACCGTCTTCAGACGCTGCTCGAAATCGCCGCGATACTTGGTGCCCGCGAGCAGCGCGCCCATGTCGAGCGAGTAGACCTGTGCGTTCGCGAGGATGTCCGGCACTTCGCCGCGCGTGATGCGGTAGGCGAGCCCTTCCGCGATCGCGGTCTTGCCGACGCCGGCCTCGCCGACGAGCAGCGGATTGTTCTTGCGGCGGCGGCACAGCACCTGCACGACGCGCTCGACCTCGGTCTCGCGCCCGATCAGCGGATCGATGCGGCCGTCCTTCGCCATCTGGTTCAGGTTCTGCGTGAATTGCGCGAGCGGCGTTTCCTTCTGCGCGTTCGCGTCTTCACTTTCCGCGCTTGCGTCGGTCGACTTCGCGGCTTCGCCGTTGTTGGTCTTCGCGATGCCGTGCGAAATGAAGTTCACGACGTCGAGGCGCGTGACGCCCTGCTGCTGCAGGTAGTAGACGGCGTGCGAATCCTTCTCGCCGAAGATCGCGACCAGCACGTTCGCGCCGGTCACTTCCTTCTTGCCGTTCGACGTCGACTGGACGTGCATGATCGCGCGCTGGATCACGCGCTGGAACCCGAGCGTCGGCTGGGTATCGACGTCGTCGGTACCCGGGACGGTAGGGGTATTGTCGTGGATGAAATTGCGCAGGTTCTGACGCAAGTCCTCGATGTTTGCCGCGCACGCGCGCAACACCTCGGCTGCCGTCGGATTATCCAGCAGGGCCAGCAGCAAATGCTCGACCGTAATGAACTCATGGCGCGCCTGGCGTGCTTCCATGAACGCCATGTGCAGGCTGACTTCCAATTCCTGGGCAATCATGCTTCCTCCATCACGCACTGCAGCGGATGCCCGGCCTGCCGCGCATGGGTAACGACTTGCTCAACCTTGGTCGACGCGATGTCCCGCGTATAGACCCCACAAACCCCTCGCCCTTCGCGATGGACCTTCAGCATGATCTGCGTGGCCGTCTCGCGATCTTTCTTGAAATACTCCTGGACCACCATCACGACGAATTCCATCGGCGTGAAGTCGTCGTTCAGCAGCACCACCTTGTACATCGAAGGCGGCTTGAGCTTCTGCTGCTTGCGTTCCAGGACGGTACTGTCCTGCTTGTCCGGGATAATCGCCATACACCCATTCTAAACAACTCGGACAGGCCCGCAATCCTGCCATAACCCGACCGACCGGCCGGCGCCCTCCCCGGAATCCCGGAACACGCGACCGCCTTCGCGCCATGCGAAAGCCGGCTGCGGTGCCGGCTTTCACGCGTGGCGCGGAACACGAACCGTCTGGTGGAACCGCACCGGAACGTCGTATCCGCATCCAGTATCCCACAAGCCGGGACGACTCGAACGCGCGTCACCCGAGCCTGGTATATGAGCCGATTATGCGGCTTTTCAAGTCCTCGCGCTTGGCCACGTGCTGCAAAGCAAAGCCGGAAAAACCCTGAAAATGGGTTCTTTACAACGTCCCTCTAAACGTCTAAAAATTCCTCTTGACACTCCAATAAAGAGCGCCAACAATCAAGCTGGCACTTTTTTCAATTTGCCAGTCGGCAAAATGAAAGAGGCCGAGGTGAGCTTGTGAGGGGGGAACGGCTGCATTTTCCGGTCGTTTAGCTTTTCGAGCGTGCTCGTGGTAAGTAGCAGCGACTGTGTGACAGGGGAAGTAGGAAATGGCAACTGGTATCGTTAAGTGGTTCAACGACGCGAAGGGCTTCGGTTTCATCACTCCCGACGAGGGCGGTGAGGATCTGTTTGCGCACTTCTCGGCTATCACCATGAATGGCTTCAAGACGCTGAAGGAAGGCCAGAAGGTGAGCTTTGACGTCGTTCAAGGACCGAAGGGCAAGCAAGCGTCGAACATCCAGGCCGCATAAAGGCATCGGATATCGGACGAAGAAACCCGGCGCATTGCGCCGGGTTTCTTTTTTTTCGGGCTGGCCAATCGATTATCGATTGGCCAGCCTTTTCGTTCAATCCCGATAATTGAACACGTATTGTGTTGTCATGCGCGCAGATCGGATACTCATCCGGCATGTGAAACAAAATCGTCACGTCGTTACACGACCTTCAGCGTGCCCATCATGCCGAGATCCTCGTGTTCGAGAATGTGGCAATGAAACATGCGTTCGCCGGGCATGTCTTGCGTGACGAGAATCGACACGGTTTCGCCGCTGCGCACGTTCACGGTATCCCGCCATGCGCGGAACGGCTCGGCCGTACTCGCGCCGTCCGACGCGCGCTCGATCACCTGGAACTGCGTACCGTGCAGATGGAACGGGTGATCCATGTCGGTGGCATTGCGGATCTCCCAGCGCTCGACGTCGCCGCGGCGGCTCGTCAGCGTCGCGCGGTGCGGTGAGTAGGTCGCGCCGTTGATCGTGAAACGCATGCCGGCCGGCCGGCCGTGCGGCGCGCCCTTCATCATCGCGGCCATGTCCATTTCCTCGCCGAACGCGACCGTCTTGCGCGCAACCGGCTCGCCGAGCGGCGGCACCGTGCGCAGCGTGGCGGGCAGCGCACGCGCGGCGGCGGGCGCGAACGCGACGTCGGCCAGCGCCAGCGCCGGGTCGGGCGGCAGGCTGCCGTGGCCATCGTCGTGCGACATCGCCATCTTGCCGCGGTCGTATTCGGCCGCCTGCAGCACCGCGCGCGACGCGCGATCGCCGGCGCGCACCAGCAGTTCCGCCCGCTCGCCCGGCGCAATCAGCAGCGACGTGACGCGCCGCGGCGCGTCGAACAGCCCGCCGTCGGTGCCCGCGTGCTCGAACGGGCGGCCGTCGTCGAACGCGACCCGCAGGTAGCGCGCGCTGCACGCGTTCCACAGGCGCCAGCGCTCGTCGCCGGCGACATCGATCCGGGGCCGGCGCGCGCCGTTGACCAGCACGAACTGGCCCTCGCGGCCGTTCATCCAGTCCATCGTGTCGTTCGGCGCAATCGTGCCGTTACGCGCAAGCTTCAGGTCCGACACGAACAGATGGCGCTCGGGCCAGCCGTCGAGCGGATCGTCCGCGGCACGCACGACGAACGGGCCGGCCAGCCCGCGGAACACCTGTTCGGCCGTCATCATGTGCGGATGCGGGTGGTACCAGTAGGTGCCGGCGCTCCCCTTCGGCAGCGTGAAGCGGTACACGCGCGACGCCCCGGACGCGACGGGATCGGACGGATTGCCGTCCTGATCGGGCGGCACGGGCAGCCCGTGCCAGTGAATCGTCGACGGCTGCGGCAGCATGTTCACGAACCTGATCTCGACTGTGTCGCCCTCGCGCACGTCGATCAGCGGACCGACCACGGGGCCTTGCGCACCCTCGCCGAACTGCCAGAACGTGGTCGGCCGTGCGCCGCGCAGCATCGGGCGCGCCACGGGCTGCGCCACCAGCGTCGCCCGGAACGTACCGGGCTCGCTGCTTTCGTTCGCGAGCGTGCGCAACCCCGCAAGCGGCGCGCCGGCCGGCAACGCATCGGCGGCCGCGAGCGCGGCCGGTGCCGGCTTGCCATGCTGCGCGTGACCCGACATCCCTGACATCCTCGGCATGCCTGCCATGTCGTCCATCGAATCCATACCGGCCATGCCCGCATGACCGGCATGCTGCGCCCACGCGCTGCGCGCCCACAGCGATGCAGCTGCGACGCCGACGGCGTACGACAGGAAGGTTCTCCGTATCATCAATCGATCCTCGTTATCCATGCGGCGTCGCGCGGCTGCCGCGACGCCCGCGCCGGCCGGCTGGCATGCCGGTGCGCGACGCGAAACCCGATGCCCGCGTCATCATAACTGCAGCCCCTTGTCCCGATACGCCGCCACCCGGAGGGCGGCGATACGTCGCAGGGCAGCGGCACCCGCCGGATTCAGCCGGCTTCGACACGCAGGGCGCCCCGCCCTGCGCCCGCCAACGCCGCCGTGACGCGCACGTCCTTGGCAGCCTCCCTTCGATTGCCGGCCCCCTGCCGTGCGGCCCCGCGCAGGCACAGATCGCGTCACCCGTCGTCAAATCGGCCAATATTTCACGATGCGGAACAAGTCTCTGCGTTGTAAAAATTCGTGGTGCAGGGCACAAAATTCCTGTTTCGCGATGCCAAAAATCGTTCCGCAATACAAAACGCACAACATAATGCATTGTTTTTAAACACAAATTTTTCTTTCGAGAAGGCACTCTACGCGCACCATCCGACCGGGGCCCGGACGTAGACTTTGTCCCATGCACTGACGCTTCGCCACGACGTTCGATACGGAACCCGGCGCAAGCAGCCAGTCGGGCCACGACGGCACAACAGAATCGCTTGTGATCAGAAAGGGAGAACGGAAATGAAGGGATTTCGCTTTGGTTCAGCGCTCGGGTCGTTCTACATCCTGCCGGGTAACGGCGGCTGGGAAGCGACGTTCGGCAACGCCCTGCTCGGCGCGTTCTCGTGCCCCGAAGTGGCGGCCGACCACATCTCCCGCGGCGACTGCGAGCAACTGTCCGAACTGGACACGGCGACGCTCGAAGTGCCGCACGAAATCGCCGACTGGGAAATCGTTCACGTCTGAATGGCAAGCCTGCAACGCAAAACGCCCCGGGGCAGCCGGGGCGTTTTCTTTTGTCACGGGCGACGGGCCGTCACGCCCGCCGCGGTGGCGCGCTCGCGCGCGCGGCCTGCGTCAGGCGACCGCGTCGACGATGCCGTTCAGCGTCGCGCTCGGGCGCATCGCCTGGCTCGTCAGGTCGACGTTCGGACGGTAGTAGCCGCCGATCGCCTGCGGCTTGCCCTGCGCCGCCGCCAGTTCTTCCAGAATACGCGCTTCGCTGTCGGACAGCGCCTTCGCGACGCCTTCGAACTGCTCCTTCAGTGCGGCGTCCTCGGTCTGCTCGGCCAGCGCCTGCGCCCAGTACAGGCACAGGTAGAAGTGGCTGCCGCGGTTGTCGAGGCCGCCGACCTTGCGCGCCGGCGACTTGTTCTCGTCCAGGAACTTGCCGGTTGCCTGGTCGAGCGTCTTCGCGAGCACGACCGCCTTCGGGTTCTGGTACGCGTGGCCGAGGTGTTCGAGCGACGCAGCCAGCGCGAGGAATTCGCCGAGCGAATCCCAGCGCAGGAAGCCTTCCTCGACGAACTGCTGCACGTGCTTCGGCGCGGAACCGCCCGCACCCGTTTCGAACATCCCGCCGCCGGCCATCAGCGGCACGATCGACAGCATCTTCGCGCTGGTGCCGAGTTCCATGATCGGGAACAGGTCGGTCAGGTAGTCGCGCAGCACGTTGCCGGTGACCGAGATCGTGTCCTTGCCCGCACGGATGCGCTCGAGCGAGAAGCGCGTCGCTTCGACCGGCGTCATCACGCGGATGTCGAGACCGTTGGTGTCGTGATCCTTCAGGTAGCGTTCGACCTTCGCGATGATCTGCGCGTCGTGCGCACGCGCCGGATCGAGCCAGAACACGGCCGGTGCGCCGGTCGCGCGTGCGCGGTTCACCGCGAGCTTGACCCAGTCCTGCACCGGCGCGTCCTTGGTCTGGCACATGCGCCAGATGTCGCCCGCTTCGACCGCGTGCTCGAGCAGCACGTTGCCGGCTTCGTCGGTGACGCGCACGACGCCGTCCGCCGGGATCTGGAAGGTCTTGTCGTGCGAGCCGTATTCTTCGGCCGCCTGCGCCATCAGGCCGACGTTCGGCACGCTGCCCATCGTGACCGGATCGAATGCGCCGTGCTGCTTGCAGTCCTCGATCACGGCCTGGTAGACGCCTGCGTAGCAGCGATCCGGAATCACGGCCTTCGCGTCGTACAGTTCGCCGTCCGGGCCCCACATGCCGCCCGATTCGCGGATCATCGCCGGCATCGAAGCGTCGACGATCACGTCGCTCGGCACGTGCAGGTTCGTGATGCCCTTGTCCGAGTTGACCATCGCGAGGCGCGGGCGCGCCGCGTATTCGGCCTTGATGTCGGCTTCGATCGCGTCGCGCGTGTCGGCCGGCAGGTCCTTCAGGCGCGCGTACAGGTCGCCGATGCCGTTGTTCGGGTTGAAACCGGCCTGCGCCAGCACGTCCGCGTGCTTCGCGAGCGCGTCGCGGTAGAACACCGATACGAAATGGCCGAACAGGATCGGATCGGAGACCTTCATCATGGTCGCCTTCAGGTGCACCGAGAACAGCACGTCCTGCGCCTTCGCGTCGGCGATCTGCGCTTCGATGAAACTGCGCAGCGCGTTGCGGCTCATCACCGATGCGTCGATCACTTCACCGGCCTTGACGGCCGTCTTTTCCTTCAGCACCTTCTTCGCGCCGTCGGCCGTCGTGAGTTCGATCTTCACGCTGCCGGCATCGGCGATCAGCGCCGACTTCTCGC
This sequence comes from Burkholderia sp. MSh2, assembly GCF_000731655.1. Lineage (NCBI taxonomy): Bacteria > Pseudomonadati > Pseudomonadota > Betaproteobacteria > Burkholderiales > Burkholderiaceae > Burkholderia > Burkholderia sp. MSh2. Next base: position 2,359 of record NZ_JPGM01000077.1, on the reverse strand, counting down.
TGCCGTAGAAATCGCCTTCGCTCATGTGCGCGACGTGCGCCTTCGACGTGGCCTTCCAGGCACCCATCTTGTGCGGATGCTTGCGTGCGTAGTTCTTGACCGACAGCGGCGCGCGGCGGTCGGAGTTGCCTTCGCGCAGCACCGGGTTCACCGCGCTGCCCTTGATCTTGTCGTAGCGCGCCTTGACGGCCTTCTCTTCGTCCGTCGCCGGATCTTCCGGATAGGCCGGCAGCTTGTAGCCCTGCGCCTGGAGTTCGGCGATCGCGGCCTTGAGCTGCGGCACCGACGCGCTGATGTTCGGCAGCTTGATGATGTTCGCTTCCGGCTTCAGCGTGAGCTGTCCCAGCTCGGCCAGATCGTCGGAACCCTTCTGTTCGGGCGGCAGAACGTCCGCGAATGCCGCGACGATGCGGCCGGCGAGCGAGATGTCGCGCGTTTCGACGGCGACGCCGGACGAGCGCGTGAAGGCCTTGACGATCGGCAGCAGCGAATAGGTCGCGAGCGCCGGCGCTTCGTCGGTGAGGGTGTAGATGATCTTGGGCGAAGTGGACATGGTCGATGCGTTGCTACGTGAAAATGGGACTGAGGAGCGCCGGCGGATAACCGGCGGGGAGCGACCGGGTCGGTCGCGAAAGGGGCGCCGGCTTAACCGGGCGATGGTGTTGCGAGGGCCGTCATGTTCTACCTTGCAGGGGCTCCCGGCCGCCGTGCGGCGCCGCGGCCCGCATGCCGGACCGCCCTGCCAACAAACCTGCCATCCACGAAACGCCCCGGCGCCGGCAGTAGGCGCCGGGGCGGCCGGAACTGCGCCGGCCCACCCCGGAAGGGGACTTACATGTTCTCGATCAGCACTTCGCCGAAGCCGGAGCACGACACCTGCGTCGCCCCTTCCATCAGGCGCGCGAAGTCGTACGTGACGCGCTTCTGCAGGATCGACTTCTCCATCGCGGCGATGATCGTGTCGGCCGCTTCCGTCCAGCCGAGGTGGCGCAGCATCATTTCAGCCGACAGGATCTCGGAACCGGGGTTCACGTAATCCTTGCCCGCGTACTTCGGCGCCGTGCCGTGGGTCGCCTCGAACATCGCGACCGAATCCGACAGGTTCGCGCCCGGCGCGATCCCGATGCCGCCGACCTGCGCGGCCAGCGCGTCGGAGATGTAGTCGCCGTTCAGGTTCAGCGTGGCGATCACGTCGTATTCGGCCGGGCGCAGCAGGATCTGCTGCAGGAACGCGTCGGCGATCGAATCCTTGATCACGATCTCGTTGCCCGTCTTCGGGTTCTTGACGCGCATCCACGGGCCGCCGTCGATCAGCTCGCCGCCGAATTCCTTCTGCGCGAGCGCGTAGCCGGCGTCACGGAACAGGCCTTCCGTGAACTTCATGATGTTGCCCTTGTGCACCAGCGTGACCGACTTGCGATCGTTGTCGATCGCGTACTGGATCGCCTTGCGCACGAGACGCTCGGTGCCTTCGGTCGACACGGGCTTGACGCCGATACCCGAGGTTTCCGGGAAGCGGATCTTCTTCACGCCCATCTCGTCCTGCAGGAACTTGATGACCTTCTTCGCCTGCTCGGAACCCGCGGCCCATTCGATGCCCGCGTAGATGTCTTCCGAGTTCTCGCGGAAGATCACCATGTCGATCTTTTGCGGCTCGCGCACCGGCGACGGCACGCCCTTGAAGTACTGGACCGGGCGCAGGCACACGTACAGGTCGAGTTCCTGGCGCAGCGCGACGTTCAGCGAACGGATGCCGCCGCCGACCGGGGTCGTGAGCGGCCCCTTGATCGACACCACGTATTCCTTGAGCACCTGCAGCGTTTCGTCCGGGAGCCACACGTCCGGACCGTACACCTTCGTCGCCTTCTCGCCCGCGAAGATCTCCATCCAGTGGATCTTGCGCTTGCCCTTGTAGGCATGCTCGACCGCCGCATCGACGACCTTGATCATGACCGGCGTGATATCGAAGCCCGTACCGTCGCCTTCGATATAGGGAATGATCGGCTGATCGGAAACGTTGAGCGAGAAATCCTTGTTGACGGTGATCTTGTCACCGCCCTCCGGAACCTTGATGTGCTGATACGGCATGATCGACTCCAGTGACGTGGCTGAGCAGGTGATGCTGGTCGAAACTGCGCGCGCGGCGGGGGCGCGGCATGGCCACCCCGTGACGGCAACAGCGAGCCGCTATTCTAGCGCCCCAATCGGGCACTTCGGCGTGAACCGCGGCGCTGCGTATCAAGACCCCACTTATGTCTTATATAAGACAGAGGACTTGCCGTTCCGTATTATGCATTAAGATTCCGCCATTTGCCATAGACCGCCCGCCCCCGCGCCCCGCGGCGCCGGGCAGCCGCCC
>NZ_JPGM01000076.1:0-44902 GCF_000731655.1 Burkholderia sp. MSh2 | reverse complement strand
CCCGCCTTCCCGTCCGCCGTACCGGCCCCGCGACATGGTGCGGCAATTCGCCGCGTTTTCTTCTATGATGGCTGCAATGCGGCCCACCCAAGTAAAAGAAGCGCCATCGGGCCGCCCTCGAGACAGACGCGCCCACGCGTCAAACGGAGGCTTGGATGGCATGGAGACAACACCGCTGGTTCCGCCGCTGGCTGATCGTGATCGTATTCTGGGCCGTGCCTGTCGCGATCGTTGCCGTTCGCGAGATCCGCGAGGAAATGGCCTACAACAAGGCGGATCTGCAGCTCGCCCTGACCACCTGGCAGCTCACCGACACTCAGCAGGCCGCCGGTGCCGCCGCGAAGTGCCACGGTGAACCTGACGAAGCCCGCGCGGCCGGCTGTCCGGCCGACGTGCTCGCCGCCAATGCGCCGCGCCAGCAGGCCGCCCGCGACGAATACGTGCTGCGCCGCAACACGCTTGCGGGCTACCTGTGGCATGCGTTCGTCGGCTACTGGGTCGTCCCGGCCGCGTTCCTGTTCGCCTGCGGCGTCGTGATCGCGCTGATCCGCCGGGCGCTGCGCCGCCCGCCGATCAAGCCTCCCGTCCCGCCCGTCACGCACTGATCGCACATCGACCAGGCACCGCTGCGCCCGCAAGCGCGGCTTGCGCCCGACTGGCCGGCGCTTGCCCGCCGGTGCGGGGGCGGGTCGACGCGCGCGCACCGGTTCGTCCGTTGGCGCGCCGCGACATCCCCGGGCGATTTGACGCTTTTTCACGCGCCGACGAAAAGGGGGTGTAATCCGCTGTGATATAAATGCCGACGTGATCCGCTCCCAGAGCGGGACTCACTCCGAACGTCATCCGATGGAGAAGAACGATGCAAAAACGGAATCTTGTGCTGAAAGCTGCCGCAGCGCTCATCGTCGGTAGCCTCGCGCTCACCGGTTGCACCACCACCCCGGACAAGCCGGACAATGCCGCCACCAACGCGTCGAAGCGTCAGGCGATCGATTCGAGCGTCGACGCGACGCTGTCGCGCCTGTATTCGACGGTCAAGGGTTCGCGCGAGCTCGTCGCGAAGTCGCGCGGCGTGCTCGTGTTCCCGGACGTGATCCAGGCCGGCTTCATCGTCGGCGGCCAGTCCGGCAACGGCGCGCTGCGCGTCGGCGGCAGCACGGTCGGCTACTTCAACACGTCGTCGCTGTCGGTCGGCCTGCAGGCCGGCGCGCAGTCGAAGGCGATCGTGTTCCTGTTCATGACGCAGGATTCGCTCGACGAATTCCGCGGCTCGGACGGCTGGGCAGCCGGCGCCGGCGCCTCGGTCGCGCTCGTGAAGATGGGTGCGAACGGCGCAATCGACACGACCACGGCCACCGCGCCGGTCCAGGTCGTCGTGCTGACGAACGCGGGCCTGATGGGCGACGTGTCGATCAACGGCACGAAGGTCACGAAGCTCAAGATCTGACGCTGGCGCACCGCCCGCGCGCGATGCGCGGGCCCTGCGCAAACGGCGATGTCCTCGCGGGCATCGCCGTTTTTTTTGCGCGCGACACGCGTCAGGTCGTCGAGTCGATCACCTTGAAACGCGAGCGCTTCCGGGCGCGGATCACCGACTGGTAGACGTCGACATACTGCTGCGCCATCCGGCGCGACGTGAAGCGCTCCTCGAAGCGCTGCCGCACGCGCGCACGCGGCAGCAGGTGCAGCCGGTGCACGGCGGCCACCGCGCTGATTTCATCCTCGACGATGAAACCCGACACGCCCTCGTCCACCACTTCGGGCACCGCGCCGCGATTGAACGCGATCACCGGCGTGCCGCACGACATCGCCTCGATCATCACGAGGCCGAACGGCTCGGGCCAGTCGATCGGAAACAGCAGCGCGTGCGCGCCCGACAGGAATTCGGCCTTCTGGTGATCGGCAATCTCGCCGATGTATTCGACATGCGGCAACGCGAAGAGCGGCTTGATCTCGCGCTCGAAGTATTCCTGGTCGGCCGCGTCGATCTTCGCGGCGATCCTGATCGGCAGCCCGCACTGGGCGGCGATGCGGATCGCCGTGTCGACGCGCTTCTCCGGCGAGATGCGCCCGAGGAACGCGAGATAGCGCGGCTCGATCGGCTGCGGCAGGTACAGCGTTTCGGGCAGCCCGTGGTAGACGGTCGTCAGCCATTTCGCCTGCGGCAGCGGCTGGCGCTGCGAATTCGAAATCGAAATCACCGGGGCCGTGTTGAACGTGTCGAACACCGGCTGCTGCTCGGGCAGGTCGAGCCGGCCGTGCAGCGTCGTCACGAACGGCGTCTCCTGCCGGTTGAAGACCGAAAACGAGTAGTAGTCCATGTGGAAATGGAGCACGTCGAACGCCTTCGCGCGGCGTGCGACGGTCTCCATCAGCAACATGTGCGGCGCGACCCGGTCGCGGATCGACGCGTCGAGCCGCAACGCGCGCGGCCAGACGGGCTCCAGCTTCGCCCGCGTCGTCGAATCGCCGCTGGCGAACAGCGTCACGTCATGGCCGAGCTCGACCAGCGCCTCCGTGATGTAGGACACGACGCGCTCCGTGCCGCCGTACAGTTTCGGCGGCACGGATTCGGTCAGCGGCGCGATCTGGGCAATTCTCATGGTCCACGTCTCTCCTGTGTCCGGTCCGTTGCGGCACGGCCGGCGGGCGCCTTCGCCGCCCGCCGGCGATCCGTTCATTATTCGCGATCCCGGCGCCCGGAACCGCCCGTCTTTCATTTTATGGGTGTTGTTACAGCCAGGATACATTCCGCCCGCCAGGCCCGATCGCGCCGGCACGCACACCACGTTGCGCGTCAGCGCGACGGCCACTTCCATGCCGGCAGGTCGCGCGTGTCGGCATCGACGAGCGCGGTCGCGCCGAGCTGCTTGTCGAGCACCAGCGATTCGCAGCCGGCCTCGCGCTCGAGCGTCGCGATGAGCCGCGCCGCATGCGACACGACGAGCACCTGCGAACGCCGCGCGGCCTGTGCGATCAGGCGCCCGAGCGCCGGCAACAGATCGGGATGCAGGCTCGTCTCCGGCTCGTTCAGCACCATCAGCGCCGGCGGCCGCGGCGTCAGCAGCGCGGCCGCGAGCAACAGGTAGCGCAGCGTGCCGTCGGACAGCTCGGCCGCCGCGAGCGGCCGCAGCAGCCCGGGCTGGCGCATCAGCACGTCGAAACGGCCGCGCCCGCCCGGATTGTCGATCAGCACCGACGCGCCGGGAAACGCATCGTCGAGCGCCGCATCGAGCGCCGCGCCGTCGCCGATTTCGCGGATCGTCTGCAACGCGGCGGCGAGGTCGGCCCCGTCGTCCGCGAGCACCGGCGTATGGGTGCCGATATGCGACTGCCGAGCCGGCGCCTGCGCATCGGTCCGGAAATGGTCGTAGAAACGCCACGAGCGGATCCGCTCGCGCACCGCGATCATCTCGGGCGCGCCGGTCGGATCGGCGAACTCGGTCATCATGCTGTCGAAGCTGGCGACCGGCTGCGGAATCGTCCGCCAGTCGCCCGACGCGGTGCGCGCACGGATCTGCGCGCCCTGCCGGTCGACCAGCAGCGTCGACGGGCGCAGCAACGGGCCGCCCCAGATGCACTCGCGCTTGACGACCGGGTCGAGCGAGAACTGCGACCGGCTCGGGGTCGGCAAACCGAGATCGATCGCGTAACCGAAATCGTCGCATGCGAAACCAAGCTTCAGCGCCACGGGCCCGGTGCGCACCGTGCCGGTCACCGGCGCGTCGCCGGCCAGCATCGCCCGCGAGAAGCGTTCGGGGCCGGCCCACAGCGTCGACGGCAATCCGCCCTCGCGGGCGAGCGACGGAATCACGCGCCCCTGCGCGGTGTCGGCAAGCAGCCGCAGCGCGCGGTACACGCTCGACTTGCCGCTGCCGTTCGGCCCCGTGACGACGTTGAGCGCCGCGAGCGGCACGATCAGCTCGCGCAGCGAGCGGTAATTGGCGATGGCGAGCGTGTTCAGCGCGGTCATGGAGATCGGAATGGCGGACAGGTGCCGGGCCGCGTTCAGCGGCGTTCGGCGGCCTGCGGATCGGCTGCCGTGTTGGCCGCCGTGCTGGCGGCGGGCGGCCGCGCATGCGGCCGTTCGGGGTTCGGCGCGTCCTGCGCCGATTCGTGCGGATACAACTCCATGCGGCTGCGCGGCAGGCATTGCGGGTAGTGATCCTGCAGGTAGGCGATCAGGCCTTCGCGCACGCGGCAGCGCAGATCCCAGCACGACGACGAATCGGCCGAGCTGACGAGCGCGCGCAACTGCATCGTGCGCTCCGTCGCGTCGGTCACCTGCAGCACCTGCACGCGGCCATCCCACTCGGGTGCCGCCTGGACGAGCCGCGCGAGCGCATCGCGCAGCGGCGCGAGCGGCGTGCGGTAATCGACCGACAGGTAGACCGTGCCGATGATCTCCGCGCTGCTGCGCGTCCAGTTCGTGAACGGGTTCTCGATGATCCACTGCAACGGCACGACGAGGCGCCGCTGGTCCCACAGCCGCACCGACACGAACGAACCGGTGATTTCCTCGATGCGCCCCCACTCGCCCTGGATCACGACCACGTCGTCGAGCCGGATCGGCTGCGTGAGCGCGATCTGCAGCCCGGCGATCAGGTTGCCGAGCACCGGCCGGGCGGCGATGCCGGCGACCAGGCCCGCGACGCCGGCCGACGCCAGCAGGCTTGCGCCGACCTGGCGCACGTTCGGGAACGTCATCAGCGCAGCGCCGGTGCCGACGATCACGATCAGCACCATCACGGTCCGCACGAGCACCCGGGCCTGCGTATGGATGCGCCGCGCCTGGAGGTTGTCGGCCGTATCGATCGGATGCGCCTGGATGATCGCGTCGCCGACGCCGGCCGCGAGCCGCACCAGCAGCCACGTCAGCGCCACGATGGAGCCGACTGCCGCCGCCGTGCGCATGCCGCGCACGAACGACATGCCGTCGTCCGCCTGGACCCACAGGAATTCGAGCGCCAGCAGCGCGAGCACGACCAGCGACGGCCTGTCGATGTAGCGCAGGATCGCGCTCGTCAGCGGATACGGCTGCGCGACGCGCCGGACGATCCGCGCGCCGAGGCGGTGCACGATCGAGACGACCAGCACGACGATGACCGACACCGCCAGCGTGCCGAGCCATGAATGCAGCGGCGCATCGGCGATGCGCTGCAGTTCCTCGATTGAAATCATCGGCGCCCCGTGGCTGATGAGGCGCTCGCGCCTCGTCCTGGATGCGTCGGCGGCGTCCGGGCAACGTCTGCGCCCGGACACGGCGTCAAATCAGTTGCCGCCCTTGCAGGGAAACGCCTTGCCGAGACCGAGCGACACCGCGGTGCTCGCGTTGTAGTCGGCCAGCTTCGGATTTTCCGCGATGTACTTGCGCACCGCGTCGGTCATCTGCTGCGCCCGGATGTCGGGCGGCAGGCAGAAATACTGGCCGACGCGCGGCCCCGTCGTGCCGCCGATCGCATCGATCGTGTTGTAGACGCCGTCGGCGGCGCCTTCGATGTAGGCCGCGCACGACGCCCGCGACTTGACGTCCGTCTTCGCGCACAGCCGGTCGAGATCCGCGCCCGTGAAAGCCGCCGCCGACAACGGCACGGCAAACGCCGCGGCACAAAACATTGCGCGCAACATGGTGTTCCTTATGTTTATGCGGCCCGAGACCGCCTGCTGTCCTGGCCGGCGCGACGCCGGACGCCGCGCCCCGGCCCGAATCCGGCCGGGCGGACGCCGTCTGCCCCCCGGCCGGTCGCACCCAAAGCCGTTATTTTGCACTCTTTTGGCCATCGGCCGGCGCCGATGCGCCGACGCGCACCGTGCGCTTGCTCAGGATGTCGATCGCGTCCGGCGCGTTGTAGTGCTTCGCGAACTCGAGCGCGGTGATGCCGAGCTGGTTCTTCACCTGCGGATCGGCGCCCTGGTCGAGCAGCAGCGTGACCGTCGACGCATGATTGCCGCGCGCGGCCATCATCAGCGGCGTCGTGCCGTTCGGCGATGCGGTATCGATGTACGCGTCGTGGTCGAGCAGCAGCTTCACGACCGCGTCCTGGCCGTTGGTCGCCGCGTAGTGCAGCGGCGCCCAGCCTTTCTTGCTGACTTCCGCACCCTTGTCGATCAGCAGTTTGGCGAGGCCGAGGTCGCCGTTCAGCGACGCGAGCATCAGCGCGTTCTCGCCAGCCTTGTCTTCCTTCTCGAGGTCGACGTTCGGCGTCGTGGCGAGCGCCGCCGCGACCTTGTCGGACTTCTCGCGCGCCGCGATCACCAGCAGCGGATCGCCGTTCGGCGCGATCGTGTTCGGGTCGAGCTTGCCGCTCTTGAGCTGCTTGCCGATGTCGGCGATGTCGTCGAACTTGACGGCCTTCACGATCGCGTCGAGCGACTCGGCATGCGCGCCGGCCGCGGCGAACAGGCCGCTCGCGACGAGCGCGGCGGCAACGAGGGCGCGCTTCGAGAAATGATGGGTCGACTTCGTCATTGTTGTGGGCTCCTTCCCTGGGTTGTCGGCTGTGCGCGCGTCGTCAGCGGGCGATCTTGAACAGCCGGAAAAAGTTCTGCGTCGTCGCGTCGGCGAGCGCCTCGACAGCGATCCCGCGCTCGGACGCGATAAAGCGTCCGACATGGCTGACGTACGCAGGTTCATTCGGCTTGCCGCGGTACGGCACCGGCGCGAGGTACGGCGAGTCGGTCTCGATCAGCAGCCGGTCGAGCGGCACGCGCCGCGCGACGTCCTGCACGTCGGTCGCGCTCTTGAACGTGACGATGCCCGACAGCGAGATATGGAAGTTCTGCGCGAGCGCCTGCTCGGCAACCGGCCACGGCTCGGTGAAGCAGTGCATCACGCCGCCCGGCACGTCGGCCCGCTCCTCGGCCATGATCCGCAACGTATCCTCAGACGACGAGCGCGTGTGGATGATCAGCGGCTTCATCGTCGCGGTCGCCGCGCGGATGTGGGTGCGAAAGCGTTCGCGCTGCCACTCCATGTCGGCGATCGAGCGACCTTCGAGGCGGTAGTAGTCGAGGCCCGTCTCGCCGATCGCGACGACCTTCGGGTGCGCGGCCAGCTCGACGAGCTCCGCGAGCGTCGGATCGTGCGCATCCTCGTGATCGGGGTGCACGCCGACCGACGCATAGACGTTGTCGTGCGCTTCGGCGATCGCGAGCACCTCGGGCAGCGTCTCGAAATCGACGGACACGCACAGCGCGTGCGTGACGTCGTGCTCGCGCATGTTTTCGAGCACGGCCGGCAGGCGGTCGGCCAGGCCCTTGAAATTGATGTGGCAGTGAGAGTCGACGAACATCGTGTTTCCTGAATTCGTAAGGCGCGCGCTCATGCGCTCGCCGGCAGGTGGCAACGGCCGGCCACGGTCGCGCGGCGGCACGGCCCGGTCATCGCTTCACAACCATGGCGAAATAATGGCGGGATCACGCGAACATATCCCGGTATCCGAGAAACAATTCCTCGAATACGAGCCGCGCGTTGAGCGGATGGTTCTCGACCGTCCGCTGCCGCGTCACGGCTTTCATGAAGCGCGCGAACGCGTTCGCGTCGACCGATTCCGCGCAGCGCGCGAGCGCCGCGGCGTGCGTCGGGAAATAACGCGGCGTGCCCGCCATGCGCTGTGCGAGCAGATCGTACAGCCAGCGCTGCAGCCACCCGAGCACCAGCGGCACCGGCAGCTTCTGCAGCGCCTCGCCGCACGCGAACGGGTCGCACGCCGCACCGGCCGCGAGTTGCCCGAGCGTGTAGTCGCGCAACGGGCGATTCTCGTCGCTCGCGAGCGCCAGCGCGGCGAGCGGCGCGCCGCCGGCCTCGGCAAGCAGCGCGCTCGCGTGGTCGACGCCCTGCGCCGCGAGCCAGGCCGCGGCCGCATCCGGCGCCGGCACGCTCATCGGCCACTGCCGGCAGCGGCTGATGATCGTCGGCAACAGGCGGTCGATGCGCGCCGACACGAGCAGGAACACCACGCCGGACGGCGGCTCTTCCAGCGTCTTCAGCAGCGCGTTCGACGCGGCGACGTTCAGCGCCTCGGCCGGATACAGCACGACGACGCGCGCGCCGCCGCGGTGCGAACCGACCCCGCAGAAGTCGAGCAGCGCGCGCACCTGCTCGATCTTGATTTCCTTGCTCGGCGCGCGCGTCTTCTTGCCGCCTTCGTCCGCGTCGGCCGGCTTCGCGTCGTCCGCGGCGCCCGGCGCTTCGCCCGCCAGCGCCTCGGGCAGCACGATCCGGTAGTCCGGGTGGTTGCCCTGCGAGAACCAGGTACAGGCCGCACAGGCGCCGCACGGCTCGCCGTTCGGCCGCGGCGATTCGCACAGGAAGCCCTGTGCGAGATGCTGCGCGAACTGCAGCTTGCCGATCCCGGCCTGGCCATGCAGCAGCAGCGCGTGCGGCCATTGCGCGCGCAATTGCTGCAGGCGGTTCCAGTCGTCGGTCTGCCACGGATAGATCATGGGGTGCGTTCCTTGCGAATTACAGCGCGGCGAGCACGCGTTCCAGCTGCTGGCGGATCTCGGGAATCGACTGCGTCGCGTCGACGATCGCGAAACGGTGCGGCGCCTCTTCCGCGCGCCGCAGGTATTCGCCGCGCGTGCGCGCGAAAAAGGCGTCGGATTCGCTTTCGAACTTGTCGGGCATGCGCGCCGCGCCGCGCCGCTCGCTCGCGATCTGCGGCGCCACGTCGAACAGCACCGTCAGGTCGGGCTGGAAGCCGCCCTGCACCCAGCGCTCGAGCGCCTCCAGCTTGTCGCGCGGCAGCCCGCGGCCGCCGCCCTGGTACGCGAACGTCGCGTCGGTAAAGCGGTCGGACACGACCCAGTCGCCGCGCGCGAGCGCCGGCTCGATCACCAGCGCCAGGTGCTCGCGGCGCGCGGCGAACATCAGCAGCGCTTCCGTTTCGAGATCCATCGGCTGGTTCAGCAGGATCTCGCGCAGTTTCTCGCCGAGCTGCGTGCCGCCCGGCTCGCGGGTCACGACGACCTGCCGGCCGGCCGCGGCCAGCTTGCCCTGGAGACGTTCGCAGAACCATTGCAGGTGGGTGGTTTTCCCCGCCCCGTCGATGCCTTCGAACGTGATGAATTTACCGCTCGCCATTATTGACCTCGTATGTACTTGTCCACGGCCTTGTTGTGGTCGCCGAGGGTGTCCGAGAACACGCTCGTGCCATCGCCCTTCGCCACGAAATAGAGCGCGCTCGTCTGGGCCGGATTGATCGCCGCCTGCAGCGCGGCAACGCCCGGCAACGCGATCGGCGTCGGCGGCAGGCCGCGTCGGGTGTAAGTATTGTAGGGAGTGTCGGCCTGCAGGTCGCGCTTGCGCAGACGGCCGTCGTACGCGTCGCCCAGCCCGTAGATCACCGACGGATCGGTCTGCAGCGGCATGCCGATGCGCAACCGGTTCGCGAACACGGCCGCGACGAACGCGCGGTCGGCCGCATGCCCCGTTTCCTTCTCGACGATCGACGCGATCGTCAGCGCTTCGTAAGGTGTCCGGTACGGCAGGCCCGGCGCGCGTGCGGCCCAGGCCTCGTCGAGACGCGTCTGCATCAGATGGTAGGCGCGCCGGTAGATGTTCAGGTCGCTCGTGCCCTTGTCGAACAGATAGGTATCGGGGAAGAACAGTCCCTCGCCGCTGCCGCGCCGCACCGCGTTGTCCGACGCCCCGATCGCGCGCAGCAGCTCGGCGTCGCTCATGCCGGACGTCGCGTGCGCAAGATCCGGGTTCGCATCGAGTTCCGCGCGCATCCGCTTGAAGGTCCAGCCTTCGATGACGGTCGCGACGTACTCGTTCACGTCGCCGCGCGCGATCTTCTGCAGCACCTCGTAAGGCGTGATGCCGGTCTTGAATTCGTAGTTGCCGGATTTCAGGCGGCTCGACAGCCCGAGCACGCGCGTCATCGCGACGAAGCCGAGCGGCTCGACCGGCACGCCGCCGCGCCTGAGCTGCAGCGCAACGCTTTTCACGCTGCTGCGCGGCTTGATCGTGACGTCGAGCGACGCCGAGCCCAGCAACAGCGGCCGGGTTGCCCAGTAATATCCGCCGCCCGCGCCGGCAGCGGCCACAACAACGGCCAGCGCCACGATCGTCGCGGCGCATTTCTTCAGTAGGGACATGGAAACGTGACTCAGGTAAGACCCATATAATACTTGCTCGCCTTCGTCAAAGTCAGGGTTGACTGTTCCCTCATTCCATGAGTACACCGTTCGCTTCACCGGCTGTCCCGGCCGCGCCCGCCTCGCTCCCCGTGTTCCCTCGCCCGTCCGCCGCCGATTTCGACGCGCCGGGCGCCTGCATGCCGCTTCCGCAGTTCGGCGTGATCGACGTGGCCGGCGACGACGCCGCGACGTTCCTGCACAGCCAGCTCACCAACGATATCGAGCACCTCGACGCCGCGAGCGCGCGGCTGTCCGGCTATTGTTCGCCGAAGGGGCGCCTCCTCGGGTCGTTCCTCGCGTGGCGGGCCGGCCACGGCGTGCGCCTGCTGGTGTCGAAGGACGTGCAGCGGGCCGTGCAGAAGCGGCTGTCGATGTTCGTGCTGCGCGCGAAGGCGAAGCTGACGGATGCGAGCGATACGCTCGCGGTGGCCGGTTTCGCGGGCGACGTGCGCGACGCGCTGTCCGGCATCTTCGACGCGCTGCCGGACGGCGTGCACGTGAAGGTCGACGGCCCGGCCGGCACGCTGATCCGCGTGCCCGATGCGGCCGGCCGCAAGCGCTACCTGTGGATCGGCTCGCGCGCGGAAGTCGATGCGCGCATCGCTGCGCTCGCCGGCACGCTGCCGGTCGTGTCGCCGGCCGTCTGGGACTGGCTCGACATCCGCGCGGGCGAACCGCGCATCACGCAGCCGGCGGTCGAGCAGTTTGTGCCGCAGATGGTCAACTTCGACGTGATCGGTGCCGTTAACTTTCGCAAGGGGTGCTACCCGGGCCAGGAAATCGTTGCGCGCAGCCAGTACCGCGGCACGATCAAGCGCCGCACCGCGCTCGCGCATGTCGCCGGCGAGACCGACGCCGTGCATGCCGGCGTCGAGCTGTTTCACAGCGACGATCCCGGCCAGCCGTGCGGGATGATCGTAAACGCGGCGGCCGCGCCCGCGGGCGGCGTCGACGCGCTCGTCGAAATCAAGCTCGCGGCGCTCGACAACGGCACGGTGCACCTCGGTTCGGCCGACGGTCCGGTGCTTGCATTCGACACGCTGCCGTACGCATGGCCGACGGAAGTGTGACGCACTGACAACCCGTTCGCGCGCCGGCTGGCAAGTCGCAGCCGGCACCCGATGTTTCCTGCGAGAGATTCGCCCGATGTGTCTGATTGCCTTCGACTGGCAGCCCGATGCCGCCGCCGGTCCCGTCTTTACCCTCGCCGCCAATCGCGACGAGTTCTTTCGCCGGACGAGTGCACCGCTCTCGTGGTGGGAAGATGTACCGGGCGTACTGGCCGGCCGCGATCTCGAAGCCGGCGGCACGTGGCTCGGCGTGTCGCGCGACGGCCGCTTCGCCGCGCTGACGAACTACCGCGCGCCGTTCGACATCCGCGCCGGCGCGCCGACCCGCGGCAAGCTCGTGTCCGATTTCCTCGGCGGCCAGCCGGTTGGGCCGCTCGACTATCTCGGGCAGCTGGCCGAGCATGCGGCCGTCTACAACGGCTTCAACCTGCTCGTCGGCGACTGGAAACGGCGCGAACTCGCGTGGTTCTGCAACCGCGCGCCTGACGGCGAAAGCAGTGTCGCCGCGCCCGTCGCCATCGCACCCGGCGTGCACGCGCTGTCGAATGCGCGGCTCGATACGCCCTGGCCGAAAGTGGTGCGCAAGCGCGCGGAGCTCGGCACGCTGCTCACCGACAATCCGGCCCCGCCGCTCGATGAACTGATCGCGCTGATGCGCGACCCGCATGTCGCAGACGACGACGCGCTGCCGCACACCGGCATTCCGATCGAGCGTGAGCGGGCGCTGTCGGCCGCGTTCATCGAGACACCCGAATACGGCACGCGCGGCACGACCGCGCTGCGCGTCACGATGAAGGAAGGCGTGCGGCTGACGGTCGAGATCAAGGAACGCTGCGACGACGACGGTTCGCACCGCACCGTCCGCCCCGGCACGTTCGAGCGCGCGTTCACGTTCGATCTCGACGCGACGCGGCCGCGCTGAACGTGCCGGCGCGCTGATCGGGCGCGCGCCGCGCTACGGTGCGCGCGCCATCTCGACGTGCGGCACGCCCGCTTCGACGAACGGTTCGCCGACCGTGGCGAAACCGTGCCGCAGATAAAACGACACGGCCGAATCCTGCGCGTAAAGCCGCACGACACGCTCGCCACGGTACCGCGCCGCCGCCAGCAACGCGGTCAATACGGCCGACCCGACGCCCTGCCCGCGCATATCGGCCAGCACCGCGACGCGGCCGATCGTGCCGGACGGCAGCAGCCGCCCCGTTGCGACCGCGCGACGTGCGCCGGTTGCCGCTTCGACCCGGTACGCCACCGCGTGAAGCGACAGCGGATCGTCGTCGTCAAGCTCCCATTCGGGCGGAATCCGCTGCTCGCGCACGAATACCGCGTCGCGGATCCGCGCAGCGTCGCCGCCCAGTACCGTCCAGTGGCCCGTTTCCACCCCGCCGTTCGTCATCGCAGCCCTCCACGCGGCACGCAGGCCGCCAAGCGCCCACCGTCAGACGTCGTCGAATGCGGCCTTCAGCGCCGCGACCGCGTCGACATGCGCGGCCCGCACCTCCGGCACGTAGCCGCCCATCTTGAAGAATTCGTGAATCATCCCCGGATAGCAGACCAGCGTGACCGCGTTGCCGGCCGCGCGCAGCTTGTCCGCATACGCGGCGCCCTCGTCGCTCAGCGGATCGTACTCGGCCGTCGCGATCCACGCCGGCGCGACGCCCTCGAACGACGGCGCATCGCGCGTGCCGTCGAGCGGCGCGAAGCGCCAGTCGTCGCGGTCGGCGTCGTTGCGCACGTATTGCGTGAAGAACCACTGGATCGTGTCCTGCGTCAGCAGGTAGCCGTTCGCGAGCCGCGCGTGAGATTCGGTGTCCTGGAAGCCCGTTACGCCCGGATAGATCAGCAGTTGCAGCGCCAGCGGAATGCCGGCGTCGCGCGCCAGCACCGCGCAGACGGTCGCGAGCGTGCCGCCCGCGCTGTCGCCGCCGACCGCCAATCGCGCGGCATCGATGCCGAACGCCGCGGCCTCGCGATGCAGCCACCGCAACGCGTCGTCGGCGTCGTTCACCGCGGTCGGGAACCGGTGCTCGGGCGCGAGCCGGTAGCCGACCGACAGCACCGCGCACTGCGCCTCGTGCGCGAACATCCGGCACAGCACATCGTGCGTATCGACGCTGCCGACCGTGAAGCCGCCACCGTGGTAATAGACGAACGCAGGAAGCGGCTCCGCAAGGCTCGGCGCGACCGGCAGGTACAGCCGCGCGCCGATCGTGCCGCCGTCGCGCGTCGGCACGACGCATTCCTCGACCGAGTGCATCGGCGCGGGCGCGACATCGAGAATCGGCGCGCTCTTCTCGTATGCGGCGCGCGCCTGCTGCGGCGTCTGCCGGTGATAGGACGGACGTTTCGCACGCTCGATCATGTCGAGCACCTGGGCGATCTTCGGATTCAGCGGCATCGATTGGGACGGCGCCGGTGCGACGCCGTGAACGGACAAGCGTCACATGATGCCACGCCCGCGGCGCGCGGGCGTGGTGCGCTTCGCGCGTCGCAATCCCGGCCCTCCTTCGGCCTGCCGTGAACGCGCTCGACGTACACATGCGCTCCGCAAAACAGAACGGCCCTGCCAGTAGCAACGAGGCAGGGCCGTGCGTTCCGGCACTTACGCGTCGCTCGGGCCGGGCTGGGCGTCGGGCGCCGTGCGCGAGCGTTGCCGCTTGATGTCGCGGCCCACCGCGAGCCGCCGCATGTACTTGAACGTGCCGAGCGCCTTCGCGACGAAATTGCCGTCGCTGTCGCGTACTTCGCCTTCGCAGTAGGCCATCGTCGTCGAGCGGTGCATCACGCGCCCGTAAGCGCGCAACTCGCCGCGCCCCGGCTGCATGAAGTTCACCTTCATCTCGACCGTCACGACGCCGACGCCGTCGTCGGTCAGGCTGCGTGCGGCCATCGCGAGCGCGATGTCCGCGAGCGTCATCGTCACGCCGCCGTGCGCGATGCTCCACGTGTTCATGTGCCGCTCTTCGAGCGGCAGCATGAGCTCGCTCGCGCCGTCCTTCGCGGACACGAGCTGCACGCCGAGCAGGTCGACGAACGGGCTTTCGATCGACGGGCCGTCCGTCGGGGTTGCCGCGTCGCTCATCGTGCGATGTCGACGATGTAGTCGACGCATTCGCGCGACTCGGCCACCGCGACGACGAATTTCTTCACTTCCTGGTGAACCGGGTGCACCTGGTAGGCATCGAGCGCCGCCTTGTCCGAGAAATCGGACACGAGCACGATGTCGGCGGTCGCGTCGAGGCCAGGCGTTGCCACGCCGACGTCGATCTGCAGGGTGCCCGGCACGAGGTCGCGGCAGCCTTCGAGCTTTTCCTTCAGCTTCAGCGCGTTCTGCGCGCGCGTCGCGCCTTCGGCCGATTCCTTCAACTTCCACATGACGATATGTCTGATCACTTCGTTCGCTCCAGTTCGTTTTGGCGCCGGGATTGACCCTGCAACCCTTGTCGGTCGGGCACCTTCGGCCCTCTTGCCGTTCGCTCGCGTTCGCCTGAAATTGCACGCGGCCGGGAAAACGCGGGCGGGAAAGCGGGTATCACGTTACCCCGCCCAACGCCCCCCCGCTTTTTCGCCATGCCGCTTGCCGACGTCAAGGCGCGACAAGCGAAGGCAGGCAACAAGCCTACCAAACTTACCGATATCGATGGACTGTATCTTGAAGTGCGTCCGCCCGGCGCCGGGCTCAGGACATACTGAAACAGGATGACCGCACCGAAGAATCCATGCGAGAACGACGAATACCCGGCCACGCGCCGCCAAAACGCGCATATAGCCCCTTGCACGACCAGCGATCGCGACGACGACCTCGCATCACAACGCGCGACAGCACATCACCGCGACACAACCCGATTCCGCCCTTCCCGTTTCGCCTGGTACAGCCGTTCGTCGACCACGCGCAGCAATGCATCGACGGTGCTGCCGTCGGTCCCGTATTGCGCGACGCCGACGCTGACCGTCACCTGCACGCGCTTGAAATCGAGCCCGAACGGTGAGCTCGCGATCGACGAGCGCACGCGCTCGGCCGTCATCCGCGCGCCTTCGAGCGGCATTTCCGGCAGCAGCGCCATGAATTCCTCGCCGCCGACGCGCGCGAGCCCGCCCGCCGGCCGGATCGCATCGAGACACTGGCGCACGACGCCGCGCAGCACCTCGTCGCCGATCTGGTGCCCGTACGCATCGTTGATGTTCTTGAAATTGTCGAGATCGAGCGCCAGCAGGCAAAACGGCGTGCCGTCGCGCTCGGCCCGCACCATTTCGCGCTCGACCTGCGCGATGAACTGCCGGCGGTTCGACGCGCCCGTCATCGGATCGGTCGCGGCCATGTATTCGAGCTTCTGGTTCGTGCGTCGCAGTTCCTGCAGCGCACTCTCGGTGCGCGCCATCGACTCCGACAACCGGCTCATCAGGTCTTCCTGGCTGTAGATCGCTGAAAACGAGCGCGTGGTCTGCAGCGCCTGCACGACGCCGTAGCTGAGCAGGAAGAAGCCCCCCGCGAAGATCGCGTGCGCAAGCCACCACATGTGATTCCACGGCTTGCCGAGAATGAACGCGAGCGACGACAGCGCGAACGCCATGATCGACACGCCGTAGATCACCATGAGCGGCGAGCGGATCCGCCGCGCGAGCAGCACGGCGACGTTCAGCAACGAAAACACGAGCGCACCGCCCTCCATCGACAGCCGCGTGCCCGGCGCGCCCGCAACCGGCGAATACGCGACGTACGCCACGGCCACGTTGACGATCAGGAAGAACACGATCCACGGCAGCCACGTGCTCACGCTCGTGCGCTTCTCGATACGGTCGGGCGGACGCGAATACGACAGCAGGCCCGTCAGCAGCAGGATCGACATCACGAGCCGCGACGCGGGCCCGTACAGCAGGAACAGCCAGATATTGTGGTGCGCCATCCCGGTGAAGGCGCCGTGCAGCGAATAGATCATCGCGAAGCCGAGGAAGCCTAGCGTCAACCAGCGCAGCAGCGGCTCGCCGGACGACCGGTAGCACACCCACGTCACGTAGGTGACGAACGCGCCCTCGAGGGTCGCGGCCGCAATCGCGATTTCATGGAACGCGTGATTCTCGAACACGACGCCCGGGTCGCTGAAGAACCACAGATAGGCGATCAGATAAGCCGGCAGCAGCGCGAATCCGACCAGCAGGCATTTCGCATAGAGCCGCGCGGCTGCGCTGACGACACGCGGCGGTTCCCCGGCTGCATAGGTCGTACTCATTCGATCCCCGGTCGGTCTGCTGCGTGGGTTCGCGCCTTGGCGGCACGGCTCGCGCAACGCGCGATCCGGCCCATCGTGCCGAAAGGCAAATGTCAGAGCAAGTATAGGTGGGGCAATTCGTTTGACAAGTCAGGGGAAACGGCATTGTCCGGCGCATGCCTTTTACTTCCCCATCGTTTCGAATCGCGCGTCGATCGCACCGATTCACATCGCGGCCGCCGGCCTCGCCGAAGCGAAACCGCGGCCGCCCGGCACCAAAGATCAGAGGATTTCGAACAGGCCGGCCGCGCCCTGCCCGCCGCCGATGCACATCGTGACGACCACGTATTTCACGCCGCGCCGCTTGCCTTCGATCAGCGCATGGCCCGTCAGGCGCGCACCCGACACGCCGTACGGATGGCCGACCGCGATCGCGCCGCCGTTCACGTTCAGGCGATCCTCAGGAATCCCGAGCGTATCGCGGCAGTACAGCACCTGTACCGCGAACGCTTCGTTCAGTTCCCACAGGCCGATGTCGTCGACCGTCAGCCCTGCCTGCTTGAGCAGCTTGGGCACCGCGAACACGGGCCCGATGCCCATCTCGTCCGGCTCGCAGCCGGCCACCGCGAAGCCGCGGAACACGCCCATCGGCTGCAGCCCTTCGCGCTGCGCGGCATCGGCGCTCATCACGACGCATGCCGACGCGCCGTCCGAGAACTGGCTCGCGTTGCCGGCGGTGATCACGCCGCCCGGCACGGCCGAACGGATCTTCGACACGCCTTCGAGCGTCGTATCGGGACGGATGCCTTCGTCGGCCGACACCGTCACTTCCTTCGTGAACAGGCGGCCCGTCGCCTTGTCGGCGATGCCCGCGAGCACGGTGATCGGCACGATCTCGTCGCGAAAGCGCCCGGCTTCCTGCGCCGCCGCGGCACGCAGTTGCGACTGCACGCCGTACGCGTCCTGCCGCTCCTTCGCGATGCCGTAGCGCTTCGCGACGTTCTCGGCCGTCTGCAGCATGTTCCAGTAGATCTCGGGCTTGTGCTCGGCGAGCCAGCCTTCCCGGAGCATGTGCCGGTTCATCTCGTTCTGCACGCACGAGATCGATTCGACGCCGCCTGCGACATACACGTCGCCTTCGCCCGCGACGATCCGCTGCGCGGCCAGCGCAATGGCCTGCAGCCCCGACGAACAGAAACGGTTCACCGTCATCCCCGGCACCGTCACGGGCAGCCCCGCGCGCAACGCGATCTGCCGCGCGATGTTCGCGCCGGTCGCGCCCTCGGGGTTCGCGCAGCCCATGATCACGTCCTCGACGCGGGCCGGGTCGAGCTTTGCGCGCTCGAGCGCGGCCGCGACCACATGGCCGCCGAGCGTGGCGCCGTGCGTCATGTTGAAGGCGCCGCGCCAGGATTTCGCGAGCGGCGTGCGGGCAGTCGATACGATTACGGCTTCGGTCATGCGAGTCTCCTTCGGTCCTGCTTCATGTCCTGATTCGGATGGGGAAATGCGCTACGCCGCCGGGCGCGCGCCCGCGGACGTCACGTGTGCGACGCCCGCCGCCTGCATCTGCTGCCATGCGCGCGCGAGCGACCCGTTCAGGTCGATCGCACGGCACGCATCGTTGATCACCGCGGCCTCGAAACCGGCCGCGCGCGCATCGAGCGCCGACCACGCGACGCAATAGTCGGTCGCGAGCCCGCAGCACCACACGCGCTTCGCGCCGAGCTCGCGCAGATAGCCCGCGAGCCCCGTGCGCGTCGTGCGGTCGGCCTCGACGAACGCCGAATAGCTGTCGACCTGTGCGTCGCCGCCCTTGCGGATCACGAGCCGCGCATGCGGAATGTCGAGGTCGCGATGCAGCGCCGCGCCGTCGGTGTCCTGCACGCAGTGCACGGGCCACAGCACCTGCTCGCCGTACGGCAGCGCGAGCGTGGAGAACGGCTCGCGGCCCGGATGGTTCGCCGCGAACGACACGTGTTCGCGCGGATGCCAGTCCTGCGTCAGCACGACCTGGTCGAAGCGCCGGGCCAGCGCGTTGATCGCCGGCACGACCGCATCGCCGTCCGGCACCGCGAGCGCGCCGCCCGGCATGAAGTCGTATTGCACGTCGATCACGAGCAGTACGTCGTCGGTGCGTTTCATCGCATGTCTCCAGACGGAATCGGCCGCGCCGCCATGCGGTGCGTCAGCCGTTGAACCCGCGGCCGGCTTCCGCCAGCGCCGCGATGGACGGTGCGAGCTGCCACGCGTCGCCGTTCGGCGCGGCCGCGTAGCGGCGAATCGCGCGCTCGACGTTGTAGAGGCCGACCGTGTCCGCGTACAGCATCGGGCCGCCGCGCCACAGCGGGAAGCCATAGCCGGTCAGGTAGACCATGTCGATGTCGGACGCCTTCGACGCGATCTTCTCCTCGAGGATCTTCGCGCCTTCGTTGACGAGCGCGAACACCAGCCGCTCGACGATCTCGTCGTCGCCGATCTTGCGCCGCTCGACGCCGCGCTCCTTCGCATACGCGACGACCAGCTCGTCGACGACCGACGACGGCTTCGCCTTGCGCTCGCCCGGCACGTAGTCGTACCAGCCGGCGCCCGTCTTCTGGCCGAAGCGGCCTTGCTCGCACAGGCGGTCGGCGATCTTCGAGTAATGCAGGTCGGGCTGCTCGACGTAGCGGCGCTTGCGGATCGCCCAGCCGATGTCGTTGCCGGCGAGGTCGCTCATCCGGAACGGGCCCATCGCGAAGCCGAACTTCTCGATCGCGCGGTCGACCTGCGCGGGCAGCGCGCCCTCCTCGAGCATGAACAGCGCCTGACGGATGTACTGCTCGATCATCCGGTTGCCGATGAAGCCGTCGCACACGCCGGACACGACCGCCGTCTTGCGGATCTTCTTCGCGACCGCCATCACGGTCGCGAGCACGTCCTTCGCGGTCTGCGCGCCGCGCACGACCTCGAGCAGCTTCATCACGTTCGCCGGGCTGAAGAAGTGCATGCCGACGACATCCTGGGGACGTTTCGTGAACGCCGCGATCCGGTCGACGTCGAGCGTCGACGTGTTCGACGCGAGGATCGCGCCCGGCTTCGCGACTTCGTCGAGGCGGCGGAACACCTGCTCCTTCACGCCGAGTTCCTCGAATACGGCCTCGACGATCAGGTCGGCGTCCTTCAGGTCGTCGTAGGACAGCGTCGGCGTGATCAGCGCCATGCGCGCGTCGAGCTTCTCCTGCGTGAGCTTGCCCTTCTTCACCTGCGCGTCGTAGTTCTTGCGGATCGTCGCGACGCCGCGCTCGAGCGCCTCCTGCTTCGTCTCGAGCAGCGTGACGGGCAGGCCCGCGTTGACGAAATTCATCGCGATCCCGCCGCCCATCGTGCCGGCGCCGATCACGCCGACGCGGCGAATCTCGCGCAGCGGCGTATCGGCCGGCACATCGGGAATCTTGCTCGCCGCGCGCTCGCCGAAAAACGCGTGCCGCAGCGCGCGGCTTTCCGGCGTCATCATCAGCGCGATGAAACCCTCGCGCTCGGCAATGCTGCCCTTGTCGAAACCGTGCAGCACGCCGGCCTCGATCGCGTCGATGCACTTGTGCGGCGCGGGGAAATTCGGCGCGGCGGCCTGCGCGGAATTGCGCGCGAACTGGATGAAGCCCGCGGCGTTCGCGTGGACGATCTCGCGATCGCGCACGCGCGGATGCGGCCCCTGCCGGGCGCCGGCCTGGCGCGCGAGCGCGACGGCCGCGTCGAGCAGGTCGCCATCGGCCATTGCGTCGAACAGCCCGCTCTTCGCGAGTTGCTCCGACGGCACGGGCGCGCCCGACACGATCATGTTCAGCGCGGTTTCGAGCCCCACCGCTCGCGGCAGGCGCTGCGTGCCGCCCGCGCCCGGCAGCAGGCCGAGCTTCACCTCGGGCAGCGCGACCTGCGCGCCGGGCGCCGCGACGCGGTAATGCGCGCCGAGCGCCAGCTCGAGGCCGCCGCCCATCACGACGCTGTGCAGCGCCGCGACGACGGGCTTCGCGCTCGCCTCCACCGCGCGGATCACGGTGTGCAGCGTCGGCTCCTGCAGGGCCTTCGGCGTGCCGAATTCGGTGATGTCGGCGCCGCCCGAGAATGCGCGTCCCGCGCCGGTCAGCACGATGGCCGTGACCGACGGATCCTGCGCGGCGCGCTCGAGCCCGTCCATGAGGCCCCGGCGGGTCGACAGGCCGAGCCCGTTGACGGGCGGATTGTTGAGCGTGAGGACGGCCACGCCGTCGCGAGTCGAGTAATCCACTGCCATCTGCCTGCCTCCATGCATCGCGCGCCGGGGTGGCTGCGCTTCATTGTGCGCGGTCGAACGGCCGCATGTCCGGATCGAACGGAGGCAGCATACAACGAAAAAGCACGGTCGTTCAATTTGAATTTTGTTCCCGATCCGGGGACGGATCGGGCGACCGGCTCGCGGGCCGCCGCCGGCCCGGGCGCAACAATTACGGCTCGCAGGCCGCCGTCGGCAGCACGTAATCGCGGAACGTCTCGCGCAGCTTCAGCTTCTGCAGCTTGCCGGTCGCGGTGTGCGGCAGCGACTCGACGAACACGACGTCGTCGGGAATCCACCATTTCGCGACCTTGCCTTCGTAGAACGCGAGCAGCGCGTCGCGGCTCAGGTTCGCGCCTTCGCGGGGCACCACGACGAGCAGCGGGCGCTCGGTCCATTTCGGGTGCGCGCACGCGATGCAGGCCGCCTCGGCCACCCCCGGGTGCGCGATGGCGACGTTCTCGATGTCGATCGAGCTGATCCACTCGCCGCCCGACTTGATCACGTCCTTGCTGCGGTCGGTGATCTGCAGGAAGCCGTCGGGATCGATCGTCGCGACGTCGCCGGTCGGGAACCAGCCATCCGACAGCGGCGACGTATCGCCGCGAAAGTAGCGGTCGATCACCCACGGCCCGCGCACCTGCAGTTCGCCGAACGCGACGCCGTCCCACGGCAGCGCGTGGCCGTCCTCGCCGACGATGCGCATGTCGACGCCGCAGATCACGCGCCCCTGCTTCTCGAGCAGCGCGCGCTGCGCGTCGAGCGGCCGCTGCGACTGCGCCCAGTTGAGCTTCGCGAGCGTGCCGAGCGGCGACAGTTCGGTCATCCCCCACGCATGGATCACGCGCACGCCGTACTCGTCCTCGAACGTGCGCAGCATCGCGGGCGGGCACGCGGAACCGCCGATCACCGTGCGGTTCAGCGTCGAGAAGCGCACGCCGGCTTCGCGCATGTAGTTGAGCAGGCCGAGCCATACCGTCGGCACGCCCGCGGAGTACGTCACGCGCTCGGCCTCCATCAGCTCGTACAGCGATTTTCCGTCGAGATCCTTGCCGGGCAGCACCAGCTTGCCGCCCGTGAGCGGCACCGCGTACGGCAGCCCCCACGCGTTGACGTGAAACATCGGCACGACCGGCAGCACGGCGTCCATCGCGGACAGGTTCATCGCATCGGGCAGCGCGGCGCCGTACGCGTGCAGCACGGTCGAGCGGTTCGAATACAGCACGCCCTTCGGGTTGCCGGTCGTGCCCGACGTGTAGCAGAGCCCCGACGCCTGCTGCTCGTCGAGGCGCGGCCAGTCGTAGCGGCCGTCCTCGGCTTCGACGAGCGTTTCGTAGCAGAGGAACGGCGTCGCGCCGGACGGCAGGTGCGCGGCGTCCGTCATCGCGACCCAGCCCTTCACGTGCGGGCACTGCGGCGCGATCGCATCGACGAGCGGAGCGAAATTGATGTCGAAGAAGACGTAGCGGTCTTCCGCGTGATTGACGATGTACGCGATCTGCTCGGGAAACAGGCGCGGGTTGATCGTGTGGCACACCGCGCCCATGCCGCCGATGCCGTAATACGCCTCCAGGTGCCGGTAGCCGTTCCACGCCAGCGTACCGACGCGATCGCCGGGTTCGACGCCGAGCCGTGCCAGCGCCTGCGCGAGCTGCTTCGCGCGGCGTTCGCAATCGCGGTACGTGTAGCGATGCAGATCGCCCTCGATGCGCTTCGACACGATCTCGGTGTCGCCCGCGTGCCGCGCGGCATGCGCGATCAGCGAGGAGACCAGCAGCGGCACGTCCATCATCTGGCCCAGCAACGGCTTACCCATCGTCTTGTTCTCCGTGAGGATGCGAATCGGTGACCAGCCTGTGCCGCGCGCCCGCCAACGGCCCCGGACGGGCCGCGGCGCACGGCACGCGCGCCGCCATGCGGGCGGCGCGGCGCCGCCTTACAATATCGGCTTACCCAGAGGCGCTCAACATGTCGTTTTCCCGAAGCGCAGCCGATGCGGCTGACACCCTCCCCGACCTCGCCGCCACGCTCGGCGCGCCCGCCGAAGGCGCGTTCGTCGCGCTCGGCGCCGCGTTCCATACACGGCTGCCGGCCGCGCCGCTCGCCGCGCCGTACGTCGTCGGCCATTCCGACGAAGTCGCGCAACTGCTCGGCCTGCCGCCATCGATCGCCGCGCAGCCCGGGTTCGCCGAGCTGTTCGCCGGCAACCCGACGCGCGACTGGCCCGCGAACGCACTGCCGTACGCGTCGGTCTATTCCGGCCATCAGTTCGGCGTGTGGGCCGGCCAGCTCGGCGACGGCCGCGCGCTGACGATCGGCGAACGCACCGGTGCCGACGGGCGCCGCTACGAGCTGCAACTGAAAGGCAGCGGCCGCACGCCGTACTCGCGCATGGGCGACGGCCGCGCGGTGCTGCGCTCGTCGATCCGCGAATTCCTGTGCTCGGAAGCGATGCATCATCTCGGCATCCCGACCACCCGCGCGCTGACGGTGATCGGCTCCGACCAGCCGGTGGTGCGCGAGGAGATCGAGACGTCGGCCGTCGTCACGCGCGTGTCGGAGAGCTTCGTGCGCTTCGGGCACTTCGAACACTTCTTCTCGAACGATCGCCCCGACCTGCTGCGCCAGCTCGCCGACCACGTGATCGACCGCTTCTATCCGGATTGCCGCGATGCGGACGATCCTTACCTCGCGCTGCTCGAGGCCGTGACGTTGCGCACGGCCGACCTCGTCGCGCAATGGCAGGCGGTCGGTTTCTGTCACGGCGTGATGAACACCGACAACATGTCGATCCTCGGCGTGACGATCGACTACGGGCCGTTCGGCTTCGTCGATGCGTTCGACGCGAACCACATCTGCAACCACTCGGACACCAGCGGCCGCTACGCGTACCGGATGCAGCCGCGCATCGCGCACTGGAACTGCTACTGCCTCGCGCAGGCGCTGTTGCCGCTGATCGCGCTGCAGCACGGCATCGCGGACGACGACGCGCGCGCCGAGCGGGCCGTGGAGGATGCGCAGGCCGTGCTCGCGACGTTCCCGGAACGGTTCGGCCCCGCGCTCGAACGCGCGATGCGCGCGAAGCTCGGCCTCGCGCTCGAACGCGAGAACGACGCCGAACTCGCGAACAAGCTGCTCGAGACGATGCACGCGAGCCACGCGGATTTCACGCTGACGTTCCGCCGGCTCGCGCAGATCTCGAAGCACGACGCGAGCCGCGACGCGCCGGTGCGCGACCTGTTCATCGACCGCGACGCATTCGATGCGTGGGCGAACCTCTACCGCGCGCGGCTGTCCGAGGAAACACGCGACGACGCGGCACGCGCGGCCGCGATGAACCGCGCGAACCCGAAATACGTGCTTCGCAACCATCTGGCCGAAGTGGCGATCCGGCGCGCGAAGGAGAAGGATTTTTCGGAAGTCGAGCGGCTCGCGCAGATCCTGCGCCGGCCGTTCGACGAACAGCCCGAGCATGAAGCGTACGCGGCGTTGCCGCCCGACTGGGCCGGGTCGCTCGAAGTGAGCTGCTCGTCCTGAACCCAACCCGCGCGTATCGACCGACCGATCAGGAGAACCCCCATGTCCCACGATTCCGACGACAAGACCTTCCCGTACCGGAAGGACGACGCCGAGCTGCGCCGCCGGCTCACGCCGATGCAGTACGAGGTCACGCAGCACGCGGCGACCGAGCGCGCCTTTACCGGCGAGTACACCGACACCGAGGACGCCGGCATCTACAAATGCGTCGTCTGCAGCACGCCGCTGTTCGAATCCGGCGCCAAGTTCCACTCGGGCTGCGGCTGGCCCAGCTACTTCAAGCCGCTCAACGGCGAAGTGATCGACGAAAAGGTCGACTACTCGCACGGGATGGTGCGCGTGGAGGTTCGCTGCAACCATTGCGGCGCGCATCTCGGCCACGTGTTCGAGGACGGCCCGCGCGACCAGACCGGTTTGCGCTACTGCATCAATTCGGCTGCGTTAAACTTCGAGTCCCGACCCGAAAACGAATGAGCGGCGCCGGGCGGATCTGCCGGGCGGCCAGCCTCGGGCCGGCCGCCCCGATCCGCGACGGCGATGCCTGGCGGGTCCCTACAACGGTGAAAGGCCGCGCAAGCGGCCTTTCACGCAGCTGCGAGCGCCATGAAATTCCTGTTCGATCTGTTTCCGATCATCCTGTTTTTTGCCGCCTTCAAGGTCTGGGGCATCTTCACCGCCACGGCTGTCGCGATCGTCGCGACGCTGGCCCAGGTCGCGTGGGTGGCCTTCCGGCACCGGAAGGTCGACACGATGCTGTGGGTCAGCCTCGGCGTGATCGTCGTCTTCGGCGGCGCCACCCTCGTCCTGCATGACGAGAAATTCATTCAATGGAAACCGACTGTGCTGTACTGGCTGTTTGCGATCGGGCTGCTCGCCGCGCGCTATGCGTTCGGCAACAACCTGATCGAGAAGATGATGGGCAAGCAGCTCACGCTGCCGCACCCCGTGTGGGACAAGCTGAACGTCGCATGGGCGCTGTTCTTCGCGGTGCTCGGCGTCGCGAACCTGTACGTGGTGCACAACTTTACCGAATCGCAGTGGGTGAACTTCAAGCTGTTCGGCACGACGGGCGCAATGGTCGTGTTCATCATCCTGCAGAGCCTGTGGCTCACGAAGTACCTGAAGGACGAGTGACATGACGGACGCCTTTCTCCACGCCTCGCCCGACGAGCGCATCGCCCTGATCGAAGCGCGCCTCACCGCGTCGCTCGCCCCGCTGTCGCTCGCCGTGCGCGACGACAGCGCGCAGCACGCGGGCCACGCCGGCGCGTCCTCCGGCGGCCATTACACGGTCACGATCGTGTCGGCCGCCTTCGCGGGCAAGCCGCGCGTCGCGCGGCACCGGCTGGTGTATGATGCGCTCGCCGATGCGATGCAGCGCGGCATTCACGCGCTTGCGATCGTGGCTTACACGCCCGAAGAATTCAACGAATCTTCAATCTAGTCTCATTAGGAATTCCCGATGATCCTGAAATCCCCCCGCCTGTGGGTTGCGGCGGCCGCATTCGCGGCGGCACCGGCATTTGCCCAGAACATCGCCGTCGTCAACGGCACGCCGATTCCGAAATCGCGCGCCGACGCGATGGTCGCGCAGCTCGTCCAGCAAGGACAGACCGACGGCCCGCAACTGCAGCAGGCCGTGCGCCAGGAACTCGTGAACCGCGAAATCCTGATGCAGGAAGCGATCCGCGAAGGCATCCCGAACCGTCCGGACGTGAAGGCGCAGGTGGCAGTCGCGCAGCAGACCGTCGTGCTGCGTTCGATGATCGAGAACTTCCTGAAGAAGAACCAGCCGACCGACGCCGAGGTGAAGGCGCGTTACGACGAGCTCGTCAAGGGCGTCGGCGGCAACCGCGAATATCACCTGCACCACATCCTCGTCGACAACGAGCAGCAGGCGAAGGACCTGATCGCGAAGATCAAGGCCGGCGCGAAGTTCGAGGATCTCGCGAAGCAATACTCGAAGGATCCGGGTTCGGGCAAGAACGGCGGCGATCTCGACTGGTCGGACCCGAAGGCGTACGTGCCGGAATTCGCGGCGGCCGCGCAGAAGCTGCAGAAAGGCCAGATGACCGATGCCCCGGTGAAGACGCAGTTCGGCTGGCACATCATCCGCGTCGACGACATCCGCGACATCGCACCGCCGCCGCTCGAGCAGGTGAAGGCGCAGATCGCGCAGCAACTCGTGCAGCAGAAGCTGCAGGCGTTCGAGGAAGGCCTGCGCCAGCAGGCGAAGATCCAGTAACGCCCGCGCACGCCGTACGCGCAGATCGAAAGGCCGCTCCTCGGAGCGGCTTTTTGTTTTGGCGCGCGGCGTGCGTGCGGCCGCCTTGGCCGCCGTGCAATAAAAAAGCCGCTCCGAAGAGCGGCCATCGTCACACCGGCCGGCAACCGGCCGCCCCGCCGCGTTCGCTAAGCGGGATAGAACACGTCGTGATAGCGAACGGCACCCGACGGCCGCGGAGCGACTGCGTCGAACGACTGCGCGAGGAAATACTCGGGCGGCACGTCCGGAAACACGATGTCGCCGGACGGCTCGAACCCGAACCGCGCGTAGTACGCGGGATCGCCGAGCACGACGCAGCCGCGCGCGCCCAGCCGGCGCAACGCGTCGAGCGCCGTGCGCACCAGCCCCGCGCCGACGCTCTGCCGCTGGCATTCGGGCAGCACCGCGAGCGGCGCCAGCCCGTACCAGCCCTGGTTGCCGGACGGTTCGCCGCCGATCGACACCGGCGAGCACGCGACGTGACCGATGATGCGGCCGTCGCGCTCCGCGACGAGCGAGACGCTCAACGCACCGTCCGCGCGCAGCGCGTCGACGATCCGCCGCTCGAACTCGCCGCCCTGCGGCTCGCCCGCGAACGCGGCGACGATCACGCGGCCGATCGCATCGACGTCGCGCTTGCGCTCGTCGCGCAACGTGACGACCTCGACGGGTGCGTTCGGATCGACCATCATCCGTGTCAGCCGATCCAGCGGCGCGCGTTGCGGAACACGCGCATCCACGGGCTCGCCTCACCCCAGCCTTCCGGGTGCCAGCTCATCGCGACCGTACGGTGCACGCGCTCCATGTGCGGCATCAGCACCGAGAAGCGGCCGTCGGCCGTCGTGACCGACGTGATGCCGGCCGGCGACCCGTTCGGATTGAACGGATAGCGCTCGGTCGCTTCGCCGCGATGGTCGACGAAACGCATCGAAACCGCGACGCGATCGATGTCGCCCTGCTGCGAGAAGTCCGCATAGCCTTCGCCGTGCGCGACCGCGACCGGAATCCGCGAGCCTTCCATCCCCGCGAAGAAGATCGACGGCGATTGCTGCACCTCGACGAACGAGAAACGCGCCTCGAACTGCTCGGACTTGTTGCGCGTGAACTTCGGCCATGCTTCGGCGCCCGGGATCATCGATGCGAGGCTCGACAGCATCTGGCAGCCATTGCAGATGCCGAGCGCGAACGTGTCGGGACGCGCGAAGAATGCCGAGAACATGTCGGCGAGGTTCGCGTTGAAGCGGATCGTCTTCGCCCAGCCTTCGCCCGCGCCCAGAACGTCACCGTACGAGAAGCCGCCGCATGCGACCGCGCCCGCGAAATCGGCGAGCGTCGCACGGCCGGCGAGCAGGTCGCTCATGTGCACGTCGTGCGCATCGAAGCCCGCGCGGTCGAACGCGTAAGCCGTCTCGAGATGCGAGTTCACGCCCTGCTCGCGCAGGATCGCGACGCGCGGACGCGCGCCCGTCGCGATGAACGGCGCGGCGACGTCGTCGGCCGGATCGAAACCCAGCACCGGCGAAATGCCCGGATCGGCCGCGTCGAGCAGCGCGTCGTATTCGGCATCCGCGCACGCGGGGTTGTCCCGCAGGCGCGCGATGCGCCAGCTCACTTCGCTCCATGCGCGATGCAGTTCGACGCGCGGTGCGTCGAAGACCTTCTTCGCATCGCGGTACACCTCGATCACGTCGCGATCGTTCACCGACCCGATCACGTGCGAGCACGTCGACAGGCCAAACTCGCGCAATACGCCGAGCACTGCGTCGCGGTCGGCCGAACGCACCTGCACGACGGCGCCGAGTTCCTCGGAGAACAGCGCGCGCAGCGTGCGGTCGTCGCGGCGGCCGCTCGTCTGCTTGGCCCAGTCCTTCGCGTCGCCGTAGTCGGATTCGTGATTCGGGTCGAGCGTCAGCATGTCGACGTTCAGCGACACGCCCGTGTGGCCCGCGAACGCCATTTCGCACACCGTCGCCCACAGGCCGCCGTCCGAGCGGTCGTGGTACGCCAGCAGCTTGTCCTGCGCATTGAGCGACTGGATCGCGTCGAAGAAACGCTTCAGGTCTTGCGCGTCGTCGACGTCCGGCGTGGCGTCGCCGACCTGCTGCGTGACCTGCGCGAAGATGCTGCCGCCCATCCGGTTCTTGCCGCGGCCGAGATCGATCGCGATCAGCACGCTGTCGCCGGCATCGGCGGCGCGGCGCAGTTGCGGCGTCAGGTGACGGCGCACATCCTCGACCGGCGCGAACGCGGAAATGATCAGCGACACCGGCGACACGACTTCCTTCGCGACGCCCTGCTCGTCCCACTTCGTCTTCATCGACAGCGAATCCTTGCCGACCGGGATGCCGATCCCGAGCGCCGGGCACAGCTCCATGCCGATCGCCCTGACCGTGTCGAACAGCGCGGCGTCCTCGCCGGCGGTGCCGCATGCGGCCATCCAGTTGGCCGACAGCTTCAGCTTGTCGAGCGACGCGATCGGCGCGCTCGCGATGTTCGTGATCGCCTCGCCGACCGCCATGCGGCCCGATGCCGGCGCGTCGATCACCGCGAGCGGCGTGCGCTCGGCCATCGTCATCGCCTCGCCCTTGAAGCCCTTGTAGTCGAGCGCGGTGACCGCGCAGTCGGCCACCGGCACCTGCCACGGGCCCACCATCTGGTCGCGCACCGACGTGCCGCCGACCGAACGGTCGCCGATCGTGATCAGGAACGACTTGCTGCCGACCGTCGGGTGCTTCAGCACGTCGACCGCGACTTCCGACAGCGCGATGCCCGTCACGTCGACCGGCGCGCGCTCGGTCGCCACGCGCGCGACGTCGCGATGCATGCGCGGCGGCTTGCCGAGCAGCACTTCCATCGGCATGTCGACCGGGTATTCGTCGGCGCCGGTCGCCTCGTCGTCGACGAGTTTCAACTGGCGTTCGTCGGTCGCGACACCGACCACCGCGAACGGGCAACGCTCACGTACGCAGATCGCCTCGAAGCGCGGCAGGTCGGCCGGCGCGATCGCCAGCACGTAGCGCTCCTGCGCTTCGTTCGACCAGATTTCGCGCGGCGACAGGCCCGATTCCTCGAGCGCGACCTTGCGCAGCTCGAAGCGTGCGCCCTTGCCGGCGCCGTCGACGATTTCGGGGAACGCGTTCGACAGGCCGCCCGCGCCGACGTCGTGGATGCTCAGGATCGGGTTGTCCGCGCCGAGCTGCCAGCAGCCGTTGATCACTTCCTGCGCGCGCCGCTCGATTTCGGGGTTGCCGCGCTGCACCGAGTCGAAGTCGAGTTCGGCCGTGTTCGCGCCGGTCGCCATCGAGCTCGCGGCGCCGCCGCCCATGCCGATCCGCATGCCGGGGCCGCCGATCTGGATCAGCAGCGAGCCTGCCGGCACGTCGTGCTTGTGCGTATGTTGATCGGCGATGTTGCCGAGGCCGCCCGCGATCATGATCGGCTTGTGATAGCCGCGCACCTGGCCGTCGACGTTCTGCTCGTACACACGGAAGTAGCCGCCGAGGTTCGGGCGGCCGAATTCGTTGTTGAACGCGGCGCCGCCGAGCGGGCCGTCGATCATGATCTGCAGCGGCGACGCGATGCGGTCCGGACGGCCGTACGGGCCGTGTGCGTCGTTCGGGTTGCGCTCACCGACCGGCTGGGCCGCATCGCGTGCGTTTTCCCACGACTGGCGTGCGTCGGGCAGATCGAGGTTCGACACGGTGAAGCCCGTGAGGCCGGCCTTCGGGCGCGCACCGCGGCCCGTCGCGCCTTCGTCGCGGATCTCGCCGCCCGCGCCGGTCGCCGCGCCCGGGAACGGCGAGATCGCCGTCGGGTGGTTGTGCGTCTCGACCTTCATCAGCGTGTGCGTGAGCTCGGTGTGGCGGCCGTAGCGCTCGCCCGGCTCGCCGGTCGCGCCCGCGTTGCGCGGGAACCAGCGCTCGGCTTCGGCGCCGACCATGATCGACGAGTTGTCCGAATACGCGACGATCGTGCCCTGCGGGCTCAGCTTCTCGGTGTTGCGGATCATCGCGAACAGCGACATGTCCTGCGCCTCGCCGTCGATCGTCCATTGCGCGTTGAAGATCTTGTGGCGGCAGTGCTCGCTGTTCGCCTGCGCGAACATCATCAGTTCCACGTCGGTCGGGTTGCGTTCGAGCTTGCGGAACGCGTCGACCAGGTAGTCGATCTCGTCGTCGGCGAGCGCCAGGCCCAGCTCGACGTTCGCGCGTTCGAGCGCGCCGCGGCCCACGCCCAGCACGTCGACGCTCGTCAGCGGCTTGGCCGGCAGTTCGTCGAACAGGTGCTTCGCGTCGTCGCGCGCCGCGACCACGCTTTCGGTCATCCGGTCATGCAGCGCGGCCGCGACGGCTGCGCGCGCGTCGTCGGACAGCGCCTTCTTGCCGCCGAGCAAGCCCGACTTCAGCGTGACCGTGAACTCGACGCCGCGCTCGATGCGGCGCACGCGCGTGAGGCCGCAGTGCTGCGCGATGTCGGTCGCCTTGCTCGCCCACGGCGAAACCGTGCCGAAGCGCGGCAGTACGACGAAGGTCTCGGCCGCGCCCTTCTCGGCCGCCGGCACGAACGGCGCGCCGTAGTGCATCAGCGCGTCGATGCGCGCGCTGTCGTCGGCCGTCAGCGGCTCGGCAGCATTGACGAAGTGCAGGAACTGGCCGCGCACCGCGACGATGTTGCCGTCGATTTGCCTGAGCGTGTCGAGCAGACGGGTTTGACGGAAATCGGAGAGGGCCGAAGCGCCGGGAAAACACGAGAAGTGAGCCATGGGCTGGACTGACGTCGATGAGTCGCGCGAGGTGGCGACGTGGGGCGAAAGGAAGGCCGTAATTATACCCGGAAGTCGGTCGCCCAAGACCGGCCGATCGGCGGCCCGCATGCACCGCAACGGTGCCGCGCCGCGCGCCGCGCCCGGCGGGCCGCCGGGCCGGCCCGCGCAGGCGCGGCGGCCGGGGCGCGCGGCGCGATGGCCCGGCGCGTGCTCGCGCGGCGCCGGTTCCCGCGATTTTGGCGCTATCATTCCGGGTTCACCGGGCCGGGGCCCTCAGCGAATTCTCACCGGACGGCGCATGCGCGCCGCCCGTCATCGAAGCAATCCATGGATGTCATCGTCATCGGCGGCGGAATCAGCGGCGTCGCCACCGCCTACCAGTTGCGCGCGGCCGGCCACCACGTGTGCGTGGTCGAGCGCCACGCGACCGTCGCGCAGGGTTCGACCTACGGCGACGGCGGCGCGCTGCTGCCGAGCCCGCTCGACGTCTGGTTCGGCCCGACCTTCATGCGCCAGCGCCAGCCGCGCGACAGCGGCATCATCTACAAGCCGGGCTTCAACGGCGGTGTGCGCCGCTTCGTCAAGCAACTCGGCGCGCTGCGCGAACCCGACGCGTTCGCCGCCCAGTACGCGCGGCTGCGCCCGCTGATCGACGCATCGCGCGACGCACTCGCCGACATCGAGGCGCGCCTCAAGCTCGAATTCGAGCAGAAAGCCGGCATCCTGCACGTCGTGCGCAACCCGCGCGACTGGGAAGCGCTGCAGCCCGCGCTCGACCTGCTGCGCACGCTCGACCAGCCGTACCGCCCGCTCACCGCCGACGAATGCGCGGCGCTCGAGCCGTCGGTGCCCGCCGAACCCGGCTTCGCCGGCGGCGTGCTGCTCGAGACCGAACGCACCGGGAACTGCCCGCTGTTCACGAAACTGGTCAAGCAGACCCTCGACGAGCATGGCGTGCAGTTCCGCTTCGGCGCCAACGTCGCCGCGATCCGTGTCGACACCGGCCGCGCCGCGGTAGAGCTCGTGCCACCGGGCCACCGCAACGCGTCGAACGCGCGCGCGGTCGACGTGATTTCCGCCGACGCGATCGTGGTCGCCGCGGGCGTCGGCAGCCTGCCGCTGCTCGAACGGCTGGGCTGGCGCCCGCCGCTGCATCCGGTGCGGGTCCATACGCTCACCGCGCCGATCGCCTACGAAGAATACGCGCCGCACATGAACGTCGTCGATTCGATCAAGCGAATCTCGATCACGCGCACCCATCAGCGGCTACGCGTCGGCGGAGGCGCCGTGCTGCAGAGCCGGCAAGACACCGCGAAACCGCTCGCCGAGCCGCTGTCCGAGGCCGCGCTCGCGCTGCTCGGTCAGGCCGTCCACGACTGGGCGCCCGGTGCCGCGAGGATCTCGGCCGCCCTGTCCTGGCAAGGCACGCAGCTGCTGTCCCCGGACGGCCTGCCGGTCGTGGGTCCGACCCCGCATCCGCGTGTGTTCGTCAACTTCGGGCATGGCCCGGCCGGCTGGGGGCTCGCGTGCGGGTCTGCTAAAGTGGTGACCGACTACCTCGGCGGCGACGTGCAGCACTGGCCCGCCGATACGCTCGCCGCGCTGCGCGTCGGGCGCTTCACGACCTGAGCGCCGCGGGCTCGTCCCCGGCAGCCGCCCTGCCAGCCGCCACGACCCCGCGATGACCACGACCCGCCCGCTTCCCGATTCCGATCCGATCGCGCTGCTGCGCGTCGCCGACCTGCGTGCGGCCGAAGCCGACGCCGCCGCGGCGCTGCCGCCGCACACGCTGATGGGGCGCGCAGGCGCGGCCGCCGCGCGCTGGCTGTCCGAGCGCGCCGCCGGCGACGACCGCCCCGTGTGGTTCGCGGTCGGCCCCGGCAACAACGGCGGCGACGCGCTGGTTGCCGCCGCGCATCTTCAGCAGCTCGGCGTCGCGACCCAGGCCTGGATGCCCGCGCCGGTGAAACCCGACGATGCGCAATGGGCGCTCGGCCTCGCACGCGCGGCCGGCGTGCCGTTGTCGGTCACGCCGCCCGCATCGCTGGACGGTTATGCGTGGGTCGTCGACGGGCTGTTCGGCATCGGCCTCGGCCGCGCGCTCGACGGCGCCTTCGCCGTGCAGGCCGCCCGCATCGCCGCGCATGCGCGCAGCGGCGGCCGCGTGCTCGCGCTCGACGTCCCGAGCGGGCTCGACGGCGACACGGGGCAGATCGTCGGCGCGGGCGCCGCCGTCGCCGCCACCCACACGCTCACCTTCATCGGCGCGAAGCCGGGCCTTTACACCGGCGAAGGCCGCGATCTCGCCGGCGAGATCGAGGTCGCCTCACTCGACGTCGCGCCGCCCGCCGCGCCGGCCATCGTGCTGAATGCACCCGCGCGGTTCGCCGCGGCGCTGCCCGCACGCGCCTTCGCGTCCCACAAGGGCACGTACGGCAGCCTCGCGGTGCTCGGCGGCGACACGGGCATGTGCGGCGCGCCGATCCTCGCCGCGCGCGCGGCGCTGTTCACGGGCGCCGGCAAGGTGCACGTCGGCTTCCTCGGCGCCGGCGCACCGCCTTACGATCCGCCGTTCCCCGAACTGATGCTGCATCCGGCCGACAGCCTTGCACTCGACGCGATGACCGCGATCGCGGCCGGCTGCGGGCTCGGCACGCGCGAAGCCGCGGCGACCCTCGTACGCGACGTGCTTGCGCACGACGCCGCGACGCTGCTCGATGCCGATGCGCTGAACCTCGTGGCGACCCATGCCGATCTCGCGGCCGCCGTCGCCGCGCGCGGTGCGCGCGGCAATCCCTGTGTACTGACGCCGCATCCGCTCGAAGCCGCTCGGCTGCTCGGCAGCGATACCGCAACGGTCCAGCGCGACCGCATCGCGGCCGCGCAGGCGCTCGCCGCGCGCCATGCGGCCATCGTCGTGCTGAAAGGCTCGGGCACGGTGATCGCGGCGCCCGACGGCCGCGTGACGATCAACCCGACCGGCAACGCGGCGCTTGCCACGGGCGGCACCGGCGACGTACTCGGCGGCCTGATCGGCGCATGGCTCGCGCAACGCGTCGCCCCCTACGAGGCGGCGCTTGCGGGCGTCTACCTGCATGGCCTCGCGGCCGACACGCTGACCGCGCAGGGCACCGGCCCGGCCGGGCTCACGGCCGGCGAACTCGCGCCGGCGGTGCGCGCGCTGATCAACCGCCTTTTTTACCCGTCGCCGCGCGCCGACACATAACGCCGCTATACTGACTGCCCCGCCGCACGGCGGCCCCCTTGTCCGCCGGCCTTCCGATTCCGCCGGGCCGGCGCGGCATTTCCCGATTCACGCCTCACTCGAACCGCCATGACGCTGAATTCGTTCCCCGCCTGGACTGCCCTTCAATCCCACTTCGGGCAGATCCGCCACGCCCGGCTGCGCGACTGGTTCGCGCCGGAAAACGACCGTGCGCCGACCCGCGCCGAGCGCTTCACGCTCGCGGGCGGCGGTCTCGCGGCCGACTTCTCGAAGAACCGCATCAACGACGACACGCTGCGCCTGCTCGTGCAGCTCGCGCGCGATGCGGGCGTCGAAGCGCGCCGCGACGCGATGTTCGCGGGCGAGATCGTCAACCCGACCGAAGGCCGTGCCGCGCTGCACACCGCGCTGCGCGCGACCGACCCGCACGCGCCGTTCCACGCACAGATCAGCGCCGAGCGCGCGAAGATGGCGACCTTCGCACGCGCCGTGCGCGGCGGCACGTGGACGGGCTACACCGGCAAGCGCATCCGCCACGTGATCAACATCGGCATCGGCGGTTCCGATCTCGGGCCGAAGATGGTCGTGCACGCGCTGCACCACGTCGCGACGCCGGAGATCTCCACCCACTTCGTATCGAACGTCGACGGCGCCGATCTCGCGCGCGTGCTCGAGCAGGTCGACCCGGAGGAAACGCTCGCGATCATCGTGTCGAAGACCTTCACGACGCTCGAGACGATGACCAACGCACGCTCGCTGCGCGACTGGTTCATCGCGCGCGGCTGCCCCGAGGACGCGCTCGCGAAGCACTTCGTCGGCGTTTCGGCGAACCCGGCCGAAGTCGTGAAATTCGGCATCGCCGCGGACAACGTGTTCGAAATGTGGGACTGGGTCGGCGGCCGCTATTCGCTGTGGTCGGCGGTCGGCCTGTCGATCATGATCGCGATCGGCCCCGAGCAGTTCGACGAGCTGCTGGCCGGCGCGAACGACATGGACCGCCATTTCCGCGAAGCGCCGCTCGAGCGCAACCTGCCGGTGCTGCTCGGCCTGATCGGTATCTGGTACCGGAACTTCTTCGGTTCGCAGAGCTATCTCGTCGCGCCGTATTCGGAAGCGCTGCACTACCTGCCGTCGTACCTGCAGCAGCTCGAGATGGAAAGCAACGGCAAATCCGCGCGCCTGGACGGCACCTTCGTCGACTACCCCACCTCGGCGGTCACGTGGGGCGAGCCGGGCACCAACGGCCAGCATGCGTTCTTCCAGATGCTGCACCAGGGGCCGACGATCGTGCCGATCGACTTCATCGCGGTGCTGACGCCCGAGCACCCGCTCGCGAGCCATCATCCGAAGCTGCTCGCGAACTGCTTCGCGCAGAGCGAGGCGCTGATGCTCGGCCGCACGCTCGAGGAAGCGCGCGAGGTTGCCGGGCCCGGCAAGGAGGCGCTCGCGCCGCACCTGACGTTCCCCGGCAACCGCCCGACCACGACGCTGCTCGTCGACGCGCTGACGCCGCGCACGCTCGGCGCGCTGATCGCGCTTTACGAGCACAAGGTGCTCGTGCAGGCGACGATCTGGGACATCAACCCGTTCGACCAGTGGGGCGTGGAACTCGGCAAGATCCTCGGCAAGGTCGTCGAAGCCGATCTGACGGCCGGGTCGCTCGATCCCGCGAAGCACGACTCGTCGACCACCGCGCTGATCGAGCGCGCACGCTCGGCGCTCAAGCGCTGACGCGACGGCGTCGCGTGCTTGCCGGCCGCACGGCAGGAACCGCGCGGCCGGCGAAAAGATTCACGCGCCGCGCTGCTCGGCGTGCGGCTCGACGATACGCCCGGCGTCGAGCGTCACGGTCGTCGCGCAGCGACGCGCGAGTTCGGCATCATGCGTGACGAGCACGAGTGTTGCGCCGTGCGTGCGGTTCAGTTCGAACATCAGGTCGATGACGGCATGCCCCGTCGCCGCGTCGAGGCTGCCGGTCGGTTCGTCGGCGAACAGGACCGCCGGACGCGTGACGAACGCGCGCGCGAGCGCGACACGCTGCTGTTCGCCGCCCGACAACAGCTTCGGATAGTGCGCGGTGCGCTCGCCGAGACCGACCTGCACGAGCAGCGCCCGTGCGCGCTCGGCGGCATCGCGCGCGCCGATGCCGCCCTGCAGCTCGAGCGGCAGCATCACGTTCTCGAGCGCGGTCAGGTGCGGCATCAACTGGAACGACTGGAACACGAATCCCACTGCGCCGTTGCGCAGCGCGGCGCGCGCATCCTCGTCGAGCTGGTCGAGCGCGCGGCCGAGCAGGCGAACCGTGCCGCTCGTCGCGCTGTCCAACCCCGCAAGCAGGCCGAGCAGCGTCGATTTGCCCGACCCCGATGCGCCGACGATCGCCAGGCTGCTGCCCGGCCGCACGGCGAGCGAGATGCCGTCGAGGATCGTCAGCTCGCCCGTCGCATCGGCGACCCGCTTGCACACGTCATGGACTTCGATGATCGGATCGGTAATCTTGAACATGGACACGACATTTCGCTGGAAAAGACGCGCGGCACTCGCCGCGCTGCTGGGCACCCTGCTGGCCGCCACCGCGCCGTCACACGCCGCGACGCCGGCGGCGACCTCGGGCCAGCCCGTGATCGTCGTACTCGGCGACAGCCTGTCGGCCGAATACGGGCTGCCGCGCGACACCGGCTGGGTGGCGCTGCTGCGGCAACGGCTCACGACCGAGCGAATCGATTATAGCGTCGCGAACGCAAGCGTCAGCGGCGACACCACGAGCGGCGGCCGCGCGCGGCTGCCCGCGGTGCTGCAACGGCTCAAGCCGTCGATCGTCGTCGTCGAGCTCGGCTCGAACGATGCGCTGCGCGGCGTGCCGCTCGCGACCACCGAGCAGAACCTGCGCGACATCATCGCCGGCGCACGGCAGGCGCAGGCCAGGGTCGTGCTGGTCGGCATGTACGTGCCGCCCAATTACGGCCCCGACTACACGCAGAAGTTCCATGCCGTCTACGCGCGGCTGTCGAAGGACCTTGCCGTGCCACTCGTGCCGTTCCTGCTGGCCGGCATCGAGAACAGGCCCGAGATGTTCCAGGCCGACCAGATGCATCCCGCGCAACAGGCACAGGGCATCCTGCTCGACAACGTCTGGCCGGCGCTGAAGCCGCTGCTCGGCAAGCCGCGCGGCTGAGCGCACCGCGCCGCCCAAAAACAAAAAGCCCCGCGCGAAGCGGGGCTTTTCGTTGCGTGCGAAACGCGGCTCAGTTGTCGCCGTCCTGCGACTGGCTGGCCGTCGAACCGTACAGCTTCACCTTCGAGCGATCGCGCAGCGCGGCAAGGTACGCCTCACCTTCGCTCTGCGCATCGACCTGCGCCATCTGCTGCTGCGCGGCCGCCAGTTGCTGCGGATCGACCGCCGAGCCCGGGATCACTGCGTTCACGCGGTAGATCGCATAGCCGTCCGCGCCGAGATCGACGCCGACATAGGCCGGCAGCGTCTTCGCATCGACCTTGTACACGGCGCTCAGCGCAGCCGGCGTCAGGCCCTGCGACTGCGTGCGGGATACCTTCTGCGCGGCGGCAAACCCGTCGGCCGACTTCGACTTCTGCAGCTCGGCGAGCTTCGCGACACCGTCCTTCTTCGCGAGCACAGCGGCCTGCTCGGCGACGACCTTCTGGCGCACGGCATCCTTGATCGCGTCGAGCGCGGGCACGGCTGCCGGCTTGTAGTCGGTCACGCGCGCCGAGATCAGCGTGTTGTTGCCGACGTCGATCGCCTGCGTGTTGTTCTGGCCCTTCACCGCGTCGTTCGCGAACACCGCGGCCAGGAACTTCGGATAGTTCAGCGGGCTCGTCGGCGGCAACTGCGGATTCGGCGTCGGCGTGACGGTGGCCGTCTGGATCGTCAGCTTGTACTTGTCCGCGGCCGGCTGCAGCGTCTTCGCCTTTTCATAGACGGTCGACGTGAAGCCTTCCGCGTTGTCCGAGAACGCCTTCGCCGCGTACTGCTGCTTCAGGTCGGCTGCGATCTGGTCCTTCACGTCCGCGAACGGCTTGACGGCCGCCGGCTTCACTTCGGTCGCCTTCAGGATATGGAAGCCGAGATCCGACTGCACGACACCGCTCACGTCGCCCTGCTTGAGCGCGAACGCGGCGTCGTCGAACGCCTTGCCGCCCGCGGTCGAGCCACGCGCGATGAAGCCGAGGTCGCCGCCCTTCGCGGCCGACGGCGCGTCCTGCGAGTTCTTCTGCGCGATCTGCGCGAACTGGTCCGGATGCGCCTTCACGTCGGCCAGCAGCTGATCGGCCTTGGCCTTCGCCGCAGCCTTGTCGGCCGCGCTGGCGCTGCCGGGCGCGGCGATGAAGATGTGGCTCACGCGAACCTGCGCTTCGGTGCGGAAGTGCGTCGGATTGTCGTCGTAGAACTTCTTGATGTCCGCATCGGTCGGCTGCGCACCGGCGGCCGCCGCGGCCGGCGAATAGACGAGGTACTGGATCGTTGCCGTCTCGGGCGTCGCGAAGCTCTGCTTGTGCGCGTCATAGTATGCGGCGAGCTGCGCGTCGGTCGGCTGGACCTTCGCAGCGAAATCGCTCGTCTTCAGCACGAGCGCCTGCACTTCGCGCTGCTGCGCGGCGAGTTCGGACAGGCGTTGCGCGAGGCTCTTAGGCGTGAACGCGCTCGACACGATGCTGGCCGGAATCTGCTGCAGCGCGAGGCTGTAGCGCACGCGCTCCTGGTACTGCTCGGGCGTCATCCCCTGGAACGACAGCAACTGGGCGTAGCGCTCGACGTCGATCGAACCGTCGGGCTTCTTCAGCGACGCGATCATCGGGTCGCTCATCAGCGCTTCGCGCACGGCATTGTCGGAGGCGGTCAGGTGCAGGCGCTGGGTCTCGTCGGCCAGCACGCGTTGCTGGATCAGGCCGTCGAGCACCTGCTTGCGGTGTTCGGGCGTGTCGAGCATCTTGATGTCGAACTGCCCGCCGAGCGCCTGACGCGCCTGGTCGATCTGCTGACGGAAGGCGCCGTCGAATTCGACCCGCGTGATCTTGTGCCCGTTGACTGCCGCGACGTTCGCGCTGTCGTCGAAGAAGCCGCGGAAGCCTTGAATCCCGACGAAACCCAACCCCGGCAACACGATCAGGAGCAGGAGAGCCATCATCAGGCGCTGGTGGTTACGAAAGAAATCGAGCATGCGTGACGGGTAATTTGGACAAAACGCCTGATATTACAACAGCAGGCCCCCAAAAAGCGAAACGGACTGCCCCGCCGCCCGGCGACCGGCGCCGCGCGGCGGCCCGGCAACGGGTTCGCGCACGACGGGATGGGACGCCAAAGAACGTGCCCGCGCGAGGCGGTCGCGGCCCCGAGGTCCGCCGGAGCCACGGCGATACCGGCACGGCGCACGCCTCGCATCCTCCACGCCACCGACCGCCGTCGCGCCCTGAAATCCTTTGGCATCAAGGGCGTAGCCGGGAATCCGGGGCGCGCCGGCGTCGCCCGCCGCCCGCCGCCCGCTCAGAAAAGCAATTCGATATGCTCGAAGAGCCTTCGGTTCTCGAGCGCCGCGGAACGGCTGCGCTTGCGGATGGCCTGGGACAGACAGTCGACGAAACACTGGCTTGCCGTGCTGCGCATGGCGTTATGCAGACCGATGATCGCGACCTGGTTGGCCTCGAAGCGCTCGCCCAGTTCGAGCGGCTGCGCCCAGCCATGCATCGTATCGGTGAGCAGCAACGGCCTGGGGCAATGGCTGAGCATGTCGTTGTGGCGAACCAGCTGCAGCAGCAACGAATTCGAATGCGCGCAATACAGGCGGGAGCGGTCAATCGCGGCGCCGTGCTGCCAGAAGATGCTGTGCATCATGCCGTCGTAGCTGCTCGCCGTATAGTTCACGGCCCAGTCGTGATCGAGCAGGTCGTGAATCGAGCGCCGGTCCGCCAGCGGATGCCCGCGTCGGGCGACCACGCACGATTCGTACGAGAACAGCCGTTCGTGATCGAACTCCCGACTCGACACCACCGACGTGAGCGGCACGACCGACAGATCCAGCGTGCCCTCCCGGAGCCGCGGCAACGCGACGGCCGTCAGGCCCTCGAACATCTCGAGCTGCACCCGCGGCATCTGCGCGCGAAACAGCCTGACCGCCTCGCTCATGAACGTCAGCATGACCAGCGGCGTCACCGCGACCGTCAGCTTGCCGGACTGGTCGCCCCGCAGCCGGGCCAGCTCGTCGTCCGCCCGGTCGAGCTGCCCGACGATCAGCCGTGCGTGGCGCAGCAGCGCATGCCCGGCGTCGGTGAAGCTCACGCCGCTCGAGCTGCGCGAGAGCAGCGTGAGCTTCTGCTCGTTCTCGAGCTCCCGCAACGCCTTGGTCGCCGCCGCCTGGGACACCCCGAGCAGCCTGGAGGCCGCCCGGATGCTGCCTGCGTCGGCAACCGCCACCAACGCCTGGATCTGGTGAATTTTCATACGACGTCCGCGCAAATCACGGTGATAACTATTGGTTGTCTATATAACCATATTGCGGCTTCCGGCGGAAAAGCGCGCTGCCTATGATGGGCGCCGTCTCGACCCTCCAACGCATCCGGAAACGCCATGCCTACCCCGATCGACGAATTCGTGCCGCAAGGCATGCGCGACATCGAACACGAGATGATCGCCTTGCGCAGGCTGATTCACTCGCGTCCCGAATTGAGTTTCGAGGAATTCGATACGAGCCGGCTGGTCGCGGAATGCCTGACGCGCTGGGGATACGAAGTGCACGAAGGCATCGGCGGCACCGGGGTGGTCGGCATGCTGCGCAACGGCGCAGGCCGCACGATCGGCCTGCGCGCCGACATGGATGCGCTGCCGATCGTGGAGGCCACCGGGTTGCCCTATGCGAGCACCAACGTCGGCGTCATGCATGCATGCGGTCACGACGGCCATACGGCGATGCTGCTCGCCGCCGCGCAATACCTCGCGCGGAACCGCGGCTTCGCCGGCACCGTTTGCATGATTTTCCAGCCGGCCGAGGAAAGCGGCGGCGGCGCGCTACGGATGCTGGAAGACGGATTGCTCGACCGATTCCCGTGCGACGCGATATTCGCGATGCACAACATGCCCGGGCTGCCGGCCGGTCGCTTCGGCTTCCGGAGCGGCGCGTTCATGGCGTCGGCCGATACGGTCAGGATCAGAATCGTCGGCTACGGCGGGCACGGCGCCGTTCCGCACAAGACGATCGATCCGGTCGTCGCGGCCGCGTCACTGGTCATGGCCCTGCAAACGGTCGTCGCCCGAAACGTCGATCCGCTCGCAACCGCCATCGTGACGGTCGGGTCGATTCATGCCGGTAGCGCACCGAACATCGTTCCCGACACTGCCGCCATCGAGCTATCGGTGCGCGCCCTCGACCCGGGCATACGCGACTTGCTGCAAGCGCGCATCACGGCACTGGCCCATGCTCATGCGGAGGGTTACGGCGCACGGGCGGAAGTCGATTACGCGCGCGGCTACCCGGTGCTCGTCAACCATCCCGAGCCTACCCGCCTGGCGGAATCGGTCGCACGCAACTGGCTCGACGCGGACGGCCTCGTCGGCGACATGAATCCGATCACGAACAGCGAGGATTTCGCGTACGTGCTCGAACGCTGCCCCGGATGTTACCTGCTGATCGGCAACGGTGAAGGCAAGGGAGGATGCATGGTGCACAACCCGGGCTACGACTTCAACGACGACATCCTGACGATCGGTGCAAGTTACTGGGTTCGCCTCGTCGAGCGCTTCCTCGGCTAACCCCGGACACGAACGACGCAGGCAGACGCCGTCGCCTGCTTGCGGTTGTGCCAAGCGTCGACGGCAAGCTATCCGGGAAACACAGGCCGATGCGCCCCCGGTATGGAGACACCATGAAATCCCTGATATTTCGCAGCCTGCTGGCGCTCTGCGCCATTCCGCTCATGGCGTCGGCCGCCGATCCTCAAACATTGCGCTTCGGCATCGACCCGACGTATCCGCCGTTCGAATCGAAGCGCCCGGACGGGTCGTTCGTCGGCTTCGACGTCGATCTCGGCAACGCGATTTGCGCGAACCTGCATGTGCGCTGCATCTGGGTCGAGCAGAGTTTCGATGCCATGATTCCTGCGCTGAAGGCGCGCAAGTTCGA
This sequence comes from Burkholderia sp. MSh2, assembly GCF_000731655.1. Classification (NCBI taxonomy): domain Bacteria; kingdom Pseudomonadati; phylum Pseudomonadota; class Betaproteobacteria; order Burkholderiales; family Burkholderiaceae; genus Burkholderia; species Burkholderia sp. MSh2. The sequence goes on along the minus strand of NZ_JPGM01000076.1, from coordinate 2,262 downwards.
CGCGATCCTGTCGGCGATGACGGCCACGCCCGCGCGCCGTCAACAGATCGATTTCTCGGATCGCCTGTATTCCGGGGCGCCACGATTGATCGCCCGCGCGGGCTCCCGCCTGCAACCGACGGCGGAATCCCTGAAAGGCCGCCGGATCGGCGTACAGCAAGGCTCGGTGCAGGAAAGCTATGCGATGGCCGAATGGGCGTCGAAAGGCGTCCAGGTGATTGCTTACCCGGGCACCGACCAGCTCTACCAGGACCTCGCGACCGGCCGCCTCGACGCCTCGTTCCAGACGGCGATCCAGGCGGACATCGGCTTCCTGCGCACGCCGCGCGGCAAGGCATTTGCGTTCGCCGGCGCGGAGATCGACGACAGGCGAGCATCGGGAGACGGCGTCGCGATCGGCATCCGCAAGGACGACAAGGCGCTGGCCGACAGGATCAACCGGGCGATCGCCGCAATTCGCAAGAACGGCGAGTACGACACGCTCGCACGCAAGTACTTCTCGTTCGACATCTACGGCAACTGAGGCGGCGCCCGCCCCTCGGGGCGACGGAAGGAAGGTATCGAAGCGCGGCATCCATCACGGCATGCGGCGGACGGCTCGACAAATGCGCCATGCATTCGCGCGCCGTGTTCGGACGACAGATCAGCGGGTATGCCGTGCAGGCATGTGCCTAACGCGCGACGAACCTGACGCCAGTCTCGCCTGCGTCCCGCAGGCAGCGGCTACGGCTGCGCATGCAGGTGCTCAGCCCGTCGGCAGCTTGCTCCACACCGCAGCCTCGCTGCCCATCAGCGTGCGCAACCGGAAACGCAAATGAAAAAGCCCGCACAAGGCGGGCTTCTTCATTTTCTGGCGGAGCGGACGTAATACTGGCGGAGAGAGAGTCCCACATTGTGAAATCCACCAACCTCCACCGAGTTCCAAAAGTCCTTTGGCATCAAGGATGTAGCAAGGAATCCGGGTAGCGCTGATTCCATAAACATCCTGTCAGAGCCACGGGAAGCTCGGAACCATTTGCTGGTCATTTGACCAGTTAGGAGATTGGTATGCGAACACTCAATCGGCTCACCGTGCTTCAAGTATCGCGAGCCAAGCACCCCGGTGTCTAGGTAATCCCCCCGTTTTCCACGGGGTTCAAAAGTAGAAACTAAGCGGCCATTGCCAACCGCTGCTTTGGGGTAAATCCGCCCAGGGCCATGTTCGGGCGGTCGTGATTGTAAGTCCACATCCAATCGGTCGCGAAGCGCTGCACGTGGTCCAAGTCTTCCCAGTGGTACTGCGACAGCCATTCGTACCGCACGGTCCGGTTGAATCGTTCGACATACGCATTTTGCTGCGGCTTGCCCGGCTGGATGTAGTCGAGCCTGATGCCATACTGTCGGGCCCATTCGATGATCGCTGCGCTCAGGTACTCGGGCCCGTTATCGCACCGAATCGCCTTGGGTCTGCCGCGCCATCCGATGATCTGCCGCAACGCACGGATCACGCGTTCCGATGGCAATGAGAAGTCGATCTCGATACCGAGTGCCTCTCGGTTAAAGTCGTCGATCACATTGAACAGCCGGATACTGCGTCCGTCGGACAGTTGGTCGTGCATGAAGTCCATCGACCAGACCTGGTTGACGGCGCACGGCACCGCCAGCGGCTGCGGTACCTGCCTGACCAGCCGCTTGCGCGGCTTGATCCGCAGGTTCAGTTCCAGTTCGCGATAGATCCGGTACACGCGCTTGTGATTCCAGCAGAAGCCCTTCACGTTGCGCAGGTACAGGAAGCACAACCCGAAGCCCCAGTTCCGATGGTTGTCCGTCAGGCGCAGCAGCCAGTTTGCAATCTCGTCGTTCTCGGCGCTGCGCCGACTGACGTACCGATAACAGGCCTGGCTGATCCCAAATGCCTCACATGCCAGCCGGATCGAAATGCCCCGGCTGGACACCGCATGCATGGCCATCTCACGCCGGCAAGATGGCCTCAGTCTTTTTTTGCGAGCGCCTCCGCCACGATCTCGGCCTTGATCTTCTCCTCGACGTACATCTTGCGCAACCGAGCATTCTCGGCCTCCAACTCCTTCATCCGCGCGATCAGTGAGACGTCCATGCCACCGTACTTCGAGCGCCATTTGTAGAACGTCGCCGTGCTGATGCCCAGTTCCCGGCACAGGTCCGGCACCGACAGCCCCGATTCCACGCGCTTGAGCGCGTCCATGATCTGGCTGTCCGTGAATCTCGATTTCTTCATGCTGTAGAACTCCCTCAACGAGAAAA
>NZ_JPGM01000075.1:0-1081 GCF_000731655.1 Burkholderia sp. MSh2 | reverse complement strand
GGCAGTCTCAAAAATCAAGTGCAACGATTAGCAAGTCCATTGATTTCCAGCTCCTTGGCCATTGCCTCCTCCGGCGTATCCCAGCCGAGGGTTTGACGAGGTCGGCCGTTGAGCAATTTGGCGATGTCGTTTAGTTGGATCTGGGTGACTGCCGATAGGTCAATGCCTTTGGGCAGAAACTGGCGCAGCAAACCGTTGGTGTTCTCGTTGCTGCCGCGCTGCCAAGGCGCGTGCGGATCGGCAAACCAGATATCGAGATTCAATCGCCTGGAGAGCTCGACATGGCAGGTCATTTCCGTTCCGCGATCGTAGGTCAGGCTCTCGCGCAGAAAGGCCGGCAGCTTCTTCATCTGGCGCGTGAAACCCTCCAGGGCGTCCTGGGCCGTGCAACCGTCCATGCGGCACAGCACGACGAAACGAGTCTTGCGCTCGACCAGCGTGCCCACGGCGGAACGGTTGAACGCCCCCTTGATGAGGTCGCCCTCCCAATGTCCCGGCAGTTGCCGCAGTTCGATCTCCTCCGGTCGGTGAACGATGCGCAGCGCTTCGGGTACGAATCCGCCGCCCGCGAGCGTCGTGCGTCGGCGTCCACGCACGGGCTTTTCCTGGCGCAATGCATCGATCATCGCCTGCTTGAGTGCGCCTCGCGGATGAGCGTATATCGCCGCGTAAATCGTTTCATGGCTGACGCGTTGGTCAGGATCGTCGGGATGCATACGGCGAAGTCTGGCAGCAATCTGCTGCGGCGACCAGCGCCAATAGACCAGCCGGTCATGCACATGCCGATACAGTGCACTGCCAGCAAGCAGCTTGCGCCGCCGGCCGCAACCTTGACGACGAGCACGGTACGTCGACGCCGCAAGCGTCGCATCGTAGTGCGTCACCGTATTGCCATTACGGGCGAGTTCGCGGGAAACCGTCGAGGCACTTCGCTCGAGCCGTCGTGCGATGGCTCTCGTGCTGCTACCGTTTCGATGTTCAATCATGATGACCGCGCGTTCTTCCGCGCTCAGATGCTTGTACTTCCTCATCGCAACACCTTACTCGATTCAAGGCGTTGCACTTGAAGCTAGAGACTATA